>JAKQKY010000050.1 GCA_029560415.1 Bacteroidota bacterium | reverse complement strand
CAATAACTTCTTTACTTAATAGTAGTTTTTGCAGTTATCATCAACCATTAAAACAAGGGTAATGAAAAAATTCATGTTGCTTTTTCTTGCTGTAGTGATGCAGTTCGCAGGTTTATATGCCCAGGTGAGCAGGGCCAATACAAAAAAATCGATTCCATACAGGTCCAATTACCAGCGCATATCCAACGGTTGTGTGGCATATCATAACCTGGAGATCAGGGGAGGTGAGCTTTGGGCCTGGGGTAATAATATTTTTGGGCAATTGGGCGATGGTACCGACATCAGCCGCTTGCTACCGATACAGATCGGCACCGATCGTGATTGGGCCACAGTTGCCACTGCATATGGGCATAGCCTTGCATTAAAATCGAACGGTACACTATGGGCCTGGGGCAATTCGGGCTTTAGTGGGGCAGATACATACCTTCCTACACAGTTAGGGTCCGATGATAAATGGATAAGTATTTCCTGCGGCGATGGTCAGAATCTCGCACTAAAATCGGATGGAACGCTCTGGGAATGGGGCTACCTGAACAATTCAATGGTACCCCTGCAGGTGGGTTCTGATAATAACTGGAACGCCATTGCCACCGGAGATATGCACAATCTTGCATTGAAAGCCGACGGCACTTTATGGGCCTGGGGAAGCAATGTGGAAGGCCAGTTGGGAGACGGCACCCAAACCGATAGAGGTGTTCCGGTTCAGGTTGGCCTGTATCATGACTGGACAACCATTGCAGGAGGATATAATCACAGCGTTGCCCTTAAATCGAACGGAACCCTCTGGACATGGGGCGGTATAAGCCCTTCATTAACGCCTGTACAAACCGGAACAGGTGAGAATTGGGTACAGATCTCATCCGGATTCTATGCATCCTTTGCTTTGAAAGCCGATGGAACGATCTGGTCGCTGACCAACAATAATAGTTTCCAGATCGGGTCTGGCAACGACTGGGTTACTATAATTGCCAACGCAGATTATAACACAGCCGTTAAAGCTGACGGAAGTTTATGGGCCTGGGGTGGTAATGGGGAAGGTCAGTTAGGGAACGGAACAACAGATGGCGAACCGGAACCTATCCGGATTGGAAATTTAAACAAGTGGTTAATAACAGCTGCCGGAAATACACATTCCTTTTCTTTAAAAACCAATGGAACATTATGGTCATGGGGCGATAATGCTGAAGGTCAACTGGGAGATGGCAGTAATACGCAACGCATCAGCCCGGTGCTGGTTGGAAACGGTCATAACTGGATAAGCGTAGATGCGGGCAGCGATCATAGCCTCGGCATAAAAGCCGACGGAACCTTGTGGGCCTGGGGAAATAATTCAGATGGACAACTCGGAAACGGAACAACCACCGACAGCAATATTCCTGTACAGGTTGGCACCGACAATAACTGGGTGAGCATTGAAGCGGGCTCCGATGCACATCATAGCCTGGCTTTACAATCAAATGGAACGCTGTGGGCCTGGGGACGCAATGACAATGGTCAACTTGGAATTGGTTCCTCCGGAAATTATTTTACAAGCCCGGTACAGGTGGGTACCAGCCATGATTGGGTGCAGGTTTCAACAGGATTTTATCATACGCTTGCATTGAGGTCAGACGGCAGTTTGTGGGCCTGGGGACGCAACGACCAGGGCCAGTTGGGAAATGGTTCCAACGGCAGCCAGCTAAACCCGGTGCAGATCGGCAACAATTTTAATTGGATCAGTATTGAAGCAGGCGGGCTATTTAGTCACGGACTGAAATCAGATGGAACACTGTGGGCATGGGGTGATAATGGCATCAGTCAATTGGGTGACGGCAGTGGCACAGATCAAAACAGCCCTGTTCAGATCGGGACAGAAAAATCGTGGATAGCAATTACTTCGGGCAATGCACATTGTCTTGGTATCAAATCAAACGGCGATGTCTGGTCATGGGGTTATAATGGTTATGGACAACTGGGCAACGGAAGTTTTACCGATCAGCATGTACCCGTATTAGTTAGTAATCAACATAAACAGGTATCTATGGATGCCGGCGCTTTTCACAGCATCGGGTTAAAAACAGAAAGAGATGTGTATTGCGCTGCCGGTGCAAACACCTGGGGGCAACTTGGCGATAACACGACCATCACGAAATTTAATTTTACCTGTTCCACAGTAACCGATGGCTGTGTTCCACCAGCAGCACCCGTTACCAGCCCGAGTCCTTCCGTTTGTTCAGGCAGTACGGCCACCATAACGGCAACGGGTACCGGCACTTTAGGTTGGTATAATGCTCCTGCAGGAGGTTCCTGGCTGGGTGGTGGATTCTCATTCACAACGCCACCTATAACCAGTACGACCATCTTTTATGTACAAGACAGCACCTGTGATGCCAGCGCAACAAGAACGGCCGTAACCGTCACGTTAAGATCAGCTTCACCTCCCGAAATGCCCTATGCACCCAATGAAATAGTCTGCAACGGGGAACCTGCTACTTTCGTAGCCTATAGTACTTTCGAAGGAGTTGTAAGCTGGTACGATGCGCCAACCGGTGGTAATTACCTGGGCAGTGGATATACTTTTACTACGCCGCCTCTGGTGGCAACCAATGCTGTAACCAGTTACTATTATTATTTACAGGATAGTATCTGCAGTGCAAGTGCAAGGGCCACTGCATGGGTACAGGTATATCCATCAACCATTCCTTTGTTTGATCCTATTGGTCCTATTTGTTATGGATCAACGCCGCCCGCTTTACCGGCCACTTCTACAAACTTCAATATACCTGGTACCTGGGAACCTGCAAGCGTGAGCAATACAGAGTCCGGAACTTATACTTTTCATCCCACTGGTCATTACCTGGAATGCAATGTTCCGGTGTCGGTATTTATAGAAGTGCTTCCTGCTCCATCGGCCGGCATCATCAATCTTTCCGGAACAACCATCCTAACCTGTACCAACAATACGATACAGGTAACGGCAACGGGTGGGGTAAGTTATAGCTGGTCGGGCGGGCTGGGTAACCAGGCTGATGCGATCATAACAATCCCCGGCACCTATACGGTAACGGTAGTTAATGCCAATGGATGCACCGACCAGGCATTCATCAACATTACAGGAAGTACTTCAGTACAACCGGCACCTGTTGTAAGCGGACCAACCAATGTATGCCCTTATGTGGGCACAGGAGCAGCAGTGATGTTTACGGTACCGGTATCCACGCTGCCAACCACTTATACCTGGACGGTGCCAAATACCATAAACATACTCTCAGGACAAGGTAACGATACGCTCATCGTAAATATTGGTGCAGGCTTTACGGCCAGTGCCAATAAACAGGTAAGAGTGAGAAGTATTTCTGCCTGCGGTGTAAGCGAAATGTATATCCATTACCTGCTGGCACAACCACCCGGTAACATTTCTTTTATCAGTGGGCCAACAGAAGTATGTACTTATTCAGAAACCGCAACAGAAGTCGTTTACAGTGTTAACCCTGTTGCAGCAGCAAGTAGTTATTTGTGGACCGTTCCTGTGGGAGTGACCATATCGGAAAATAACGGCAACAGCATAAAGGTTTTATTCAGCAATAATTTCAATACAGGAAACATCACCGTGCAGCCGGTTAACAACTGTGGTGCTGGCCCGGTAAGAAGCATAACGGTAAGGCGTACTTCCCCTTCCGTGCCCGGCTTGATCAGCGGACCAACCAACGCATGTATGTACATGCCTTCGGAGGCTAACCCTTCAGGTTTGCCTGCAACGTACCGGATAACAAAACTACCCAATACAACCTCCTACAACTGGACTGTTCCGGCCGGAATCAGCATTACAAGCCACAACAGCAGCTTAACGGAAGATTACATTGTTACCAATATCAGCAGCGGTTTCGTTGGCGGAAACATTGGCGTGAGTGCTGTTAACTCCTGCGGCATCAGCGCAGAACGTAGCTTGCATATTGGCCGGCTACTTCCTGCTGACCCAGGTTTGATCTATGGTGCAGACAATGCATGCGGACATATCGGGGCAACAGGAACTCCCGCATATTATACAACGGCCCCTGCATCGAATGTGGACTACTATAACTGGACGGTGCCCGTTGGAACCATTAACTTTAGCGGACAAGGAACAAACAATATCTCCCTAATTTTTCCTGATAACTTTTCCAGCGGAACCATTTCTGTTACAACATCCAATGGATGCAATATAGCAGGTACCAGGTCTTTTACAGTAAGAAAACTGCTTCCCGGAACGCCGCAAAACATCAGCATTACTGAATTAAATTCCTGCCCTGAGAGAGTTTATCAATATCAAATGCCTTCGTTGCCCAATTTTGCGCAAACGATTGAATGGACGGTTCCACCTGGCGCAACCATCCTCAACGGGCAGGGAACAACCAGCCTTACGGTTGCATATCCTCCCGTATCAATTAACAGCAAAGTAACTGCTACCGCATGGAGTGATTGCGGAAGCAGTGCGGTAAAAAGATTGTGGATCGTGTTACCTGCCTGCCCTCCGGGCGGCATTGTAACTAACGGTGATCAGCAACCGAAAAGCATGACCGAGCCAAAAAACAACCCTGGAGATGACATCAGCGCAGTACTTTTTCCAAATCCATCTGCAAGTGAATTCCGGTTCAATGTAACTAGTTCATATAACGGACCTGTGACAGTAAGCATTTACGACCTGCAGGGAAGAATGATCAGGAAAATAAAGGTAAAAGCCAACGAGACAAATATATTAGGACAGGAATGGAAGGCTGGTGTTTATATCATGAAAATAGAACAAGCCGGAAAAACCATTAAAATGAAAGCCATAAAGTTTTAACAGCAGACCCCATATTGCAATCACTTTCAACCTTAGGTTCCAAATAAATTGGGCTTGAAATCACTGATTTGAATATCTTTGGGGCTTAGCCGTGTTGGATATGGCTTGCATAAAAACTGCAATTTGGTTATCCATCCGGTTGTCCGTCGATCTTTATGGTGTTTAGAGCATTTTCCATCCTGGATAGAAATCGATCTTTTACCTCAGATTAAGGGAACTTAACTAAATAAATAAAAGCCTGTTCCCGAGCAGGTGGGCCCAAAACCAATAGCCCGAATCATTTCGGGCCATTTTTTAAAAATCATTTAACCTTTCATTAACCCGGTAGGAAATTATTTTTGCCGCACAAAAGTCATTATGAGAAAATTATTGGTGATCCTGGTTGCGCTTGTTTCTGCAGTGCCCGCTTTTTCACAAAAAACAAAAGAAAAAAAGAAATACGATCTCATCAGCAGGGCTGGCGATCACCTGATGTTGCAGATCAGCCGCGATAGCTGGTCGGGCGCAGCGGATAGCGTGAGCAGTCATATCAAGGGTTTCAGCAAAGGCGCCAATGTTTACATCATGCTCGACAAGCCTTTTAAAGGAAATCCCCGTTTCAGTGCTGCTTTCGGTATTGGAGTAAGTACCAGCAGCATCGGTTTTAAAAGAATGTATGTTGACATCGATGCCAAAACACCTACCATTCCTTTTGAAGTACAGGATACCCTGAGCCATTTTAAAAAATTCAAAGTGACCACGGCCTACCTCGAAGTACCGGTAGAACTCAGGTTTGCCAGCAATCCAAATACGCCCAATAAAACCTTTAAAGCCGCTATCGGCCTTAAAATCGGAACCTTACTGAGCGCTCATACCAAGGGGAAAAATTTCCAGGATAATGCCGGCAACAGCATCAGTAGTGCCATTCAAAAAGTGAGTACCAAAAGTTATTTCAATACAACCAGGCTGGCGGCTACTGCCCGCGTTGGTTATGGCAACTTTTCGTTATTTGGTGCCTATAACATAACCACCATGTTTAAAGATGGCGTAGCGCCTGATACCAAGCTTTTACAAATCGGATTAACGATCAGCGGTTTATAATCAACCCTGTTAAATATTATTTATTAAGCCCGGCCTTTCGCCGGGTTTTTTGTTTGCTGTAGTGCAATCCGCTAATTTTGCACCTCAACCGGTATTCCTCCATATGAGTGACCAGATAAAACACGAATGCGGACTGGCTTTGATCCGCTTACGCAAACCTTTCAGTTTTTACCAGCAAAAATATAATTCTGTGTTGTATGGCCTCAACAAGCTATACCTCCTGATGGAAAAACAGCACAACCGCGGGCAGGATGGAGCTGGTATTGCCGCAGTAAAATTAGATACCGAACCAGGTTACCCATTTTTATATCGCCTGCGCAGCAACGCCAATCAACCCATTGCCGACCTGTTTGACAAGATCGGTAAAGAGATTGCCGAAGTAGAAAAATACCAGCCCGATATCAAGCATCACCCCGGCCTCATGAAAGGCCACCTGAATGTAATGGGTGAAATTTTGCTCGGCCACCTTCGCTATGGCACACAAGGAAAAAACAATGTAGATTTCTGCCATCCTTTTATCAAGAAAAATACCATTCCGGCCCGCAACCTTGCCCTGGCCGGAAACTTCAACCTCGTTAATACAGAAGAACTGTTCGACCTGGTTGATATTAAACCCGGACCGTTTCAATGTGAAAGCGACCTCGCTGCCATGATGGATGTGATTCATCATTTCCAGGTAAAGGCCGATGAAGAAGCTCCCGGGCAAATGGACATTACGAGTGTACTTAAACAATCGGCGCCCCTGTTCGATGGAGGTTTTCATTTTGCCGGCATCACCGGCAATGGCGACGCTTTTGCCATGCGGGATGCTCATGGCATTCGTCCATCTTATTATTATATCAATGAGGAAGTAATCGTAGTGGCCAGTGAAAGAGCTGCGATCCGCACCGCTTTCAACCTGGAAGAAAATGAAGTACAGGAACTGATGCCCGGCATGGCGCTTATCATTAAAGCTGATGGAAGTTTCCAGCTTGAGCAGATCATTCCTGCCAAAGAAAGAAAAGCCTGCAGCTTCGAAAGGATTTATTTCAGCCGTGGCAGTGATGAAAAAATTTACCGCGAACGCATTGCATTGGGTTATCATTTAAGCGATGTGGTTCTCAAAGCGATTGATCACGATCTGAAGAATACCATTTTCTCTTTCATACCCAATACGGCCGAGATCGCTTTTTATGGTTTGATCAAAGGCGCAGAAGATTATCTCAACCGCATCAAGATAGAACGCATTCAAAGCTGGGGGAAAGATTTTGATGAAGAGAAACTAACGGAGATGATCAACCGAAAGATCAGGATAGAGAAGATCGCCATCAAAGATGTGAAACTGCGTACATTCATTACCGAAGACAGCAGCCGCAACGAGATGGTGCAGCACGTATACGACATCACTTATGGCACGGTTAAGAAACATACCGATACCCTGGTAGTAATAGATGATAGCATTGTAAGAGGTACCACGTTGAAAGAAAGTATCATTCGCATGCTCAACCGGCTTCAGCCCAAACGCATCATCGTTGTTTCTTCGGCTCCGCAGATCCGATATCCCGATTGTTATGGCATCGATATGAGTAAAATGGGCGACTTCATTGCATTCCGGGCAGCCATCGCACTATTGAAGGAGAGAAACCAGGAAAGTTTGTTGACCGAACTTTTAGACAAATGTAATACGCTGGAAAAAGCAAACGAACTACATACCGAAAATGTAGTGAGGCAGGTGTATAAATCATTTACATTGGATGAGATCAGCGGCAAAATTGCCCAGCTCATTACGCCGGCAGAAGTAAAGATCCCTGTTGATGTAATTTACCAGACGATTGAAACGCTGCATGAATCTTGTCCGAACAATAAAGGCGATTGGTATTTTACCGGCAACTACCCTACGCCGGGAGGTAACAGGGTTTGCAACAAGGCTTTTATGAATTTTATGGAGGGACGTGATGTAAGGGGATATTAATGTGTTGTTTATTTAATTAATCCTCTTTTACACGCTATGTTTAATTGTCTACTGACTTTTTAAACACACAAAATATTTTTGATCTCGATTATAATAGTATAAACTAACCGCAGAACGTCATTGCGAGGCACGAAGCAATCTTTGTGTTTGGATTAATTATCAACAAAGTGTAAGATTGCTTCGTGCCTCGCAATGACGCATAGTTAGCTGATACAGTAGAAAAATGACTATTTTAATAGCCCACCACGTTATTAATTAAAAAGTTTTTTTCTGTTCCAGGTCATTAGTCGTTATAAATCATTCGCATGAAATCTATCTATATAATCCGCCATGCAAAAAGCAGCTGGGGCGATTTTACGGTTCCCGATTTCGACCGCACGCTTAATGAACGGGGCCTACGCGATGCACCTGAAATGGCAAAGCGATTGCTGCACAGAAAAATAGTACCGGATGCTTTTGTAAGCAGCCCGGCCAAACGAGCCAAAAAAACCTGTAAGATCTTTTGCGAAACAATGGACGTTGATAGCAGCAAGATCATATTTATAGAAGACCTGTACCACGCATCCATTGAAACTTATCAAAAACTAATTAGCGCCCTGAGCAATGAGTATAAAAAAGTGGCGATCTTTTCCCATAACCCGGGCATTACCGATTTTGCAAATACCCTTTGCAACGGTGTGCACATCGACAATATTCCTACCTGTGGCATTTTTGCTGTGGAGGCCGATATAAAAGAATGGAAGGATTTTTTAACGGCGGAAAAGAAATTTTTATTCTTCGACTATCCAAAAGCCGGATAACATTTTCGTTTATTCCTTACCGGTATGCAGGTCTTTTTCAAAATAAACGGCCGTAGGTTCGGGGTTATGATAATAGGCGGGTATCTCATAAAATCCATGTCGCTTATAAAGGTTGATGGCAGGAAGCATATCGCTTAAGGTATCGAGCCTGATCTTTTGATAACCACATTGAATGGCCAGCATTATCGCCTCTTCCAGCAATTCCCTTCCAATACCCAACTGCTGAAAAGCAGGTTGCACATACATTCTCTTCAATTCAGCAATACCTTCTTCCTGTTTCCTGATTCCTACGCAACCAACAAACTGTTCATCTACTTTACAAAGAATGATACCACCTACCGGTAATGCATACATCATTTTTAGTTGCTGCAATTCGTCGGAAAAATGCTGGAATCCCAGGTCTATGTTCAGCCAGGCTGCATAGGCTTTGAACAATTTGCCAGCCGCTGCATAATCCGCATCACTCATTGCGTGAATATATGCTCTCATGTTATGTTGATTTGTTGGCAAGGTAAACACCGGTAAATATAAAGATGGCTGCAATGATCTTATAAAAAGACAACACTTCGCCCAATACCAGCATGGCGATCAATGCTGCAAATACCGGCTGCGAATAAATATAACTTCCGGCCACTGAAGCGCCGAGTTTTTTAATACCATATACATTGAACAGGTAGGCCAGGAAGGTTCCGCAACAGGTGATGAGAGCGAGTATCATAAAATCAGTCGCTCCATAACGGGACCATGGTGTTTGAATAAATTCGTTGAAACAAAACGGCAGTATCATGAACAGGCCGATGGTAAAGACCATACGTATTACCACAGCTGGTTTGTATTTCAACATCAACGGTTTCACCAGTATAAAATAAGCCGTGTAAGAAACGGCGTTGATGATCACTAAAATATCGCCCCACAAAACATCAGATGCATTTCCCGAATGATTCCGCGACATGATCAACACTGCTGAACCGGCAATGCCCATGGCAAGACCCGCGATTTTATATACACTCAATCTTTCTCTCAGCAACCAGGCGGCCGATATGGTGATGAGGATCGGGGTGGTGAGCATGAGCAAGGATGCGTGTATCGAATACGTCATCGACAATCCCTTCACAAATAAAAGCTGGTTGATGGCAATGCCGGTCAAAGCACACAACACAAATCGACCCCAATCTGCCCGCTCGATGCGAACTTTTTCGGGCCTGAAAATAAACATGATCCATAGCAAGCCGGTAGTGATGGCTACCCGGATCAGGTTTAGCCCGAAAGGAAGTACCAGGCCATGATTCACCAGGTACTTGATGGCTGTAAAATTGATCGCAAAAAATATATTGGTAGCAAGCAGGGCCAGGTGGGCAGTCGTAGCATTTTTGTGGCTTGTTATCATGTTTACTATACAAATATCGGATGCAGGCATGAAAAAACCGTCTTTAGAAAAAGACGGTTATACTTACTAACCTAACCCCCACAGGCAGATACATCGTATCAAGCCTGCATTTCTTTAATTTTTTCGCGGATCTTACCTTCAATTTCTGAAGCCAGTTCCGGGTTGTCTGTCATTAATTGCTTAACGGCTTCGCGGCCCTGGCCGAGTTTATCGTTGTTGTAACTGAACCAGCTACCACTTTTCTGTACGATCCCCAGTTCAACGCCCATGTCGATGATCTCACCGGCTTTGGAAATTCCTTCTCCATAAATGATATCGAATTCAGCCTGGCGGAATGGCGGTGCTACTTTATTTTTCACCACTTTCACTTTGATGTGATTACCGGTTACTTCATCGCCATCTTTGATCTGTGCCAATCGGCGAATATCGAGCCTCACCGAAGCATAGAACTTCAGGGCATTACCGCCGGTAGTTGTTTCAGGGTTACCAAACATGACCCCGATCTTTTCACGCAGCTGGTTGATGAAAATGCAACAGCTGTTTGTTTTTGAAATGGTGGCCGTGAGTTTCCGCAGGGCTTGGCTCATGAGCCTGGCATGCAGGCCCATTTTGCTGTCGCCCATTTCTCCCTCCAATTCGCTTTTAGGAACCAATGCTGCTACTGAATCGATCACCACTACATCAAGTGCTCCTGAAAGGATCAGCCTATCGGCGATTTCCAGTGCCTGCTCGCCATAATCGGGTTGCGATATCAGCAGGTTATCGATATCTACGCCAAGTTTTTGTGCATATGTACTGTCGAAAGCATGCTCTGCATCAATGAATGCACACATGCCTCCTTTTTTCTGTGCTTCGGCAATTACGTGAATGGCCAGGGTGGTTTTACCGGAAGATTCGGGACCATAGATTTCTATCACACGTCCTTTGGGTAACCCGCCAATACCAAGTGCTACGTCGAGGCCGATAGACCCGGTTGAAATAACGCCTTGTTCAATATGCGTCTTTTCGTTCATCATCATAACCGATCCTTTGCCGAAATCCTTATCGATCTTGTCCATCGTTAATTTCAGCGCCTTTAGTTTTTCTACGTTGCTCATTGTTTTTCTTTTTAAGTGATGTATCTGAATTTGCGTTGTAAATGTATATCCGGATTCAAAGCTAAAACTTTTATTTTATTCACACTAATTATTTTAGTATTTTTTTGACAATTTTTTTAGTTTATTGTTTTTCGCCACGAAAAAACCCCCTTCCGGGTTCAACCGAAACAGGGGTTTTGTTCAAGCACGAGAAAAAGGTTTGCTTCTCTGCAATAATTACATCCGGATACGATAAACGGGCCTGAAAAAATTAGGTAGGGAATTTGCTCAGCTGCAAAGAGAAGGTAGTTTTATTAATTATACAATACTCCAAACAGGTAGTTTTTGAGCATTGTTTAGTAGAAAATTGACATATACAGCAAGGGGCGCTTTACATCCGGCATTATAAATTATCGTATTCATAGATAGGATCGATATGCGATCCGGCATCCATTTCATATACCGGTTTAATGATGCCATCCTGCAGGCCATAAACCCAGCCATGCAACTGCGGCCTTTGTTCGTGTTTCCAGGCCGATTGAATGATGGATGTTTTGGCCAGGTTGAATATTTGCTCTTTCACATTCAGTTCGGTCAGCCGGTCTACCCGCTCGTCTTCGGTTGGCAAGGCATCTACCTCATCGCGGTGAAAGCGATAAATATCCTTGATGTTTTTCAGCCAGTGATTGATGATGCCTCCATAATATTGCTGGTTCATGGCCGCCCTGATTCCTCCGCAACCATAATGCCCGCACACGATCACATGCTTTACTTTTAATACTTCCACGGCATATTGCAAAACACTCAGGAGATTGAGGTCGGTGTTCACCACCATGTTGGCAATGTTGCGGTGAACAAATATTTGCCCGGGTTCGGTGCCCGTGATCTTATCGGCCGGTACACGGCTGTCGCTGCAACCGATCCATAAAAATTCCGGTGCCTGTTGCGCAGCAAGCCTTTTAAAAAATCCCGGGTCTTCTGTTACCTGGTTTTGAGCCCAGGCTTTATTATCGGTCAATAACTTTTCGTAAGATAGCATCAGTAGATATTTTTAACCGGGTGCCTGGTCATTTCCAGGATCCGTTCCCAGGTTAAAAATAATGATATTAATAGAAACACAATTGTATTAACAATAAGGCATCATTAAACTGAAGCAACCGGGATACATCATGAAGACCTGTAAGCGATCGGGTGATGCATTTTCTTGTGTTGACCTAAAAAGATTCGTGCATATATTCTTAACACGGCTAATTCAATAAAAACAAAACTCAGCGAAGTAAAGACGATGAGGATCTCTTCGTGTTTATGAATATGGCTGAATAAAATATCGATGCCGATAAATGTTGGTGTAAATGGGAGACCGATCATTCCGAGGCAGGCAATGAGAAAGATCAGTCCAATGTTGGATTGCTCATATACATACCCATGAAACCTGTTCAATGTAATATCCTGGTCGATGGCTTCTATCTTTTTCAAACAGATCCAGCCTACAAACGCCGACAGTACAGAGCCGCTGAGGTAAAGCAACATGTGGTTATGGCCGAAATTTTCATTCAGCATCACTATCGAAAGGGCAATGTATAACTGTCCGCCCACCACCTGGAACCAGGCTTTTATTGCATGTCCCCGTTCAGCGAAAGCAGATAAAATCAGCAGCAATCCAATGAAAGAAAAAACGAAAGGCAACAGATCAAAATATGTACCCGGCACGCGGTCGTGGAACCATTCTGCTAAAAACCCTAACAGGTACATGGAAAACAATAAAAACACGGACATTTTGCTGGATAAGAAAGACATCTTATTTCCAATCCATTTAAATGGACTCCAGAATACACGGGAAATAAGCCTATCCATGTTCCATTCCTTAATACCCAGCATGTAGATCGTATTTTTAAATTTATGGCTTAACGTATTTCTGTTTCCTGTAAGCCTTGGCATGAAATTAAAAAACTGGTTATGTACCAGGTATCCCAATACCGAAGGTGATACCAACAGCTGGTAGGTTCTTAAAAAAGCATTCCCTGCAAAATGGATCAATGCCAGCACATGCAGCCCTAATGCGATCTCTATAAAGATGAGGCCGATCTGTGCAATAGATGAATAAGCGATCTGGGTTTTTACAGATGACTGCACCTTGGCGATACCGGTAGCTACCAGCGCTGTAACAGCACCGATCGTAATGATCAGCACTTTGATAGAGATGATCGACTCCCAATATGGAAACGTACGCAATAAAAGAAACGCACCAAGGTGTACAGAAAGTGAACCGTAAAAAATAGCGCTGGAGGTGGTAGGGCCTTCCATGGCCCTGGGCAACCAGGATGAAAATGGAAACTGAGCCGATTTAATGATGGCTGCAACCGTTATCATGGCTGCAATAAAAAAACCATACCAGTTGTGTTCCTCCAGGTGCGCTTTTACGAGTGATGAATCCTGCAGTTGTAAAAACGTGATGTTCTCGTGCCAAAGGTGATGACTCATCCACATGGCCAGGATAAAACAAATATCGCCTAAACGGTATAGCGAGATCACTTTCATGCTGTTCTTTACCGGTAAATAACGGTCACGATAAAACGCAATTAACAGGAACGAACAAATGCCTACGATCTCCCACCCAATAAACAACGTTTCAAAATTCCCGGAAAAAACCACCAGGTTGTAGCCGGTTAAAAACAGCAGGATCGTACAGAAATACCTTTTGAATCCAGGTTCACGGTGCAGGTAAAACCGGCTGAATACACTCACGATCAGCGCCAGCAAAGAACCAGTTAACGCAAAGACCATCGTCACTTTATCAAAAAAGAAATCGATGAAGATCTCTATATCGCCGGTTACAAATAAAGTAACATGCTTACTGTTCAGCGTAGGAGCACCCTGGAAAAACCAGTTTGCTATAAACAGCACAATGGCCGCCAGTTGTATAACGTTAGCCGTGATCACCATTCCTGAGATGAGCTTTTCATTTTTCCTGTTCAGGCATAAACTAACCAGGAAGGCAAGAACAGGAATCAAAATAAATATTTGCAGCAATGGTTCCATATCATGATTAGTTATGTAAGTAAACAGGTAAATTTTCCCTCGTGGCGTCTTCAATATTATTTGTTTCCATTTCCGCAGCCGTCTCTATCAACGTATGCACATCGTGGAAGGAATCTATCTTTTTAGTTACGGGATGATATGGGTTAAAGCGGCCTTCCCTGAAAAAGAAAATCTGATTCGTTGCCGGATCCACCACAGCCAGGTGTACCCATTCGTTGATGAACCACTCGTACATCTCTGGTGAAGATTGAATGCTGTTTAATACCACGTGTGGGTAATGTTCAACGATAATGAGCAGACGCACCGGGTCGTGCACTTCTATCATCTGCAGCGGAAGCCCTGGTCTCAGGTCGCCATCACTGCTGTTGGCCACCCCAAAAAGCCCCATTACATTGTGTGGCAGCTTGGTTCCTGCTCCTAACTTATAATTATCTACCCGGGAAAAATAATATTCAAGGTTGATGCCGCCACAAACCGGTCCCAGCGGGCGCATTACAGCGGTTAAATATTTTCCCTCGGGATCTGTTTTATAATCATACGAATTCAGAAATGCTCTCCTGTCTAAAAATAATCCCTTGGTAAGATCCCTTTTACCAACGATGCAAAGTGTATTGGTGCCATGGCCTAATTCGGGCCTTGGTTCAAACAAAGAAACCGACCTGTTTTTGATGGCTTTTCTAACCGTATGAAGTTTATTTTTTGTTTTGATTGAAGCAAATCTCCTTGATCTTTCTTTTGCATTCAGGTCGAGTGCCCTTTCAAAAGAATGAATATGCTGTGCATGATTTTTTTCATTTTCGGCATTCAATGTGTCTTCGTCATAATATTCCATTTCATCTGCCGCGGTATCGTGCAACCCGCCAATAAACTGTGTATCGGCAGGAATGACAATCCCGTTCTGTTTTAATTTTTCCCGTACTTCCGGGTGATTGGCCATAAAAGAAAAAACCCTTGCATTCACCGATCCTGGCCTGCCACTACAGGCGCCGCAATCGTGTGCACCATGATGCGGGTTGTTGGCGCTGCTCGATCCATGAGCGATCACATATACAATGGGTGCAAAGTTATCGATCAACCCGATCCCCCTCAACAAGCCTTCAACCCTCGCAGCCATTTCATCAACGGTAAAGCCTACCTGCAGATCATTTTCCCGGTATGTGATATGCCAGTTCTCAATACTCAACGGTGCGTTTTTATTCTGGTGAGTAAAGGCATTGGAAATGGCCGGGCTCATGCGTGGACTAAAAAGGTTGCGCAGCATTTTAGGCGCTGCCAGGAATCCAAACGTAAATGTGCTCAGGAAGCCTGTAAAAAGTTTGTGGGTTTTTTCGGTATACAAAGGCTCGTGCTTTCGTTTAGCATTCACGTGTATTTCCTTAATGAGATATTTTGGTGTAACCGGCGCCGGGCAAAGCTTGTCGTAAAATTTTCCGTTCTCTGGTTGAAAATAAAATTCCACTCCAAAAAATCCCGGGCTACCAAGTGTTTCGCAGGAGGGATCTACTTTTTCGATATGCCTCCGCAGGGAACATTCTCTTTCATCGATACAGAACATCGCCTGGAAAGATTTCGAATTACCGTTTTCCGAAAACTTCGTGTGCGCCATCCCGTTGGTTGCCTTTGCTTTTTGCTTCGAGATACCAGCCAGTACCTCATCGTAATAACTCCATTCAAAGGCATCCTGCCAAATGCTGAATACCTCATCCAGTTCGGTGAGCTCCGTATCATAGAATAATTCATCGGGAGCCAATTTTACTGAATGGCCCACTGGTTGCCAATTGTTGCCCAACTGCGATTGCAAGGCATCGATTTCCAGCAGCAACTCAAAAACGAGCAAGTCGTGCAGGGTGATTTTTTTCGGATTCAGCAGTGTATGTGGCTGTGCTTCCAGGGTGGCTACCATACCCGACCAACCCCGGTGACTGAATTGCTGATCGAATAAATATGTTTCAAAATAAGCTTCATCTCCTACCAGAATTTTCAACAGGCTTTGCAGGGAAGTATTTTTGTCGAATAATAAATTCCTGGCTCTTTGGGTTTTAAATAAACTGGTAAAACTGTTGTGTTCGAGTTCTTTTACAGAAGCTAAAAAACCATCTTTGTTTAATGGGAAATCCCATATGGCAATGCCCTGGTCGAGATAACTACACAACACCCGGAACAGGATCGGCTGAACGAGGTTGTCAAGGTCAACAGGATACTTCTGTTTCCATTGCGCCCGCAACCGGCCGATCCTGGGTTCATTGTGATCATCGTATGACTTCGAAACGAGGTTTGTTTTCCATGCATTTGCTTTAGCGCCTTTCCGGTTAATGAGCACTTCATCGAGTATCTCGTCTTTGATCCTCCCGTTTTTATATAAGTTTCTGAACTCAGCCAATTGCAGGGTTACCTGGTATCCAAATATTTTAGACGCCCTGAAAATGGCATCATAAAATTTCAGATGCTGAAACGCATGCAAAGAATTATGATGTATAAAATCTTTCAGCGGTGTTTGCGAAGGCAGGTAATGCTTCAATTCGTGCAACACATGCGCTTCATTGAATACAGGCTGGTTCATAATACTGGTTTTGGTTAATGCGAAAAATGGTAAATCGCCGGCAGGTCTTTTACGCCTGTAAATGTTACATCCAGGTCTTTAATGATACCATCATGTATGTCGTACACCCATCCATGGATATGCAATGGCTGCTTTTTCTGCCATGCATTCTGAACGATAGACGTTTTACCGAGGTCTATCACCTGCTCTACCACGTTCAGCTCTACAAATCGCCTGGCCCTTTGTGTTTCATCTGTAATAGCATCCAGTTCAAGGTGATGCAGCCTGTATACATCTTTAATGTGACGCAGCCAGTTATCAATCAGTCCCAATTGTTTGTTGCCCATCGCTGCAATCACTCCGCCACAACCATAATGACCACATACAATGATGTGTTTAACTTTCAGTACTTCTACCGCGTACGATAAAACGCTGAGCAGGTTCATATCACTGTGCACTACCATGTTGGCAATATTGCGGTGAACAAACATTTCCCCCGGCGTTGTTCCGGTGATCTGGTTAGCGGGAACACGGCTATCACTGCAGCCGATCCAGAGATATTCGGGTTGCTGGCCCTTTGCCAGGTCTTCGAAAAAATTCGGATCGGTTCTTAATTGCTTTACCACCCATCTTTTATTATTGCTTAATAAACGCTTATATGTCTTTTCCATTTCCATGATTTATAGTTTGAATGATTAGTGAGAAGATTGAACGTGAAATGAATTCTCTATTTTATATACCTCCTTAAAACCGGTGAACTTACAAGTGATGTTTTTAAGTGGCGCCTTGATATCCCTGAATTCCTTGATCAGTTCCAATACGTCAAAATCGATGTATTGTGTTTTTGATGCATCAATGATCACGGTTGAATTTTCGGGAATATGATCGAGCGTTTCACGGATACTGCCTTTATTCAAAAAGGAAACTTCTTCCGATAAACTCATGTTGATGACATCTCCTGTCTGATGTTTGTCCTCATGGAAGTAATAAGAGTTTTTCAGGTTGCCATGAAGAATAGCTCCGATGGCTGCGATCAAACCTGCAATAACACCGATCAGCAACCCTTCTCCTTTCACAGGCTTATAGATGCCAAACAAATCGATGGCCAGGATAACCGCTACCGTTACAAAGAATGGTATGTATTGATATTTTCCATTCTTGAACATTTTTTTAAATACGGAGATCTTACATAATTTATATCCGGTTAAAAAAAGGATGGCAGCCAGTGAGGCCAATGGTATCAGGTTCAGCAAGGCCGGTATGCTGATCACGCAGATCAATAATAACAGGCCGTGTAATACTGTTGATAATTTTGATTTGGCTCCAGAATTAATGTTGGCGCTGCTTCTTACGATCACACTGGTTACTGGTAACCCGCCGATCAATCCTGCTATGCTATTTCCAATTCCCTGTGCAAAAAGTTCACGATTGGTATTTGTCACATTTCTTTCGGGATCTATATTATCTACCGCTTCGATGCTGAGCAATGTTTCCAGCGATGCAATGATGGCGATCATCACACCCGTCATGATCACTTTACTGTTTAGAAAACCACTGAAATCGGGAAAGGTGAAAAAACTCAGGAATTCCGCCGGGCTGCCAGCTGCTTTTATCTGTACCAAATGTTCCTGTTCAATGAATAATGCGCTGTTTGTTGAACGGAATAATTCGTTCAGCAAAACGGAAACGATCACCGCCACCAATGCCCCCGGAATAAATTTTACTTTGTTTTTGATAAATGGTTTCTCCCAAACAACCATGATGATGATCGAAATGACACAGATCAGGAATACGCCGACATTGACATGCTGCAACGGTTGCAGTAATTCGTGCATATCCTCATTACCATAAGGGAACAACTCCGTCAGATTTCCTTTTTCATCCCTGTCATATCCAAATGCATGTGGAATTTGCTTGGCGATGATGAGGATACCGATACTGGTAAGCATGCCTTTGATAACACTGGAAGGAAAATAATTTGCCACGCCACCCAACCGGGCCAGGCTCATTAATACCTGCAAAATACCAGCGATCACAACGGCACAAAGAAATAGCCTGAAGTCGCCGATGTTGGTGATCGCCGCCAATACCAATGCTGCTAGTCCGGCAGCCGGACCACTCACGCTCAGCTTAGATCCACTTAACATACCAATGACCACACCTCCAATGATGCCCGAAATAATGCCACTGAAAAAAGGCGCACCAGATGCAAGTGCAATGCCAAGGCATAAAGGAAGGGCTACCAGGAACACTACGATGCTGGCGGGAATATCGTGTTTTAAAAATTTTAAATTCATACAACTTTGATTAAAAAAAGCGGTTGCTTAGGTTTTACACAACATCATACACGCGATGGCGCATGAGTACACGTCGTGAACGGTTCAATAAATTTTATTGGTGGAAATGGCAGGGGCGCAAACGGCCTCAACCGGCGATGGAGCCAATCTCATAGCTTTACCCGAAGTGTATGCAACAGTGTTTGTTTGTTCAGACACTTAATTATGCTATAATCACACAAGCTGTTACAATGGTTTACAAAGGAACCAACATGGTTCCAATACATTACTTAACCCTGGAAAATACAATGAGAAGGCGTTTTAGATCTTGGGAGGAGGAGAGATCAATTCGAAATGTACGATCTGTAATTTTTCTTCTGCGGGAATTTTATGTTCCGATAAATAAACGATATCTACTGACCCTTTCACCAGTTCTACATCATGTACATATTCTTCCTGAACGGTGATGCCTGTTTTGGCAGATGATTTTTCTTCAACAGGTGTAGGCGACTCTTCGTCGCTGGTATTGTTACCCTGGCGTGATATGGAACTATGACAAGCTGGATCTGATGGTGGATACACGAAAAAATTAACGCCTGTCAAAAATAGCAGGCAAAAGCACATCACCCCGATGGAAATCATTTTCGCAGGGTTGATCGTAGCTTTGATATTCTTCTTTTTTTCCATGTATGTAGCGCAAATATATAGTACAATACCCGCAAAATCAATGGCTAAACGCTTTTTTGACGCAAATGTTGCATTTGATTAACATTTAGATATTCAATCCCCCACAGGCGCTAATCGTTTGACCTGTAATATAGTTTCCCATATCGCTGGCCAGGAAAAGCGCCACATTGGCAATGTCTTCCCCACTTGCAAAACGCCCCAACGGAATTCCTGCTTTGTATTTATCAGCGCCTTCGCCGTCTTTTAAATAACTGGTCATGTCGGTTTCAACGAATCCAGGGGCAATGGCATTGCAACGAATGTTACGGCTGCCCAGTTCTTTGGCCACACTTTTGGTGAAACCAATGATGCCGGCTTTGCTGGCGGCATAACTGCTTTGGCCGGCATTTCCCATTTCGCCAATGATGCTGCTCATATTAATGATACTTCCCTGCCTGGCTTTCATCATCGGGCGTATCACCTGCTTGGTCATGTTAAATACGCTTTTGAGATTTACCGTCATCACTTCATCCCATTGTTCGGGCGTCATGCGCAACAGGAGATTGTCTTTCGAAATACCGGCGTTGTTCACACAGATGTCTACTTTTCCAAAGGTTGCCAGCACATCATTCACCAGGCTTTCGCATGCAGCAAAATCTGCAGCGTTTGACTTATAAGATTTTGCTTGTACGCCCAGTGCCTGTAATTTACTTTCGAGTGCAGCGGCTTTTTCTGCACTGCTGTCACTTACATATGTAAAAGCCACATCGGCGCCCTGTTCTGCAAATTTAAGGGCAATGGCTTCGCCGATTCCCCTGGCAGCTCCTGTTACAATGGCTGTTTTACCTGCTAATAATTTCATATCAATAAAAAAATTTAAGCTTCTGCGTTTATACCATCCTGATAGCAATATAAAACAGGATCGGTTTGTATATATACTCCAGTAATATGATTAAAGATATAGAAAAAATAATCGCATAAAAAATAGCGAAGCCCCAGCTAACTTTAAAAAATCGCCTGGCTGCCAGGCTGATATAAAATAAGAATACTGAAAAAATGAAGATCGAAGTGATCTCTTCTGATGCAATGCGGATACCAAATATCCAGTAAAGAAGCGTAAACAAAATGGGAACCAGCATAAAGCCCCAAAGCAGGAAAAACGACAGCAACTCTATGGAAAGAATAAAGTGGTCGTAATAAGGCCGCCTTTTTCTATATGCAATCAGCCGCGAAGCAACTGCAATGATCGGGATCAGGATAAACATCAGGAATTTGGAAATTCGTTCTCCTGCATGATGAAAAATATCGGCAAGTTGCTGTTCGGTAATATGGCGTTCGGCCATGATGCGCTGTACTTCAGCCTTCGCATATTTTCCATACAATCCGTGCGTTTCATGAAACCGGAGTTTCATGTTCAATCCTTCAAATACAGGAAACAACAGGTAAATGATCACGAGCAATAGAAAGAAGGAAAGGGGCTTGAAATATTTTTTCCGGATGCCATTGCAATAATCAACCGATAACTGGCCAGGTTTCGTAAAAATGGATTTCAGTGTATTGAAAAAATTTCCTTCGAAGTGTGTAACAAAGTGAAGGGCCTCCCCAAAAAGATGCCTGACCGATTTATCTTTTTCGGTATATACTTTTTCGCCGCAGTTATTACAAAATTTTCCGCTGAAAGAATGGCCGCAATTTTTACAGTTCAATGTATCCATGTATCCTGGTCATTTTTTAATGGCCTTTTTGGCAATGGTTATTGTGTATATGATCTTTTCCTCTATTTAAAAATTTAAATAGTTGGTACGCCACCATTCATATGAATAGACAAAATTTCTTCTAGTATTTTTCTTTCATTGCTTAGCCTGGGTACTTTGTGTTGACCACCGATTTTGTTTTTTGAGCGCAGCCAGTTGTTGAATGTTCCGCTGGGCAACATATGAATTTTTGGTAACCGAAGTGCGATGTCTTTGTGTCGTTTGGCTTCATAATCGCTGTTTACACTTTTCAATGCTGCATCCAGTTCCTGGGTGAATGTTGCCATACTTTGTGGTGGCTTTTCAAATTCTACGAGCCATTCATGTGCTCCATTGCTATGCTGGGTAAAGTAAACCGGCGCCGCTGTATAATCTGTTACAATGGAATTTGTTTTTTGGGCGGCGATGCTGATGGCTTTGTCTGAATTATCTACGATCACTTCCTCACCAAATGCATTCATATAATGTTTGATCCTGCCGGTGATCCTGATCTTATAAGGATTGATGGACGTGAATTGAACGGTGTCGCCGACCAGGTAACGCCATAAGCCGCCGGTGGTACTGATCACCAGCGCATATTGTTTGTGCAGCTCTACTTTATCCAGCCCCAGGGTTCGGGGTTCTGGTTTACCATATTCTTCTACGGGCATGAACTCGTAAAAAATGCCGTGTTCGGTAAACAAGGTCATGCCTTCATCTTCCGGCTTTTCCTGGGCTGCAAAAAAACCTTCACTGGCATTGTATATTTCCAGGTAATTGATCGGAGCCCCGATGATCTTTTCAAATTGTTCACGGTAAGGCACAAACGAAACCCCTCCGTTGATATAGAGCTCCAGGTTTGGCCAGACTTCCTTGATGTTATTTTTTTGTTTGATCTCCAGGATCCTTTTTAGCAACAATAAGGTCCAAGTAGGAACGCCTGCCAATGAGGTCACATTTTCATTGGCTGTAACCTGGGCCAGTTTTTCCAGTTTATCTTCCCATTCATCCAGCAGGGCAATGCTTAGCTCGGGTGTTCGCAGCCACTGACCCCAAAAGGGAGTATTTTGCATCAGCACAGCACTAAGATCACCATACTGGATCTCGCCGTTCACCTGGTTTATCTGGTGCGAACCACCCACCACCAGTCCTTTCCCGGTGAGGAGATCGCTGGCAGGAAAATTTTTATAATAGTTACTCAATACGTCTTTACTGGCCTGGAAATGGTTCTCCTGCAGGCTTTCATCACTAACCGGGATGAATTTACTTTTATCACTGGTGGTGCCGCTGCTTTTGGCAAACCAGCTTACCGGGGTATTCCAAAGCACATTTTCCTCTCCATCCATCATCCTTTGAATATATGGCCTGATGTCGTCATACTCATGAATGGGCACGTGCTTTTTAAATTCCTTTACTGTAAAGAGTTTGGAGAAATGATATTTTTTACCAAAATCGGTGTATTGAGCTGCCGTAACCAATCCCTGCAATACTTCCCGCTGAGCTGCAACCGGGTGGTTGATCCAGTTCCGTATACGCCAGACACGCAGGCGTGCCAGCTTGGATATGGCGGGTGATAACAGCTTCATGTATGGAAAGATAAAAAACTTGTATGAAATTAATTATCTATTATGCAGATAAGGCCTTTTATGATTGAATTTACCTGGCGGCCTGTTCGTGTAAATAATCCTTCCGCTTCAGTTCAAAGTTTTTTCCAAGGTACAGGCGACGTACATGCTCATCGCCGGCCAGTTCCTCTGCGGTACCATGTTTAAAGATGGCGCCATCGATGAGCAGGTAAGCCCTGTCGCAGATAGAAAGGGTTTCGTTTACGTTGTGATCGGTAATGAGGATTCCGATGTTCTTATACTTGAGTTTGGCTATAATTTCCTGGATATCTTCCACCGCAATGGGATCCACACCGGCAAAGGGCTCATCGAGCAGGATGAATTTCGGATCAACGGCAAGTGCCCGTGCAATTTCTGTTCTTCTTCTTTCTCCGCCACTGAGGGTATCCCCGTTGTTTTTTCGCACATGCTGCAGCCTGAATTCATTCAACAGGGATTCGAGTTTTTCTTTTTGCTCGCTTTTTTTCAAATTCGTCATTTCCAACACCGCAGTAATATTGTCCTCCACGCTCAGTTTACGAAACACACTTGCTTCTTGTGGCAGGTAACCAATACCCATCTTCGCCCTTTTGTACATGGGTAACTTTGTAATGTTGATATCATTCAGGAAAACCTCCCCGCTATCAGGTTTAACGAGTCCAACCACCTGGTAAAAAGACGTCGTTTTACCGGCGCCGTTAGGCCCTAGTAATCCTACGATCTCTCCCTGGCTTACCGTAAAGGATACATTATTCACCACGGTGCGACTGCCGTAAATTTTAACAAGGTTCCTGGTTGAGATGGTTAAATTCAAGATTGATCTGTTTATGCAAAAATAAGTGATGTAAACGGGTAATTTACATGTTGACGCGTATTGTGAAAATTTTAAATGTCAGTATATATTATCCAAAATGCCGTCGATGCTGCACAATTTTTAATAACATATTTGTCGGTTAGCAAGTTTACCTGTAGCTTGACAAAATGAAGTTTTACCGGTTCTTCATTTTTTTATTTGCATGCGGTTTTATTCTTCCCGCCATGGGGCAGGAAATGCCGGACTTCCGGTTTCAGCAATTGGAAGGCCTGTCACAAAACACCGTGTTTAATATCACGCAGGATAAGCAGGGATTTCTCTGGGCCGGCACCGGCGACGGCCTGAACCGTTACGACGGGGCTTCATTCAAAACCTACAAACCTTCTCCACTTAACACAGATGGGTGGATAAAGGGAAGGGTTATCCGCAACAATATCGTTGAAGATGATTCTAACCGTTTATGGATCGGCACGGAAACCGGGTTACAGTTTTTCGACAAAAGGAAGGACCGGTTTCAATACCTGCTTCCCTTTAATGATAGTCTTGAATATATGAATGGCTCACTATATCCAATTAAGCAGGTAGGTGATCTTTTTTGGTTTGGACAAACAACCAGTGGGCTTCTTTCCTATAATGTGCAAACAAAAAAATACCAGCTCCATTCTTTTCCAGGTGCCGATAAAACCCCAATGCAGTTTCTCGGGGAAAAAACTTCATACGACGGCCGGGGAAATTTCTGGAGCCCCCAGTCGGCCGGGCTGTACCGGTTTAACATTGAAACCGGCAAGTGGACTATTTTCCTGGAGCATATAAAACTCAGGCACAGTTGCCTGGTAAATGAAACGCTTTACCTGGTGACCGAAACAGGCATCCTGCTCTTTAATATAACGGACAACCATACACGCTTCATACCAACGACTCAGCCGGGAAGCTCTTTCCGCTGTATGACTTCCGATCATAATGACCAGGTATGGGTTGGGGATATGCACGGGAAAATTTACAGGATAGATGCAAATTCAGGGATACTCGTTCCTGTTGGAAATATTAATGGGAATAACAGCAACGTGTTTCCTGTTTATGCACTTTTTTTTGATGCATCGGATATTCTTTGGGTAGGCACAGATGGTATGGGATTGCTTAAGGCTGATATTCACCCAACCCAATTTCAATTATACCCAGGCAAAAAAAACAAAGAATTCCTGTTTATTAAAAGTCTCTATGAAGACGGGGATGGGAGCATCTTGCTGGGAACTTTTGGAAAAGGCATCCTGGTATTTGATAAAAAAAAATACACAACAATCCCGCTTTCCATTGAACCTTTTAAAGATAGATCAACCACCCCGAAACTGGTCAGCTTTATCCGGGAAGACCAATTGGGAAATCTTTGGATAGGGTATGGCGATAAATTATTCTGCAGGAAAAAGGAAAGCAGGTTGTTCTCAGAAATTCCGATACCGGTATCGGGTAGCCGCGAACGAATGAAAGTGACGGGTATGTTGACCAGCGGGCAATCCTGGTATATTACCACAACGCTCGGCACTTTCAGGTTGCACATAGAGCCGGTCTCCAATCACATCGGCCTGATACAGGAACGGGATGTGGGTGATTTTTCTTTTATTCAAAAGATCGGTGACGGCCGCTACCTGCTTGGTTTTTACGAAGCCGGTTTATGTTTGTATACTGAGGAAAACGGGTCTTTAAAGTTCAATAAATTCCTCGTCCAAAACATGGGGTTCAAATGTGTGCTTAATGACCAGGGAAGTAATATGCTTTGGTTTGGTACAGATAAAGGCTTGATGCTATTTGATCCTGCCAAAGAAAATTTCCGGTTATATACAGAATCAGATGGTTTAAGCAACGGATTTGTATATGGCATCCTGGAATCAGGAAAAGAACTCTGGTTGAGCAGTAATGGTGGATTAAGTAATGTAAAGATCATTCCTGGTAAAGAAGGAGCGTTTCCTTCGATCCGCTGTAAGAATTATTCACTAAAAGACGGATTACAAGCAAATGAATTTAATACCGGTGCTTACCTGAAAGCCCGTGACGGCACTCTCTTCTTTGGCGGCATCAACGGATTGAACTGGTTTGATCCTTCCGGCATCAAACCTGCGAATATCATAACCAAGCTGGCCATAACGAAACTAACCGTTAACGATTCTGCAGCCGACAAAAATCTGTCTGCCGAATACGTTCGCAATCTTGTGTTAAATCATACCCAAAACAACCTCTACTTCCAGTTCAGGGCACTCGAATTCAGCAATCCCGGTTTCACTCACTATGCATATCAACTAACGGGATGGGATAAGGGCTGGATATACAGCAACGAGAACAACGAGGCAAGGTATAATAACCTTCCGCCTGGAGATTATGTTTTCAATGTTAAGGCATCTAACAACGACGGCGTATGGATGAAAGAACCTTATACTGTAAGCATACAGATACTTCCGCCATTCTGGAAAAAAGGATGGTTTTATGCGTTGGTACTCCTTGCGATGTTATCGGTGATCGTTTGGATCACGAAGCTTTTCAGTCAACGAAAGCTGAAAAAAGAAATTGAAAAACTGGAACAGCAGAAAGCACTGGAAATGGAGCGGATGCGCATCTCGCAGGAAATGCATGACGATATTGGCGCAGGGTTAACACAGATCAGCCTGATCAGCGAATCGGCCAAATTTCATTCACTGCCCGATACCAACATCCGGCACGAACTGGATGATATCGCATCCACATCAAGAAAACTCGTTGACAACATCGGCGAGATCATATGGTCGCTGCATCCACAGCACGACAGCCTGGAGATCTTAATATCACATCTTCGTGAGCAACTGAATAAACTAACCGAATATGCGGCATTTACCTGCAGCATTGATTTTCCTGAACAAGTACCCAGCCTGGTATTAAACAACCAGCTCCGGCGCAATATTCTGCTGGTGTGTAAAGAGATCGTTCACAATGCCATAAAATACAGCCAGGGAAATCATATCAGCATCCAGGCAAAACTTGAAAATAAGGGGCTGGCATTCGTCATTTCAGACAATGGCGTTGGTTTTGATGAAAAAATAGTTAAAAAAGGAAATGGACTGGATAATATACGTAAACGGGTAAACGAAAGTGGCGGACAGGTGACCATCGAATCACAAATTGGCCAGGATACAACTTACAGGTTTTGGTTCCCGATCAGTGAATACTACTAATTTCACATTGCCGGCTGCTCTTATTTAAGGCATATTTGAAGGAATCGTGAAACAGGTAAATAAAGCAGCAGGCGGGTAAACAATTTAAAAAGGAATTTATCTAACACAATGGGTATCCAGATAAACAGTATTGCCATTATTGAAGACGACAGTAAGATACGACAGTACCTTGCCGAAGAAATTCAGTTACACATCGACGTTACCGAGATCAGGCTTTTCAGCAATGCAGAAGAAGCTTTAAAAACCCTCACCCGCGAACCTGCCGACATTGTATTGTTTGATGTACAGTTACCAGGCATGAATGGCATTGAATGCATGCGCAGGCTGAAGATCATCCATCCAAAAATGCAGTGCATGGTGCTAACGGTATACGACAAGCCCGATACCGTGTTTGAGGCGCTGAAAGCCGGCGCCATTAGCTACCTGCTTAAGTCTACGCCCTCTCAAAAGATTGTGGAAGCCATCGAAGACGTTTATCATGGCGGAAGCCCCATCAGCAGCCAGATCGCACGGAAGGTTATTGAAACCTTTGCCATGAAAGAAAAAACAAATGACTATTTCCAGGAACTCAGCCGGCGGGAACAGGAAGTGCTGGAGCAACTGGCCAAAGGATTCCGTTACCAGGAGATCGGCGACAAATTGTTTGTAAGCATAGAAACTGTTCGTACGCACATACGTAACATTTATGAAAAACTCCAGGTTAACTCACGCGTAGACGCTTTGAAAAAAACAGGTTTTTTATAATAATTGCCCATCCAACGCAAACGAATAGCCGACAACAGGCTAAAATATCATCACATTACTACTTTTTTCACATTGTACCGGCTGACATAGGTTGGTACTTTGTGCTATATTAATACCAACTGCTAACAATCACTAAAAATTGTATGATGAAAAAAACAATGTTACTACCCCTATTCCTTGTGTTTACCCTGGTTAGCCAGGCGCAGAAAGACGATGAAAAATCAACACAGGTATTTAAAAAATTCAAAGTAGACGTAAGTGCAGGCTATGCGAAACCACAAGGCAGTGGAACAGATGGCGGAGCTTTGTTTGCCATTGAACCTAAATACGCCCTGATGGACCAGCTGTCTGTTGGTTTGCGTATGGAGGTAGCCGTTACCGTTAAGATAGATCGTGTGGGCGACGACAGCAAAGCTAAAGGCAATGGATCTTACCTGCTAACAGGCGATTATTATTTCAACAACAATAAATTCAGGCCGTTTGGCGGAGTAGGTGCTGGTCTTTTCACATTAGCCAGCGTGGACGCCAACAGCAATATCAATACTGCAGCCGACATTCCTACCAGCAACAAATTTGGTTTCATGGCCCGTACAGGTTTCGAATATGGTCACCTGCGGTTTGGTTTGGAATATAATTTTGTAGCCGATAAGGCTGGTTACTTTGGTGTTAAACTCGGCGCCTGCATTGGCGGTGGCCGCAAAGGATAATCATATTACTAATAAGCATAAAACAAAAAAAATGAATAAAATACAATGGCTTTTAGCCCTGACCGTGATAATCAGTTTTTCAGCGTGCAAAAAAGATAAAGACCCTGTTATTCCTGGTTATACCTGCACAACCTGCGCAACTACCCCCGATGCACTGGCAGCCAATGATGGCAGCAGCAAAGGAATTTATAAAGGCATCGTGCTGGGTTCATCCGGAACGATCATGTTCGATATCGCCAACAACGGTACAACCATTACAGCTGTAATGGTATTAGATGGAGTAACAGTAAATCTTACTTCTTCAGTTGCCTGGGTAGCCGGACAACCTTATGTTGCTGATTTTACCGGCATCTTAAATGGTTCACCGGTGACCATCAATTTTTCAGTGGATTTAAGTGGTGGAACACCTACGATTACTTCATCGAATATTCCGGGTCATCCTTCTGCTACATTAGCAGTTGTAAAAGAAACCTCTTCCAACCTGGTAGAGTGTTTTGAAGGAACCTATTCTACCACACTACCTGAAACCGGTACTTTTAATATCATTATCCTGAGATCCGCAGGGATCTGGGGTGGTGTAGCCCGTATTACAGGCGGTGATGTGACCGATGACGATGACATCGACGGAACCGTAAGTAACAACCAACTGACCATGCAATCTGGTGCAGGTCCAATTGTGGTGGGTACATTAAATCTCGACCAGTTAAACGGCAGTTTTGTAGACAGTAATAACTCAACTGTTACCGTAACAGGGAGGCGAACTCTATAAAACATAGGAATTTTTATCAATAAATCATAAACCTTGTGCCACAAACACAAGGTTTTTTTCATTTTGGCTTTATCTTTACCGCTATTTAGCAAATATGAAAGTAATAGATCATATCAATCAATCGTCGGGTACCCTTATCTCTTTTGAAATATTGCCTCCTTTAAAAGGAAAAGGCATTCAATCGCTGTATAACCACCTCGATCCCTTGATGGAATTCAAACC
The DNA here is from genome assembly GCA_029560415.1 of Bacteroidota bacterium. Lineage (GTDB taxonomy): Bacteria > Bacteroidota > Bacteroidia > Chitinophagales > Chitinophagaceae > Ferruginibacter. The sequence goes on along the minus strand of JAKQKY010000050.1, from coordinate 6,697 downwards.
ATCTTTTATCAATGTTACCTATCATCGCAGTGAACATGTATTCAAGAAAAAATCTGATGGCACATTTGAAAAAGTAGTGGTTCGTAAAAGGCCGGGCACCGAATCGATCTGTGCTTCGATCATGAATAAATACAATGTAGATACCGTACCCCACCTGATCTGCGGTGGTTTCGGAATCAATGAAACTGAGGATGCCCTGATTAACCTTAATTACCTTGGAATCGACAATGTGCTCGTGTTGCGGGGCGATGCTGCTAAAAATGAGAGTGGTTTTGAACCAGAGCCGGGCGGTCATCAATATGCGATCGACCTGTTGAAACAGGTACGCAACCTCAATGCCGGCATCTACCTGGAAGAAGACCTGAAGAACACATCACAAACAAAATTCTGCATTGGGGTTGCCGGTTACCCCGAGAAACATTTTGAAGCGCCCAATATGGAAAGCGATCTCAAATACTTGAAAGCAAAAGTTGACGCAGGCGCAGATTATATTGTAACCCAGATGTTCTTCGATAATGCCAAATATTTTGCTTTTGTAAATGCCTGCCGGGAAATAGGAATTACAGTCCCTATCATTCCGGGATTAAAACCCGTGTATACCCGCAAACAACTTACTGTTTTGCCAAAAACATTTCACATCGATCTGCCAACTTCCCTGTCGGATGAGATGGCCCGTTGCAAAACCGACCTTGATGTAGAAAAGGTTGGCACCGAATGGATGTTACAGCAGTCAAAAGAATTAAAAAAAGCGGGTGTGCCTGTGTTGCATTACTACACATTGGGCCGGCCACATATTGTTGCCAACGTGGTTAAAGAACTTGTATAAATTAAAAAGGCTTTCGAATCGAAAGCCTTTTTAATTATTAATTACTAATTATTAATTTATTTAAAAATCGTCTTTAATACAGCCTCATTTACTTTCACCGGGTATTTTTTACGCAGTTCCTGTAACCATTCTTTTTCCAGCACCAGTTGATAATCGTTTATCACCAATCCCCTTGCATCTTCAAAATTACGTTGCTGGTTTGCTTCATAGAGGTTCAGGTATTTAATGAACATCGCTGTGCCATCTGCATTTTTTGTGATGGCAGAAAAGGAATTTTTTTGCGGCGTTGCAGTGCTGCTACCGGTAAGTTGTTCCAGTTCGTACCGGCCGCTATCTGCCTGTAATTCGCCATTGGCATTTTCCAGGATGGCTCGCCAGGATTTTTCATCCTGCAGGGCCGCCATTGCATCCTGTGCTGCCTTTTCATTCACTGCGTTAAAGATGAGCACATCGGCACTGGCTGCCCATTTGTAATTTTCTTTATTGGCATTGTAATACTTCAAGAGACCGATACTGTCGCCGGAAGCCTTTGACCATACATTTTTTTCCATGATCTCAAAAAGCATATTGCCTTCTTTAAACTCGAGCATCTGGAACCTGAAATCTTCATTGTATTCTTCTAAATGCTTTTTATAATATTCAAGTGAAGCAATGGTTTGGTATTTACTCCACAACTCCACATTTGGTTCTCCTTTATATTGGGAATAATTTTCTTTATACTCCTTTACAAATTTCAACCAGTCAGATCCTTTTACATCTCCCTTACTAAAACGGATAATGGTTTTGTTATAGATGGGTAATTTTTGAATATGCTCAGGGTCGGGGTTGATCATAGCTGAATCGGCAAAGCGCAATAGGTCGGCTTCTTTAACCGACGCTTCTTTTTTAAACCCGATCTTTGAAATGATATCCTTTGCAAATTTCTCTTTCGCACTGCTGATGCGTGAATCCTGCATGGTTTTCTGTCGAAGATCGAACTGCAGCGAATTGTCATTTTTATCTGTAGGGGTTGGCGTGAAGCCCAGACGTTTTACGATATGTATGCCGAAGGATGTTGTAAATGGACGGGATACATCACCATCTTTGGCAAGTTTGAACACTTCTTTCTCGAACGCATAATCGAACTTGCCTGTTCCAAATTCAGCCATTTCACCTCCTGTCATGAAAGTGAGTTTATCATTGCTGTAATCCCTGGCCATATCGCCGAACGCAGCGCCGGCTTTCACCAGGTTATACACCGAATCGGCGAGGCGTTGCAGGGATGCTTTTTCTGAAGCATCTGCATCAGGTTGAAAAGAAAAAAGGATCTGTGCAATTTTCCATTTACCGGCCGATTTGCGTTGTTCGGAAATTTTAAAAATATGCCATGCCGAAGCAGAACGGTAAGGCTTACTCGTTTCTCCTGGTTTAAGTGAATAAACAATATTTTCATATTCGTATGGCAAAGTAAACACGGTTACGAATCCCAGGTCGCCGGATTTTACCAGGCTGTTTTGAACCGAAGTGCCCCCGGCTTGCAACGTGGAATATGCCGCCTGGATGGCATCGTACATTTTCATTGTATCGATGGGATTGGCTGTAGGATCGATGGGCACGGAAAAATGCAATACATGCCGGTCAACCTGGCTCCTTTCAAAAGCCTGGCTCATGAGATCGTTCATGCCTTTTTCATCACTCATGTAATTCTCTTCTACCTGCTTGCGGAAGTTTTCAATATCGGTGAGCAGTTGCGGCAACGTATCAAACCTGCGTTGTTCTGCAGCCTTTACTTTTAATTTGAAGTTGCTGTAGAGCTCAATGTATTCTCGGATGGCTTTCTCCCGGTCAGTTACGGTCGTTTTATTCTTATTATATGCCCTTAGAAATTCATCCTTGCTTACAGTGTTGTTACCATAGCTGATGAGGGTCTGCGCATGTACGGCCAATGATCCGCAGGCCATTGCGAACAACAGGTAAATTTTCTTCATGAAAAAGTTCGTTTATGGTTTTGGGTTATCCTTGTTATTCTTGATTTTCACCTGCAGGAATTCATCAAGTTGTTTCCAACTTAATTTTTTGCCAATGATCCTTTTTTCCTTATCCAGCAGGTATAGGGTAGGCGTTTGCGTTACATCATACAACTGGCGGAAGCCGGGCTTTTGTGCTTCGGTCTCTGCCTTCTCCATTTCTTTGGTCTGGTAAACGTGTGTCCAGTCGCCAAGGTTGTGTTCTTTGATGTATTTTACCCAGGCCGGTTTTTCGTTTTCCGACAGTACCGCATAAATTTTTACACCATCTTTTTTCCATGTTGCCCGGTAAATAGAATCGATCCTGGGAATTTCTTCTTTACAATGCCCGCAATTAGGGTCCCAGAAAATCACGATAGTAAAATTTGCTTTCAGGTCATATAGTGCTGTCGGTTTCCCGGTAGAATCTATGAGTTCAAGATTTGCCGCTTTTTCACCGATCAGGTTGGCCATTTGCATGTAAGCTCTCCTGGTGATCGTTTCCATTTGCTTTTCGTTGAGCCATTTGCTTAATCCCTTGCTATGGTATTTTTCAAACAGGTGCACGAAAATGGCATCCTGCCCCATGTACTTCGGATTCAGGTATTCATCAGTAAGCCAGTTCAACAGGAATTTATACATCTCTGGTGCCGTGCGGGCCAGGAGCAGTTTATAATCTGCGTCTTTGATGATGCTGTCGGCTGCCTGGGGCATTACTTCACGGTAATATCTTTCCAGCTTTGGAAGGAAGAACGGTGTACGAATAATTCGTTCATCCATAAACGTTATACCATCCCAGTAGTGTGCCTTATAATAATTATAATTATCAACTGAATCCTGGCGGGTTACCGGGATCTTGCTGATGTATGGAGGCTCTTTCATTGCACTTAACAATGCTGCCATCATGGATTGAGGATGATCCCTGGTGATGCTGGCCCTGTAATCGTTGAGTTCCTTATTATACTTGTTGTAATTTTCTTCGTGAAGGGTGGAGTCCTGTTTGGTAGTTGCCGCATTGTAAGCCATCCTTTCTTTTTGCATCAGGGTCCCTTTCTCCGAAACGAATTTCTGGTATTGCTGAAAAAGAATATTCTCCTTCGAGCCGGTAACAACCATATTCTTCAGGTTGCTGGTATCTGCCTTGATGCTGATCTGCTGTTCTTTATCGATGAAAAAATCGGCCGTGATGCTTTTGCCCGGAAATACGATTGAGTAAATTCCTCCCGGGAGGGTCCTGTTATTCTTAAACACGGCAATCCCCTGGTTATTGATGGCAGCCGAATCTTCAATATTCAGATTCTTACCCATGTGATAGGTGAGGTAAGCGATTCCCGACTGGTAACTGGGTGTTTGCAGCGTGACCTTGTATCCCTGTGCGAGGGTTACTACTGCAAAAGACACGGTAAACAGGATGGTAAATAAAGATTTCTTCATATAATATAAAAAGTCAACAAATGTATTTAAAATCCATGGTTAATAGGTCGTTTGACCCATGAGAGCCGGTTGAAAATTACATATTGTTAACAAATCGACATTCGCCTTTTAAAGGTTAATTTTGCCGGCGTGAAGAAAAAACAAAAGAATATTTTACTCGAAAATATTGAAGTAACCGATTATGCAGCGGAGGGTAAGGCCATCGCCCGGCATGATGGAAAGGTGATTTTCATTTCCGGTGCCATCCCCGGCGATTACGCCGATGTGCAGATCACCAAAAGCAAAAAAGACTGGGCCGAAGGCAGGGCCATTCGCATTACACAACCAGCGGCCGACCGGCTCATCCCGTTCTGCAGCCACTTTGGAGTTTGCGGAGGCTGTAAATGGCAGATGCTGCCTTACGAAAAGCAGTTGCAATACAAACAACAGGAAGCCGAACAAAACCTGAAACGCATCGGCAAGGTAGATCTCCCACCCATCATGCCCATCATTGGATCGGCCGATACCATTCATTACCGAAATAAACTGGAATTCACGTTTAGCAATAAACGCTTTTTAACCACCGACGAGATCAGCGACAGCGGTGTCGTTCCCCAGCAGGATGCCCTGGGTTACCATGTTCCCCGCATTTTCGACAAAGTGATCGACATTCACACATGCTACCTGATGGATGATGTAAATAACAGCATCCGAAATACCATAAGAGATTTTGCCAAAAAGCAACAGTATACTTTTTATGATATCCGGGAACACTCGGGTTGGTTACGAAATATCATCGTCCGTTATTGCAGCACCGGCGAACTGATGGTAAACATCTGCCTGAATTATGAAGAAGAGAACGACCGAAAAGCCTTGCTGGATCACCTGTTGAAAGAAGTGCCCTCTATCACAACGCTTTTATATACGATCAATCCGAAATGGAACGATAGCATCTATGACTTAACGCCGCAGGTGTATTTTGGGAAAGGATTTGTAACCGAGAAGCTCGAAGATTTTGAATTCATCATCAGCCCGAAATCATTCTTTCAAACCAATACCAAACAAGCCGAAAAACTCTATACCGTTACCCGCGATTTCGCCGGGCTCACCGGGAACGAGATCGTATATGACCTGTATTGCGGAACCGGCAGCATCGGCATTTTTGTAAGTAAGCTGGCCAAAAAAGTGATTGGGGTGGAAGTGATAGAAGATGCCGTGGAAGACGCCCGCAAGAATGCAGCCAATAACAACGTTAACCATGCTCATTTTTTTGCAGGTGATGTGATCAAGATCTGCAACGATGATTTTTTTGCAGAACACGGAAGGCCCGATGTCATCATCACCGATCCTCCACGGGCAGGCATGCACGAAAAACTGGTATTAAAACTTCTCGACATGGCTGCCCCACGTATTGTATATGTGAGTTGCAATACGGCAACCCAGGCAAGGGACCTTCAACTGCTGTCGGAAAAATATACGGTAGAGAAAGTTCAGCCGGTAGACATGTTCCCGCATACCCATCATATAGAATGCGTAGTGCTGCTCAAATTGAAATAAACTTTTGCAGCCTTTGTATTTCATTTTTTGAACATGTTTCCCGGAAGAGAAAAGCAATGTCGGCTCTGCCGAAAGTGTAGTGAAAGAAAATGTAAAATGGTTGAACGGAAATCCTTACATAAATCATTAACGCATACCTTTGTTTTATGGCATACGGCAATAGCTTTCAACGCACCACTCCCATCGTTTTAAATCTCATCATCATCAATGCACTGGTGTATTTTGCCCAGGTGGCATTTGGAGGTGGCAGCAATGTAAATACGATTTCTGACCTGTTTGCCCTGCATCATTATAAATCCGATGTGTTTAAGCCTCACCAGTTGATAACCCATATGTTCATGCATGGTGGTTTTTTTCACCTGTTATTCAACATGCTGGCATTGTGGATGTTTGGCACTTTGATTGAAAGAGCCTGGGGACCTAAACGTTTTTTGATCTTTTATCTCATTTGCGGTGTAGTGGCTGCCGTTACCCAATTGGCATCTTACGCATACGATTACCGTCATATAGATGGCATGAACCTCAATTTAGATCAGGTGATAGAATATCAGAATATCTTAAGAGCAAGCTATACCGTTGGCGCTTCGGGTGCTATCATGGGAGTGTTGGCCGCCTTTGGTTACTTGTTTCCCAATACAGAATTGTTCATCATGCCTATCCCTTTCCCGGTAAAAGCTAAATGGGCTGTTTTAGGCATTATTGCACTGGATGTATTTGGTGGTATTTCAAAAACAACCAACGACAATATTGCCCATTTTGCCCACGTTGGTGGTGCGTTGGCAGGTTTTTTAATCGTTCTTTACTGGAACAAAACAAAAAAACAAACCTTCTATTAATTGTTAACCTTCTTTTGATGTTTTGCGTTGTAACTTTAGGATAAGAATTTAATTATGGGAGAATCGGACAGATACCAGGA
>JAKQKY010000039.1 GCA_029560415.1 Bacteroidota bacterium | reverse complement strand
GGATGCCAAGGTTGCCTACCTGCATATTTGTGAAGGTGCCACCCAATTAACAGACGGAAGAAGAAATGAATCTACCGGTAAACTGATCAGTTATCTGGTAAGTGATTTTATAAAAGAGGCTACGCAGGATTAAATTTCATTTAAAATGAAATTCTTATTAATAACAATCTTCTTTTCGTTAACCGTCTTTACAGCTTTTTCACAGGATAGCATCAACCGGGTCTACTATTCAAATGGAAGTCTCAGTTCTTTTCAAATAGAAAAAGATAGCATCTTTATTTATGAAAAGAGTTTTTATGAAAATGGTGAAGTCGCAGGGGAGGGAGTGGGTAGGATTAAAAACGGGAAATTCGTTCCCCTGAATTTTAAAAGATTCTATGATACCGGTGAACTTTGGTACTCTATAAACGACTCTCTGCATGTAAGCTTTGAGAAGGATGGAAGTTTATATATGAAAACCGAAATGTGTTGTGGTGAAAAAAATGGAATCATGGAATATTATGCTGATGGTAAACTCATTTACAGTGCCGAATATAAAAATGATCTGAAAAATGGCAAGACTGCAGGGTATAAGCAAGACGGTGGTTACTTTGAGATACTGTATAATAAAAATAAAATGAATGGTCCGGCTAAGTATTTTGCCAAAACTGGCATTTTAGAGAAAGAACTTTACTATGCTGATGATTGCATTATAAAAGCAATTTATTTTGATAGTAAAGGGCGTGTTTTGAGAACCATTACAAGTAAAAAAGAACTAATACTTACTGAAGGCAAGTCGATTGACTGCAGGCTTTAATTTAATAATGAAACAAAATGAGTTAGAAGTTCTTAGCAATCTCTTCTACATCTGCCACACCATCTTTTCTCCAAACCTGCTTTCCATCTTTAAAAATAATAAAGACCGGCAGTGCAGTAACATTATATGCTTTCATTACGGCTTCATCTTTTCCGCCATCCACTTTTACCAATAAAAATTTACCTGCATGGCTTGCTTCCAGGTTTTTTAAAACGGGTTCCATTGTTCTGCAGGGCGGGCACCATTCAGCGCCAAAATCAACCAATACGGTTCCTGCAGACTGGATGGCACCATTAAATTCTTCTATGGTCATTTGTTTACCCTCAGTTTTTCCTTCAACTGGTTTGCCAGCTGCTTTCCAGGAGTTGATACCGCCATTAAGTTCGAATACCTGCTGGTAACCGGCAGCCCTCATTTTATCAGCCGCTGCAGCACTCCTGCCACCCGCAAGGCAATATACATACACAGGTTTGTTCTTGTCAATAAAAGCTATCCTGCGGTCAAATTCTTTTTTATTATTCCAGTCGGCCAGCAATGCGCCTTTTAAATGCCCGCCTGCATACTCACTGGGTGTACGTACATCTAAAATTTGTATAGAATCTTTATTGTTGATGCCTTTCTCAAATTCATCAGCGGTTAAATTGTTTTTTACCTGTGCAGTACAGGAAAACAAAACACAGCATAATTGAGCTACCGCAATTGATTTTATAAATGTTTTCATGGGGCAAAGGTAAACAAAAACGTCCCCAACGAAGTTGGGGACGTTAATATAAAAAGCATACAACTTTTACATAGGAGAAAGATATTGAGCGTAGGCATATCCTTCTTCGCCATCCTTGGTCCTGATCTTCCACCAGCTGTCATCGGTTTTTTCTACCAATGTCACAATTTCATGGTGAGCCGCTTTACCAACGATGTCACCTTCGGTACTTGGCGTACTCCTGATGTTAAGATTGGTACTGTCGGTGGTTACTTTTAATTGTGCCCCGGCGTCTGCTTTAATGTCGATGTTCATCATCAGATCACCGCTGGTCATATTGGGGTCTATCTTATCATATAATGCCCATAAAGCGTCGTAGTCAGCAGTAGAACCGGCTGTTCCGCTAACGTGCAATACGCCATCTTTTTCTGCCACTGCAAGGTTGGAAACACCAAGTCCGTTGGCGGTTTGCAATAGTTCTGCATATTTGTCCTGTAATGCCATTGTATTAAAATTTTAAAGTGATAATTGATCGATTATTTTTTATCTGCCAGTTTGGTTACATCCGATTTTACCTTGGCAGCAGCCAGCATTTGCATGATCTTCACACGGTTTGCTTTGGTCACTTCACCAGACAGTACCGCTTTGTCACCCTCAAAACTTACAGTAACCCCCGGGATGTCCTTCAAACCATCTTTTACTTTTTGTTGAGTAGCTTCATCCAATGCGGTTGTTACGGATGCAGGCTCTTGCACAGGTGGCGGAGGTGGTGCAGGTAAAGTAATATTGTTTACCACGCTTTTTACACCTTTCATTTCGCCCACAGCTTTTACGCATTGGGTTTTGCACTCTTCATCTTTACAAGTGCCACTCAGCGTTACCACGCCTTCGTTTACACTGGCAGTAAGACCGGTCATGTCTGCATTGGCCTGGATGGATTTGTCAATTTCCGCTTTGATGTCTGCATCTTTGGGTCCGCAGCTTGTAAGCCCGATGATAGCTGCAATGGCTACGGCAAGTAATCCTTTGGTGAGTTTCATTTTTGTTTAATTTTTATGAATGAATAGAATGCGCTTTAATAATCGTCCATGATTATTTACGCTTTTGTAAGTCTTAAAAAAATCAAATTTGGTTGCGCTCAAATATAAATTAAAATACAATATAGCCTTCTCCTATATCGGTTCCTTCTATAGCTTTCGAATACAGCTTCTTCACCTTTTCTGCCGCTGCATTTTTATGTTGCTTTTTTAAAGCCCGGAATTTGCCTGTTAAAGCCCAGTGGTTATTGGGATTTTCTTTAAGATCGGCGTTAAAAATTTCTTCTGCTTTTATATTTTCTCCTGCCAGCAACAAGGCATTTCCGAGGTACTGCCTTGCAGGCAACAGCCAGTCCCTGGGTTCGTTGTAGATCATTGCATTTTCATTGGCAACAGCTGCTTCAAAAAATGAGATCGCTGCGGTATAATTTTTTTGTTTGACAGCGATGGCACCTTGCAAAATTTTTTCCGCCACTTTAGCTGCCGCATCCGGGGAGTTAAATGGCTCCATAGTAATAAACATATCCGGGTGTTTCATTTTTTCCTGCATTAGCTGCAACTCGGTGGCTGCATCGGCCAGTTTATTTTTACCCGCAAACGCCATGCCCCTTGCCCAATGCCACAATGCATTTGCATAGGTATGCCTGTCTTCT
>JAKQKY010000037.1 GCA_029560415.1 Bacteroidota bacterium | reverse complement strand
TATACTAACTGGTGCCTGCCTGCCCTTGTTGTTAGACAGTATGGTATCATAAAAAGCCAGTCTTGCCTGTGGTGAAAAGATATTTTCCCTGTTGTTTGCCTGCTTTGCCACATCAGTAAGCAGGCTGATCATTTCTTTATTACCCGGGTTTTTGTTAGAGCATGAAAAAAGAAGTAATGAAATTACGCCTGTTAAAAAAAGTTTTTGCTTATTTATTTCCATGAATGAGTTGTTATACCTGCAGCGATCAGGTAAGATGTACATAGTTCGTATGGCCTGTCCTCGCTGTTTTTTTACACAAGTTAACAGTATGTATAAAAAGATGAGAGAGAAAATTAAAATAGTTTTACAGGCGTATGGCTTATGGACATCGGACCCGTAAATCAAAAAAGTTTCATTAGTTAACAAGGCTTTAGAGCTTACAATTACAGTTAATCTGACAGATGCATCCAAAAAAAGGCGCCGCAAAGAATTGCAGCGCCGTTACCAAAAACATAAAATTTATCTGTTAATCATATGAAAACAATTACTCCGCACCATCCGTCACTGCTCTTTGCACTGCATATCCGCCAACGTTAGAACCTGTTGTTAACCCAACTTCACAATCACTTCTAAAATGTATGCCTCCATACATTCTTGAAACCGACGCTTCTGATGCCATGGCATCATAAGCCGTAGCCCTTTCGGGTATGATATGGCCGAGTATAGTTGCCGCTGCTGCACTGAATGTGGAGTGCCCTGAAAGATAGGCGGGGAAATTGGGTAAACCGGTGGTTGTCTTGATCCGGGGATCAACCTGCGATGGTCTTGGGTTGAAATACTTATACTTAGCGGCCCAGCATACAATCGCAGCATCCATCATGCTCATGTTCAGCAATGCAAGGTTTCTTGCCCAGCGTACTTCACTAAAATTCTTGCCGATAAAATCATCGGCAGCAATAGCATTCCAGTGGCCGGGTGGTGTGTAAGTTGCTACGCCATCCGCCCAAAAATGTACGATCCTTGTTTGCTCCCTTGTTGGATTTTTTACAAAGTTGTATACCTCTTCTGTTTCACGTCTGAACTGCTCACTACTTGTGGATGGCGGCGGGCCTGGTATTAACGCCACCGATGTCAATGAATCAAACAGGAATGCCTTTACTTTTCCAAAAGCCGGTAACATACATGGCCTGGCTGGTGATTCCATGCTTAACCAGGCAACTTCGCCCCTGGCTTCACAGTCCGTTTTTAATTGGTCCCATGATGCCTGGTTGCCTGCTGCTGCACCAGCCCTGTCTCCTCTTGCCCTGGTAACAAATCTTTGTGCCACTGCTTTGCCCAGCGCTTCGCCTGCTTCAATATCGCTGCGAACGTTGGCACCGGAAATGATCCTTGCTCT
>JAKQKY010000032.1 GCA_029560415.1 Bacteroidota bacterium | reverse complement strand
GGGATATATTGCCATACCGGTGGTTATGTTTATTTTCTATGTGCTGGCAAGCCTTGAGCTGATTGCCGAGGAAATTGAAGATCCGTTTGGCGATGATGTAAATGATTTACCGATGGAAAAAATTGCCGAAAACATTACCGGTAATGTTCAGGAAATACTGGGAATTCATCAGTAAGGTATAAGAAGGCAATATCCCCGTTCAGTAACCCTTGCTGGTTGTGAAAAGTAAAAGGTGAAACGGAGCATTTCACCTTTTACTTTTTTCGTTTCACTTTTCACTTATAATCAGTTGAAATCATCTTCATTAAAGTCCTCCTCGCTCATGCTTCCTGTGCCAAAATTGAGCATACTTCCCATCAGGTCTTTGAATTCAATACGACCCTCAATGATTTTTTTGCTGATAAGCGAATGGCTGGATAGTCCATGAAGCACCAACTCCATCAAAAGGGCTGTTTCTGTTTCTGATCCTGAACCATGAAATTTGGTAACAAGGGCATGCAGACCACTTACGGCGTATAACTGATCAATCTTCTGCCGGTCGGTAGCATCCACCAGAATATCTACCTTATTACCTGCATCAAACCAGGCTACAACTGCCTTGTAAGGACTTTCATTTTCCCGTTGCTGTGCTGATTGCTTGCCGGTATTTCGTTTTTTCTTCAGGCTTTCAGGATCAGGAAAATAGGTTACAAACAAACTACGGATAGCCTTATCCAGCAGGTTAACCGCTACCTGGTAAGGGCCTTCCTGTTCGCCTTCGTACACCAGTTCAATTTTTCCGGTAATGGAGGGTATAATACCTGAAAGATCGCTTACCCAAACCTGTGTATTCTTTTCCCCATGCAAAATTGCCCTGCGTTCTGCGGTAGAAACCGCATTTTCAAGGGCACTGATGGTTAACCTTGCCGAAACACCACTCTTTTTATCAACGTACTCATTGCTGCGGGCTTCAAAAGCTACCTGCTCAATCAGCCTTTTTATTAAATCACTCACCTCTACCCTGCCGGCCTGTTCGGGCATTATCTGTGCTTCCTGTTCGGTAATGGCAAGTGCGGTTTCAATTGTTTTTGGATAGTGGGTAAGAATCTGGCTTTCTATACGGTCTTTCAGGGGCGTAACTATACTGCCACGATTGGTATAATCTTCGGGGTTGGCGGTAAAAACAAACAGGATATCAAGTGGTAACCTGAGTTTGAAACCCCGGATTTGTATATCGCCTTCCTGTAAAATATTGAAAAGAGCAACCTGAATGCGGGCCTGCAGATCGGGCAATTCGTTGATCACGAAAATGCACCGGTTGCTGCGGGGAATGATGCCAAAATGCAGTACCCGTTCATCGGCAAAACTGAGTTTAAGATTGGCAGCTTTTATGGGATCTATATCACCAATCAGATCTGCCACACTTACATCGGGTGTAGCCAGTTTTTCACCATAACGCTGACTCCGGTGAATCCATTCAATCGGTGTATCATCTCCTTTTTCGTGGAGCAGATCGCGGCCAAATTTACTGATGGGGTGAAAAGGATCATCGTTGATTTCGCTGCCGGCTATTGCAGGGATATACTCATCGAGCAATTCTATCATTTGCCGGGCCATACGGGTTTTGGCCTGCCCGCGCAAACCAAGAAACAAAATGTTGTGACGGCTCAGCAGTGCCCGTTCTGTATCAGGAATTACCGTGTCTTCATAACCTAAAATGCCGGGGAACGTAATTTCCCTGCCTTTCAGTTTTCCAATCAGGTTATGGCGAATTTCTTCTTTAATGGATTTTGGTTGATAGCCTGCAGCTTTCAACTGACCTATTGTTGCAATATTTGGATGATTCATATTTTTAATAATTTATTCGACTGAAAACCTTCTAATTCCATCTTTTATCCTGATCACATTGAAATTCACCAAAAAACCCACATGATTATTGGTTAACTTTAATTGACTCAATATTTGAGCTTCCCATACCGGATTAACAGTATCAATAGCTTTAAGTTCGCACAGTATAAGCTCTTCCACAAATACATCGCAGCGAATTCCTTCATCAAAATATAAACCGTCATAATATACTGGCAAGAAAACCTGCCTTCTGAAGGAAATTCCTTTTTTATTCAACTCATGGCAGAAGCATGCCTCATAAACCTTCTCAAGCAATCCCGGGCCCAGGTTAGAATGTACTTTGAACAAAGCATC
>JAKQKY010000014.1 GCA_029560415.1 Bacteroidota bacterium | reverse complement strand
GAATAAGCTCCTGTTATATAGGGGCTTTCATGCACATATGGCTTGCGGTTATAGTAAACGGGTAATTGACCCACATGCCGAGGAATGGTTACTGCAAGTTTGCCGGATGGATTTACATTTCCAAAAATTACATTTGCAACGGCGGTACCTTGTTCCTGTCCTAAGTACCAGCCTTCAATAATAGCGGGCGCTTTTTCTGCCAGGTAATTTACTGATAAAGGCCTGCCATTTATCAGCAATACCGCAGTTTGTTTTTTCAAATCAAAAATGGCATTTGCCAGATCATTTTGCCTGCCAAGTAACTCAAGGTCGAACCGGTCGCCGGTATGATTTTTCCATTCTTCGCGGCAGGTAAGTTCATTGCCACCCATTACAAGCAACACGGCATCACAGGTTTTGGCAAGTGCCACAGCATCCTGAATGCGTTTGTTTTCTGCTTCAATGGTTTTATCGAACGAACGCAGGGTAGTGTCGTTTTCATAGATCTTAAATCCTTCGGAATAGAAAACTTCGAATTTTCCTTTTCCATAAGTACGCATGCCCTCAAGTATACTGATACCCGGTGTGCTATCGTTTGAATAGGTGCCATAATGCACTTCATCCGCATTGGGACCAATAATAGCCAGTCGTTTGATTTTCGTATCCGAAAAGGGTAGGGTGTTGTTATTGTTTTTCAAAAGGATCATTCCCTTTTCTGCTGCTTCCAATGCAATCTTCCGATGGCTTATTCTATCCTTTGCTATATCATTCTCATTGGCCGGGATGATGTAGGGTTGTTCAAAAAGACCCATCAAAAATTTATTCCGGAGTACCCGTGATACCGCCGAATCAATGGTGGAGATATTTACTTCACCTGTTTTAATTAATTCGGGTAAAAACCGGAAGCAATAATCCTTCCAGCTGCCCGGGCATTCAAAATCCATTCCTGCATTGATGGCCCTCATGCCGGCTTCCCGTTGATTTTGACTTGCATGCTGCCGGTACACCATCCTGTTTACGGCATCGTAATCGGAAATTACATACCCTGTAAATCCCCATTCGCCCCTTAGCACATCATTCAGCAACCAGTAATTGGCATGATTGGGCACTCCATCTATTTCATTGTATGATGCCATCACTGTACGCACATTGGCCTTTTTGACCGCCATTTCAAATGGATAGAAATGATTTTCCCTGAGTATTCTTTCGGATAAATTTGCAGGAGCGAGGTTGGTACCACCTTCGGGTTGACCATGGCCTGAAAAATGTTTTGCACAGGCAATTAAGTGGTTTTTATCAATAAAAGTGGAACGACCCTGCAAACCAAATATGGCGCCAACACCCATCATGGCAACATGATAAGGATCTTCACCCAGCATTTCATCGCTTCTGCCAAAACGTGGATCGCGCAGCAGATCAATAACAGGTGTAGCGGCATGTGTTACACCAAAACTGCGCATTTCTTTTGCCACAGCACCATAGACGGATTCAATCAGCGTAGTATCCCATGTGCTGCCTAACAATGCGGATACAGGAAATACGGTTGATTTGTTTTCGTTACCTACAAAACCATGACAGCCTTCCCCATTTGAAATAACAGGAATACCAAGTCTTGTTTGCTCAACAAAATATTTTTGAATTGCATTAAATTGGGCAAGGTATTCAGCGTAATTCATTCTTACATTGAACTGGAGAAAACCAATACCATTCTTTACCGTATCACCTAATGCTGCAACTGTATTTTTCAATATTTCAGGTTTGCTTAGGTCCACCTTAGGATGCCACACATCAATTTGACGGAGTTTTTCTTCAAGTGTCATACGACCCAATAAATCCTTTATTCGTAATTCAACAGGTACTGCAGGATCCTTATAGGGGTGTTTTTGATTTGCCTGTGCATTCAACCAATAAATGGTAATCAGGAACACGAGCAACAGCCCTGTTTTTTTTATGTAAATCATTTATTGCTGTTTGTGGTTTAAAATGTTTACCAGATTTGTGGCAATCACTTTTCCATTTGGGATTATTAATTGCCCTTCGGTCAAATTGTTTTGCGGGTTAAGGTCTTTGGTTACCGCAATATCAATTTTTGCAGTAATGTTGTATTTTCCTTCAGTTGGCGCCCAGTTTTGGCTATTCAACCCCTCTGCACAGGCGAGATGCATGCCTCCAACCGGAATGCTAGTGGTGGTTGAATAATAATGGGCTACTTCATTACCATCCACATAGAACCGGATAATGTGCTCATCGCCCAATTTAGAGGCTGCAGTTCCGCTATTGATAAGTGATGCCATAAATATTACGGGTTCACCTGGTTTGGGAAAGGCCGGCAGCGTACGAATATTAGTTACCAAAAGATCGGGTTTTCCTTCCGAAGCACTTAATTTGAAACCAGCTTTCAATGGTAGTTTATCTGATGCGCCACCTACCTGCACGCTATACTCACCTTCCGGTACCTGGTAGGATTTTGTTAGCTCATTGTATATGTATAATTCTTCAGGGCTTAGTGTCAAGGTAATTTTCTTCATTTCTCCAGCCTTTAGTTTTACCTTTTTAAATCCGCGCAGCTGTTTAACCGGCATTTCAATAGAAGGATTTATTTTTCCGGTGGACAGGTATAATTGTGCCACTTCTTCACCATCCCGGTGGCCGGAATTTTTCAAATCAAAAGAAACTTCTATATAATCGCCAACCTTTGCTACGGGCTTATTTATGATAATGTTGGAGTAGTGGAAAGTGGTGTAGCTTAACCCGGAGCCGAATACAAACTCAGGAATCAGATGCTGGCTATCATACCAGCGGTACCCTGCACCACGTGTAACAAGGTTTCTAAAGTCGGCACTAATGGGGAAAATTTGCCCGTCATCCTTTGGTATAGTAGCAGGTAATTTTCCGGAAGGATTGTATTTGCCAAACAGCACATCGGCAATGGCTTTGCCTCCTTCCTGTCCGGGGTAAAATGCATAGAGTAATCCCTTTACATTTTTTATAACAGGTGTAACACTACAGGTGCCGCCTGAAATTATTACAAGGATTATATTGGGATTCACTTTTGCAATGGCATTGATCAGTTCATTCTGCATGCCGGGCAGCAAAACGGTTTTTGAAGGCCTGTCGGGACGGGTAACCATTCCGCCGCCTTTTTCATCTGCTTCCTTATCCAAAAAATATCCTTCGCCTTCAACCGTACTGTCAAGTCCACCTGCAAAAATAACAAATTCTGCCTCGGAGGCCGCTTCCAGGGCCGCTTTAAATTGTGAACGGCTTGTATCATTTATGTTGCAACCCTTTGCATAATGTACGCGGTCGTTCCCTACTATTGACTGTATGCCTTGTGTTACAGGAATGCGATAGGTAGGGAGTACTTTCGAACTGCTGTTTCCATCGAGGGGAAGGAAGTCGGCATTGGGCCCGATAATGGCAATGGATCTAACCTTTTCTTTTGCTAAGGGTAAAATATTATTTTCATTTTTCAACAGCACCAAACTTTTCAATCCACTTTCATATACAAGCGCTCTATGCTCCTTACTGTCAATAACACCTACAGGAACAACGGGTACACCATCGAGCATGCCGGAAACTATTTTGGTACGCAATACATTTTTCACTGCCCTGTTTATAAGACCTGTATCAAATTGGCCTTTTGCTATACCGGCTGGTAATTCTTTAATGTATAAATCATTCCCTTCGCAAAAATCGAGTTCAGCATCAAGTGCCTTGCCGGTTTCTTTAAAGCCGCCCCAATCGCTCATGGTGTAATAATTAAAGCCCCAATGTTCCCGCAACAATGTCTTGATCATGTATTTGTTTTCGGCACACTTATCGCCGTTTACCCAATTGTAGGCACACATAACCGACATAGCGCCACCATATTGAATGGTCCGTTTCCAATGCGCACCCCAAAATTCAACAAGGCTTCTTTCATCGCTCAGGTAATCGTTGGTGCGTCTGTTAATTTCATAGGTATTTAGATTATAATGTTTAATTGATCCGAAAACGGAAGTTGTATTTTGTCACAATACAAATGCGGCTGAAATTCTGCCACCGAGAAAAGGGTCTTCTCCAATTGTTTCGGGTGCACGGCCAATGCGCGGGTCAATCAGCAAATCAAGGGTAGGGACGGCAATTCGGTCTTTTCCTCTTGCGGCCTGTTCCATTGATATGGCACGGCCAACACGTGAAATTAAGTCAGGATCCCATGTGGCGGCCATAGCAATCGTTACCGGAAATGATGAATAACCCCTGGCATTATTTCCTATCCCATGTGGTCCGTCGCTGCCTTTAAACTGCGGTATTTTTAACCTGTCATTTCCATCGGTTAAATAATACAGTTGCTCAATTTTTTCCTGCAATGTCATTTTGCTTAGTAATGCATCAAGCCTTTGGTCCAGAGGACTCACGGTTGCCAACGTTTGGGCTTTTGCCTGTTGTGCATAAAAAGCAAGCAGTACAAAAAGGATTTTAAGTTTGATTGGTATCATTAATTAATTTATATCTATTTAAATTAAAATTATTTAAATCATGGCTTTTTCCATTTTGGGAACTATCAGGGAAAATAAGGACCATGCAATAATATACCCGGTAGCACAAATGATGAACATGATATAGTAACCAGTTTCTATTGTTCCCATTTCTTTATAATGATCAAGCAATAAACCTGCAGTTCTTGCAATAAGTATGCCGCCAATAGCACCAATCATGCCTCCTATACCTACTACCGATGCCACTGCTTTTTTGGGAAACATATCTGACACGGTAGTGAAAATATTGGCCGACGCAAAAGCATGACTAATAGCTGCCAAACTCCCAATGGCAAGAGATAAGGCATATCCTAATTTGGTTCCTATACGATCAATTATAAACCCTGCACCTACCATGCCCAGTGCATAGCTAACCTGGAATGCAATAACAATGTTGGCATAGTCTGTTTCGCTCCAGCCAAACAAGGGTTCGAGGTAATCATCCTTTAACAAGCTGATTACCTGCCTGTCAAGGTAGTTGATGGTAGTAGCAAAAAATACCAACGACAAAATGACCCAGCGATAGTTTTTAACCGGTGCAACATCAGAAGATTTACTTTGACCTAATTTGATATGTAACGGGATTGACCCACGTAAATCTTCCTGCATTCAAATTTTATTTCTGATGAACTGATTTAGGTATGTATCAAAGAAACAGGTACTTCAACACCCTGTTGTTCGGCTGAAACATAAGCTGCATATATGGTTGCAATGGTGCATGCAGCCAATTGACTATTGCTTTCAATAGGATTGCCAAAAGTTATTGTTCCGTAAAATGCTTCCATTTCATGCTGATAACCATTGAACCATGCTTCATCAGGTGAAACAAATGACCAGCCTTGTTTGCTGCCTGTTTTCTCAACAACATACACATCCTTTAAAATTTCTTCTGAAGGGTTATAGGTTTGCATGGCATTATTGGGCGCAATATTACAGATGGTGCGGTGGTTGTTGGCATGCACTTCAATGTGATTTTTAACGCCGCCATGCAATAGCTCACTTGCAACAATATCTGCAATGGTTCCATCTTCAAATACAACATGAATCATGGCATAGTCTTCTACATCAGTATAGCTATCTCTCAGGTATCCTTCATTTTTAAATCCGGGCATTCTGGTAATGGTATGTGTTCTGGCGCTTACTGATTTGGGCATAATAGATTTGCCATTTCTTGTCCTTCCTTCTACCTGTTTAAAATATATTGCAGCGGACAGCGGATGGCAACCTTTTCCCATGAGAGAACCGCCGCCTGAAAGCCGCCATTTACCATAATCCAGTGAATGAGATCCGGAATGCGATTGTTGCGCCTGCATCCACAGTATTTGTGCACCTGTTTTTTCAATGATTTCTCTTTCCTTTTGTATGGCAGGTGCATATATCCAGTTCTCCGCATACATTATGGAACCCTTACTTTTTTTCTCTGCTTCCAGCATACGGGTTACGCTTGCCATTGCCTGCTTTA
This sequence comes from Bacteroidota bacterium, assembly GCA_029560415.1. Taxonomy (GTDB): domain Bacteria; phylum Bacteroidota; class Bacteroidia; order Chitinophagales; family Chitinophagaceae; genus Ferruginibacter. The sequence continues at coordinate 8,391 of JAKQKY010000014.1, read as the reverse complement.
AACCTTCCTTTCTTGGAAATATATCGCCGTTAAATGTATCTGTACCATCCCCAAAATACCCTGTAAATGGTTTTTCAACAATTACATGTTTTTCCTGCCTGAGCACATTTACCACCAGATTCTCGTGGGTAGATGGAGGCGTGCATACATGCAATATATCGGATGCATCAATAAGCGCCTCCAGGCTTTCAAATGCCATTATGTTTTTTTGTGTGGCAAAAGCCTGTAATCGCTGCTGATTGGGTGACCAGGCTCCTGTAATTTTAACGCATGAGCTATAAACCCTTTTGATAGCTTCGAAATGAAATTTGGCAGCGAAGCCCGAACCTATGATGCCTGCCTTAATTATTTTATTACTCATGGCTGATTGTTTATCCCTTTGGGGGTTGAATGAATGAGCCAAAAATAACCTTCTAAAAATGTAATATCAATATTAAGATGCACCATTTATGAAATAGTTAGTTTGATTTTGGGATCAACGCATTTTTGATGGGTTCCACCCAGGCGTCTTTTTCCATATCATACAGGATAAAATCCTTGTCAAATTGCCAGTAACTCCAGCTCCATTTACGTTGTTCTGCCTGTCTTGCCACATAGTTTGTCCAGCGAATACGAGAAGCCATATCTGCTTTTTCGTAAGCTCCAAATTCTCCCAATGTAAGCGGCCTGTTGTATTTCTTTGACCATTCCTGTGCTATGTCAAAATCTTTATTTACATTTTCTTTTTCGGCTTCACTTTCTGTCCATTCAATACCACTCAGATCTTTATTTTTTACCGACCATGGTGCGCCCTGATGGGTAAATTGAATGGGGCTGTAATAATGGATGGCTACGATTATATTTCTGTCTTTTTCAGGTAATACCAGGTCTTGTAAAAATTTAATCTGGTTACCGTTGATAGTGCCTATAATCAATGTCCTGTTTGGATTTGATTTCCGAAGAATATCATACGCGCCCTTGTATAAGTCATTCCAGGTTTCAGGCTTCATGTTAGGTTCATTGCATATCTCAAACAATACATCGTTGGAATAGTCTTTACAATGTTCTGCAATCTGTTTCCACATGGCATATAATCTCACTCTGTTGCCAAACGGATCCTTTTGATTGGTATTATGTTCGTGAAAATCGACAATGGCAACCAGTTTATGATCCAATGCTTCTTTTATGGCCCAGTCGAGTGTGATAAAAAAGGAAGGGTTGATGGTGAAGCTGGAATCTATGGCGAATTTAAATGGACTTATTACGATGCGAACATTATTGAATCCTGCTTCCTTAATCAGTTGAAAATGCTTGTCCTTCATTCTTGCTTTCGAAGCATCCTGCCACAGGAGATCGTATCCAATAATGTTTACACCGCGGCCTAGTTTTGCATTCTGTTCGAAAGCATAACCTGTTCCCCAAGTCTCCTGTGCTGATAACGATAAGGAATAAAGTAATATCAACAATGTGTAATGAAAATAGTTTCTTTTCATTTTCTTTTTCTTATTAAATGTTTACTTCACTTCTTTGATAGCTGCAGATAATTCATGGAGCATTTGTGGCACGAGTATAAACGGATCGTAGGGCTTTCCTCTCACCAATAATGTTTCGATTGGCAAGTACCCTTTGTAACCCCCTTTTTTAATGATGGAAACCAATTTTTTGTAGTCAGTTGGGATATCGCTTCCAATACCAAATACACTTTCTTTAATTTGCCAGTTTATGGCGTAGGGAATTACTTCTTCAATATCTTTATATGGGTCTGTTGTTTTGAAATTACCGGTATCAACAATGAGGCCTACCCATTTTGAATCAACCGCCTTCAGGACATAAATGCATTGCTTAGCTGTTTGTAACATATCTCCATGGTTTTGTACACCAATTTTTACCTTGTATTTTTCTGCGAAAGGAATAAGTTCTTTATAGCATTCAATCATCCATCCGGCTACTTCATTCCATTTGTCTTCATATCCCTTGGGTACTTCTCCCGAAAATACACGTACAATAGGAGCCCCCATTTTTGAAGCGGCTACAATCCAGTTTTTAGCCAGTTCAACACCCTCTTTACGTACCTTTGGATCAGGAGAAGCAAAGTTATTCCGGATGCCTGTTCCACTGATCACAATGCCAAGTTCTGCAGCCTTGTCTTTAAATTTTTTCAGGTACTCATCTGATGGAACTGCAGGGTAGGTTGGGAAAAAATAAGCGGTGGGATCCAGCGCCTTTATTTTTTGTGTAGCACACCAATCAAGCAGGTTAAAGTAGTTGTACACCTGTTGTCTATCCCGTGTATCCTTTGCGGATAACAGATCACTAAAAGAATAGGCATTGACAGCAGGGATAAGTGTTCCCTTTTTCTTTTGAGCGAAAGTATTTGAAGCAAAAAGAACAGTAAAAAGGATTGCTGCAATAAAATACGATATTTTAAAAAATAGTTTTGGCATACCGAAAAATTTGGTTGTTTAAATGATTTAAAATATCCCATTGCTTACAAATGCAATTTTCTTGCTATCGGGCGACCAGCTCGGAACATTTATGCTGCCTTGTCCGCCGTACAGGTATGCAATTACTTTTGGCTCGCCACCTTCCACGGGCATCATGCGTATATACACCCTCTCGTAAAACGGATGTTTATCGGCAGGCACTTCTTTTGGAAACGATATAAATACCAGCCATTTATTATCAGGCGATACATGCGGGAACCAATTATTCAATTCGTCAAAAGTTAATTGGGTTTGGTTTTTTCCATCCGGATCCATACGCCATACCTGCATTTTGCCAGATCGGGTGGAACAGAAGTAAATGTATTTTCCATCGGGTGAATACTCTGAACCGTCGTCAAGCCAGTTACCGCTAGTGAGTTGTATTTCTTTGCCGCCATCCTTTGAAATTTTATAAATATTGTAAATTCCGTTGCGTCCGCCGGTATATATCAGCCATTGATTATCGGGCGACCAACCGTGCAAATAGGATGGACTTTTTTCCGTGATTCTTTTGGGTACACCACCTGTAACCGGTACGGAATAAATGACGGATTCTCCTTTTGATTCTTGTGCATGATGACTAATGCCCAATTGTGCGCCATCAAAGGTCAGCACATGGTCGTTGTTGTTTTTAATGGCAAAGTCAGTATTGATTAAAGTTGCTTTTCTTGATGCAAGGTTGAAATGGTACAATTTGCCTGTTTCATTGTATATCAAGGATTTTCCATCTGGTGTCCAGTTAGGCGCCTGAAACGAACCGGGAATACTTGCCACTACTTCCCTGTGTCCGGTTGTAACATCCATTACTTCCAGTGCACTGCCAATATAGTTTCGGTATTGAACCAATGTATCGGGAGCGGGTGAAAAAATTCTTGTGTTTGTATATGCTGCTTCTTCAGAAAACCGGTTGGTATGTGCACAAATGAAAAGTCCTGCTAAAAGGTCATTTCCCAAATCTATACCATCTAACTTTTGCACCTGATAAACTTCGCCAAAATGTGCAACTGACATAGTATAAGTGTTCCCCCTTTTCTCCAGTTGCAATACATCGGGCGCTTGCAGGGTTAATTTGATTTCTTTCATGGTGGCACCTTCAGCCGTCCGATATTGAAATGCGGTTAATCCATCACCATGAACGGTACAGGCTATTACCGGAGAGTTAGGCGCGGCAGAACTTCTGATCATCAATCCTGCCTTGCGATGTGGCTCGTGGCCTTCGCCGATAAATTTTATTTGTGTTTGCAGAATAAAATCACCATTCATTTTTTTACTCAGATAGGAAAAACTATCGGTTCCAAACCAGATATTGGAACCCGAACCTGTGAGGATGTACGTTTGCGATGGTTCATGATAGGTTGCAGAACCTGCAATTACAGGATTTCCAATATCCGCAAACTGATCAAATGATCCAATTTTAGCGCCAGGTATTTGTGCGGTTACATCCATACTAGAAATGGATAAAGCGGTGATCAGTATATTCGAAAATAACTTCTTCATGGTAAATGATTTTAGGCATACACAAACTGATTATTTGTCCAGGTATTTTATCAATTCAAATACATGTGTATTCAATTGTTTCATATTTTCCAATAGGGGAGTGTATGGTACAAACTGACTATTCACAATACCTTTATTAGAATCGCGGTTGGATGGATCGGTTGAAAGGTCTGCCGGATCATTATCCTGGTATGTAAACCAATGCCAGCCCACACATGCTTTACTTTTCAATAATTCAATGGTAAAGTTTTGATAAAAATACCCCCTTTCTTTTTGGGTTGGCACATTCCATCCTGCACCGGTATTGTTCGGTAATTCAGAATCTTCGCCTTTGGTGTACCATTCGGTAATGATAAATGGTTTTCCGGACCATGTTGTCCAATTAGTCATGATGGATTGAACCGGCTCCCATTTGCGGTAGTGGTTTATTGAAACTACATCCATGTATTTGCCGGCAACTTTAAATATTGCAGGATTTTTCAATTCTTCTTTTTCCTGGTTGAAACGGCAACCTAAGTAAAGATGGTTGGGATCGTATTTACGAACAGCGGCAGCAACCTTTTTCAGGTAGGTTTCGAAATAAAAACCTGTGAATGCCAATCGGTCTTCATCGTTTACATCGGCCACGGAAGCATCCTTTCCTTTCCTTTCATCCAACCATTTTTTTGCCGCTAAATAGCAGGCTTCATCTTTGGCCAGAAAGTTTAAATGCCTGTCCAATGCATCATTTTTCCATGGTAATTCATTGTCGGTAAAATAGCCCAGCAAATATTTATCTGATGCATATTTTGCAATAGCTGAAATGGTTTTTTCTACATGCGCATCAAATTCAGGATCAAATACCATGGCCAAATCATAACGGTATCCCTGCCATCCCGCTACTTTGTAATTGCCACCAAATCTTTTTTTATGTTCGCCACGGTAGCTTCCCATCGGGCTTATGATAATGGTATATACCAAAGGTTTTGCAGATTCTCGCATCAGGTCAACATTCGACCATGCCCCTGTTCCATTAAAGCCATGGTCCTTCAATAGTTGACTTTCCTTTTCAACCCAGTTTTGCTGAGTTCCATATTTGGTGGACATGGCTGCTTTTTGTCCTGTGGAATTTCCAGCACGATACACGGCAATACCTTTATGAATAAAAGGGTATCCTTCAGGATCTACCAGCCACCAGCGATCTCCTTTTTTTTCTACCCGAAAATAACCGGTTGCTGCGGATTGATTTACCTTCCAGCTGCCATATACATTGAGATCGGGATCAGTTTTCATGCTGAACCCAGGAAGTTTATCTATGGTTTTTGCTGTATAGGTTTTCCATGTTTTACTTTGTGCATTTTGGCGCGCCTGCACCTGGTGGTATGCAGGTTCGGCTGTAACCTGATTATTTGGTGTAACCTGTGCCGTTGCACCTGGTCCCAAAATCAAACATAGGATTCCTGCACTTAAAACCAATGATATCTTCATTTGATATTGCATGTCCGGTTAGTCCAAAATATTATTGATCTGATCTAATTCTTCCTGGGTAAAAGTATAATTGTCTATGCATTTAATAGAATCCAAAATCTGCTCGGGACGGCTTACACCAATCAACACGGAAGTAATGCGTGGATCTTTCAGAATCCATGCCAAAGCCATTTGTGCAAGGTTTTGGCCACGTGCTTCGGCCAATCCATTCAACTGTTGAATTTTGCCGATCAGTTCATCTGAAATTGCATTTTCTTCAATAGCACCATTGCCGCGATGGCTTGCTGCCCTTGAACCTTCAGGAATGCCTTTTAAATATTTATGGGTTAAAAGCCCTTGTGCAAGCGGAGAGAATGTTATACAACCTACCCCATTTTCATCCAGCACATTCAGCAGTCCATTTTCCACCCACCTGTCCAGCATGGAATATTTAGGTTGATGAATTAAACAAGGCGTTCCTAATTCATTTAATATGGCAATTGCTTTTGCTGCTTCATCGGGTTGATAACTTGAAATGCCCACATAAAGTGCTTTACCCTGCCGAACCATTAAATCGAGCGAGCCCATTGTTTCTTCCAGCGGCGTGGAAGGATCAGGACGATGGTGATAAAAAATATCTACATAATCGAGCCCCATTCGTTTTAAACTCTGATCTAAACTTGCAACCAAATATTTTTTGGATCCCCAATCGCCATAAGGACCGGGCCACATACCCCAGCCTGCTTTTGTAGATACGATTATTTCATCCCGGTAAGTAAGAAAGTCATCTTTAAAAATGCAGCCAAAATTTACTTCTGCCGAGCCTTGAGGAGGACCATAGTTGTTGGCTAAGTCAAAATGTGTAATACCATTATCAAAAGCTACCCGCATAATATTACGGGCATTTTCAAGCTTATCAATATGGCCAAAATTGTGCCACAGGCCTAGTGAAACTGCAGGCAATTTCAGGCCGCTTTTTCCACTCCTGCGGAATTCCATTTTATCATAGCGCTGTTCGTTTGGTAAATATTGCATTTTAGTATATTAAAAACCCATAAAATATTATAAATATCAGTAAAATTAAGATTGGTTTTGTTCTACTTCTGAAAGTGCTTTCACCATTATTTCCAGATCGGTGGTTCCACGAAATCCGCTGAAACCGACCGATATTTTTGTCCCATTTTTCATAACCATGGGTTGCCCCCCTTCCCACCCAATTAAATCGGGTGCTTCAATGCCATTTGCATTTTCACCTACTTCTTTATTAAATACCATTCTTTCGTATACGCCGGTTTTTACTCCTGTCAGCCATACCTGGCTGGCCTTCGTCCAGGCTACCTTGTATGATTGGCGAAGTTTTGCCAGGTCTTCCCCATACATTTTTCCATAAACAAGTCCCTTTTCATCGATGATGCATGCAGCCACATTGCCGTGCGATATGCATTCATCTTCAGGTACTTTCATATAAGCAGGGATAAGTGTCCCTATTTTGTTGAACAGGTTATTGATGATGGTATCCATCTCTTCCGTTTTCATATGGCAACATTTAAATGGTTAAAAAATTAGTGGGTTAATGTTCAATCAAGTAGTTCGAATTTTATTTTTTGATCCTTAATCATTATATAATAGTCACCTCCTTCCAAATGCCTGATGCCATTTCCATCGGGGAAACTCAAATCACGCATCGGGCTTATTTCAAACCTGAATACTTTCTTCTCACCAGGTTTTAATTCCTGTTTGTCAAAATATTTTAGCTCCTTCATGGGGCGGGTAATTGAAGCTACGGGGTCTGCTATAAACCACAATACGGTTTCTTTACCGGCAACTGCACCTGTATTGGTAATTTCTACCTGTACAATCAGTTTCTCATGTTTTTTGATGCTGGGATTTGAAAGGGTTACTGCACTATAGCTAAAGCTTGTGTAACTCAGCCCATGACCAAACCAGTATTTTGGCTCAGTTGCAATATCCTGGTAGCCACCCTGACCCGGACGGGATGATTGTCGCATGTTGTAATAAGTAGGAATTTGTCCGGTGGTTAAGGGGAATGTAATTGCAAGCTTTCCGGATGGATTTAAACGACCTGAAATAAGGCCCGCAACTGCACCGCCACCTGCAATACCTGGTTGCCAGATTTCAAGCATTGCATCCGATAATGCATCTAATTTCCCCAATTCAATAGGACGTCCGCTGGATAACAGAAGCACAACGGGCTTGCCGGTTTTCCTTATCGCACTTACCAGTTTTTCCTGTATGCCCGGAAGCGCGATCGTTGAACGGGTGGCATTTTCACCACTCCATTTTTTCATTTCCCCTAAGCAAATGATTATCACATCGGCATTTTGCGCAGCAATAATCGCCTCTTCAAAACCACTTTCATTGTTGCCATCAAATTCGCAACCCTTTGAATAAGTAAGCGTTGCCTTTCCTTTAAATTCTTTTTCAAAACCTTCATAAATGGTTTCTATCATTTCAGCCAGTCCCTGACCTTCCCAAGAACCCATCATGTTTACACTGTCCTTTACCATGGGCCCAATCAGCGCTATTCTTTTTACAGATGATGAAAGCGGTAAGGTTTGTTTATCGTTCTTTAGTAGTACCATAGATTCTTCTGCAATCTTGGCAGCTAATTCCATGCTTTCAGGCGCATAGTAGCGATCTTTTTCGGGTAGCTCTTCTACATAAGGTTTATCAAATAATCCAAGCCTGAATTTTATGCGCAATATTCTTCTTACCGCTTCATCAATAGAAGACATGGGTACTTTTTTGTTTGCCACTAATTGCGCAAGATTTTTTATATAAGCATTGTCTACCATATCCATTTCCACACCTGCCATAAAAGATTTATAGAATAATTAATTTAGGCCGCATCGGCTGATAGCTCTTTGAAAGTCTTGGTTTTAATTGACACCACTCTTTGCATTATATTTCGAAAAATGAACTGTTCTGTGTTTCGTCGGTTGGTTCGGAAACAATACTCATCCAG
>JAKQKY010000013.1 GCA_029560415.1 Bacteroidota bacterium | reverse complement strand
CTTACAAACTCCAGTTAGAAGAAATACAACGTCAGCTTGCTGAAACAATACATCAATTAGAACAGGAAAAATCAATTCATACAGAACCTATCGCAATAGTAGGTATGGCGATGCGCTTACCGGGCAAAATAAAAAATGCCGGTGATTTATGGAATGTTTTAGTAAATGGGATAGATTGTATCGAAGAAATCCCTGCTAACCGTTGGGACAAAGATGCACTTTATGATCCAGATCCAAATGCACCGGGAAAACTATACGTTAAAGAAGGTGGATTTATTGAAGATATCGAATATTTAGACGGACCTTTTTTTAATATTTCACCCATAGAATTAGAAAGCACCGATCCGCAACAACGCATGCTTTTAGAAGTTACACACGAAGCTTTTGAAAACGCAGGCATCAATGTAAATTCTTTAGTTGGTTCAGATACAGGTGTGTTTATAGGCATTGATAATGTTGACTACGAAGCCAGACAAATTCGCTCTAAAGATTATAAATTAATTTCCGGGTATTGCTATACAGGAACCGGTCCAACCGGCGCATCAGGCAGAATTTCATACACGATGGGTTTGCGCGGTCCGTGCATGACCATCGATACGGCGTGCTCTTCTGCGCTTACCTGTACGCATGTTGCCATGCAGGCACTGCGCAATAAAGATTGCAAAATTGCTGTTGTAGGTGCAGCCAGCATCATTTCTGAACCGGATCAGTCTCTGAATTTTTGCAGATTAGGTGCATTGTCACCGGAAGCTCGCTGCAAATCGTTCGATGATGCAGCCAATGGCTACATTCGCTCAGAAGGTGTATGCGCTATGATTATAAAAAGACTGAGCGATGCACAAAAAGACGGTGATAATATTTTGGCCATTATCAAAGGTTCTGCCGTAAATCAGGATGGAAAAAGTAAACGCTTAACTGCACCTAGCACTGCAGCACAAGGTTTAATGCATGCAGCTGCTTTAAAAAATGCACAACTGCAACCAACAGATATCGATTACATTGAAGCGCATGGTACCGGAACAAAAGTTGGCGATCCTGTAGAAATAAATGGCATTTTATTAGCCTATAAAAATTTCAGAACGAAAGATAAACCATTATATATTGGTGCCATAAAATCCAATATCGGTCACATGGAATGCAATGCCGGAATGGCAAGTATGTTTAAAGTAATTACCGCTTTACAACACGATATTATTCCAAAATCTATTCACTTTCACACACCAAACACGCTGATAGATTGGAATAATATTCCGATAGTTGTTGCGAAAGACAATATAGCTTGGAAACGTGAAAATGGAAAAATTCGTTATGCTGGTGTGAGTGGTTTTGGCGCAACAGGTTCTAACGCACACATAATAATTGGCGATGTGCCGGAAAATCCGTTTCC
>JAKQKY010000223.1 GCA_029560415.1 Bacteroidota bacterium | reverse complement strand
GGCGTATGGTGGGAAATGCATGTAGGCAAATCAAGCTGGGATTACAGTGGTAGCCAGGTAGGATCGCAGCAGGAATCTAAAGTACCGCATGGCGCTAATACAGTTAATGTAAAACGTTATATTGATTTTGCAGCAAAGAATGGATTTAGCGGCGTGTTGGTAGAAGGCTGGAACACAGGTTGGGAAGATTGGTTTGGACAATGGAAAGAAGATGTTTTTGATTTTCTAACGCCATATCCCGATTACGATATTGAAGCATTGACAGCTTATGCAAAAGAAAAGAATGTAAAGATCATCATGCACCACGAAACGTCGGGCTCGGTTACAAACTATGAACGCTACATGGACAAGGCCTATGATTTCATGATCGCCCACAACATGAATTCAGTGAAAACGGGTTATGTGGGCAGGATCATCCCCCGGGGCGAACACCACGACGGGCAATGGATGGTACGTCATTACGAAAGAGTTGCCAAGGCCACCGGCAACAAAGGCATCATGGTAGATATGCATGAACCCGTTAGGCCAACCGGTATGCACCGCACCTATCCCAACTGGTTAGCTTGCGAAGCAGCCAGGGGAAATGAATTTAATGCATGGAGTGTGGGCAACGAACCGGCGCATGAGACGATCCTGCCTTTTACCAGGCTCATGGGAGGCCCGATGGATTATACGCCGGGGATCTTCAAGATCAAGATGAGTTATTATAACAAAGACAAAAAAGAACAGGTTCATACCACGCTCTGCAAACAACTGGCTTTGTATATTACGATGTACAGCCCATTACAGATGGCAGCCGATCTTCCGGAAAACTATGAACAGAAACCGGATGCTTTTCAATTTATCAAAGACGTAGCGGTAGATTGGGATGAAACCCGTATCCTGGATGCAGAACCTGGCGATTATATTTATACAGCCCGTAAAGGCAAACAATCTGATAACTGGTTCGTGGGCGGCATAACGGATGAGAATAAACGCGACTATACGGTGAGCATGCAGTTCCTGGATGCAGGAAAAAAATACCTCGCTACTGTTTACCGTGATGCAGACAATGCCGACTGGAAAAATAACCCGGAAGCTTATGTGATTGAAAAATTCATTGTTACCGATAAAACAAAGATGAACATTGCCATGGCACCAGGTGGCGGTTTTGCCGTAAGTCTCATGCCTGCCACAAAAGAAACCATCGCCGCCAATAAGCCATATAAAAACAAAAAGTAATCAAATTCAATATGATTATGAAAGTAGCTATCCTGAAATCATATTTCGCTGTTGTATTGGCAATTGTTGCATGCGTTTACCCAGGCAAACAACTGAAAGCGCAGCAAAAAACATTCTGCAATCCCATCAATATCGATTACGGGTATACGCCTATTCCCAATTTCAGTGAATGGGGCAAACATAGGGCTACGGCCGATCCTGTCATCGTGAATTATAAGAATACCTTTTACTTATTTTCTACCAACCAATGGGGTTATTGGTGGAGTGACGATATGCTGAAATGGAATTTTGTATCCCGTAAATTCCTTCGGCCATGGAATGGCGGTGTGTACGATGAATTATGTGCACCGGCTGTTGGCATCATCGGCGATACCATGCTGGTGTTCGGTTCTACCTATACCAGCAAATTCAGCATCTGGATGAGCACCAATCCAAAAGCCAATGAATGGAAACCCCTGGTGGATTCATTCGACATCGGCGGCTGGGATCCTGCATTCTTTACAGATGATGATGGCCGCTTTTATATGTACAATGGCAGCAGCAACCGCTACCCGCTTTACGGGATCGAGTTGAATCGCAAAACCATGCAGCCCATCGGTACAAGGAAAGAAATGTATTTATTGGAGCAGGACCGGTATGGCTGGCAACGGTTTGGAGAGAATATGGACAATACCTTTCTTGATCCCTTCATCGAAGGTGCCTGGATGACCAAGCATAACGGTAAGTATTACCTGCAGTATGGCGCACCCGGAACGGAGTTCAGTGGCTATGGGGATGGTGTTGTGGTGGGCGATAATCCTCTTGGAGGATTTTCTGCACAGTCAGATCCCCTTAGTTTTAAACCAGGAGGCTTTTCCCGTGGAGCAGGCCATGGGGCAACTTTCCAGGACAATGCAAAAAACTGGTGGCATGTTTCTACCAGTATTGTATGTGTTAAAAATACTTTTGAACGGCGCATCGGTATCTGGCCTGCCGGTTTTGATAAAGACGACCTGATGTATTGTAACACGGCCTTTGGCGATTACCCACAGAAACTTCCACAGGGGCCGGAACAAGGATCAAATATGCGATCAACCTTTGCAGGCTGGTATTTGCTGAATTATAAAAAACCGGTAACGGTATCGTCTACCCTCGGTAGTTATGTTGCCAATAATGCCGTGGATGAAAGCATTAAAACTTACTGGAGCGCCGCTTCGGCTGATAAGGGGGAATGGATACAAACTGACCTGGGAAATCTAAGTACCGTACATGCCATCCAGGTTAATTATGCCGACCAGGACGCTGAGTTCATGGGAAAATCCATGGGGGTATTTCACCAGTATAAACTTTATTATTCCAGTGATGGGAAAAAGTGGACGGTGCTTGCAGACAAAAGCAACAACAAAACTGATGTGCCGCACGATTATATAGAATTGTCTACACCCGTACAGGCCAGGTTCATCCGCCTCGAAAATATTCACATGCCTACAGGCAAGTTTGCCATCAGCGGGCTAAGGGTTTTTGGAAACGGAAATGGTAAAAAACCTGATGCTGTGCAAAACCTGATCGTACTCAGAACGGAGAAGGATAAACGAAGTGCCTATATCAAATGGCGCCCGGTAGACAACGCCTTTGCGTATAACCTCTACTATGGCACAGCGCCGGATAAATTATACAGTTGCATCATGATCCATGATGTGAATGAATATTGGTTCAAGGCGATGGACAAAAATAAAGCCTATTATTTTTCCATGGAAGCGATCAATGAGAACGGGGTGTCGGCAAAAACAAGCGTTAGTAAGGCAGACTAAGTAAATTGTAATGTTTTTTGCAATTGTTTAATTTATAAACAGCTCTATTTCTTTGAAAATCTTTTTGTTATTTACTGTTACTTTTTGCTTCTCCCCCGAGTTCCGCTTCGCTCGTCGGGGCAGGCAAAAAAAGTACTCCCGAAATCGCTTCGCTCATCGGGACGTTTCGCAAAAAAGGAGCCCCGAAAAAAATTACATCCTTTTTTCGGGATGGAGCCCTGATTAAGCTTTAGCACTACTGTAAACTCAAATTCGGTTCCCTGATCATTACAGTATTAAATTTATAACCACTTTTAATAGCACAACACGTTAAATTGTATGATGAAACCATTTGCAATATTTTTATGTTGTTTGCTCATCTTGGAAGTTCTGCCTGCAAATGCTATGCTCAAACTTCCTTCCATATTTGCTGATAATATGGTGTTGCAAAGGGATAAATCCAATGTAGTGTGGGGATGGGCTTCTCCTGGTGAAACGGTGCAGGTAAGTTTCCGCCAGAAACATTATGAAGCAAAAACCGGGAAAGACGGAAGCTGGAAACTGACCATCGGACCATTACAGGCAGGCATTACCGATAGTATGACGATTTCCTGCCGTAAAGAAAAATTGATTCTACGAAATATTGCTATCGGTGAAGTATGGGTCTGCAGCGGGCAAAGCAATATGGAGTTCACCATGGGAGGGTTTAAAGAATGGTATAAAGATGAGATCACATCGGCCAACGACCCTGAGCTTCGATTCGTGGTATTGAAGAATGCAGTCTCAAAAGTTGAGGCAAATGACGGGGTATTATTACACAGCTGGGCATCCATCAACAAAACCAGCGTAGAACAGTGTTCGGCTGTGGCTTACTTCTTTGCAAAAAAATTAAGAGATAAATTAAAAGTTCCTGTCGGGTTGATCATCAGCAGTTGGGGCGGCACACCAGCACAGTCATGGATGGATACGGCAGCGCTTAAATCATTCCCCAGCTATGCGAGCCTGTATAAAAAAGTGATCCTCCCGCTTGATTTATCAGCAATTGATGAACTTAAAAGCAGGTTAGATAAAATATATCAACAAAAAGTAGCCCAGGCAACAGCATCTTTCAAAGCGTCAATGATGGATAATTATTCCGATGCCACCTGGGAACCCTGTCGTTTGCCAGGTGTTTGGGAAGATAATGGACACCCCGATCTCGATGGGGTTTGTGCATACCGCATCAGGGTAACTGTTCCCCCGGGTTATGAAAGCAAACCGGCTGAACTGCACCTGCCGGGTATAGATGACATCGATTCAACTTATATAAACGGGCATTTCATAGGCACCCATCGTGTATGGGATCAATTAAGAACATACCAGGTGCCTGCAGGTATCTTACGGGAAGGCATAAACGTGATCAGTATTTGGGTTGAAGATACCGGTGGTGGCGGTGGCGTAAATGATGACCCGGAACAATTCTACCTGCAATTGGCTGATAAGCGCATCAACCTTGCGGGGGAAGCCAGGTTCAGACTCCTGGTACCTACTGAAAATATTGCTCCAGGTGTGAACCTGGCTGCTTTGCAGAACCAACCAGCTGTCTTATTCAATGCCATGATCTCGCCCTTGCTTCTTTATAGTATAAAAGGAGTGATCTGGTACCAGGGAGAAGCCAATGTAACAGCCTATGAAGAATACAGGCAATTATTCCCTGCGCTCATCAGCAACTGGCGCCAGCGTTGGAACAACCCGGCTATGCCCTTTTTCTTTGTTCAGTTATCTTCATTTAATCCCTCGGGCATTGAACCAAAAGAAAGCAACTGGGCAGCGTTGAGGGAAGCGCAAACCTATGCATTAAAACTTCCGCATACAGGCATGGCCGTTAGTACAGATGTGGGTGACCGGAAAGACATTCACCCAAAACGTAAAAAAGAAGTGGGCAACAGGCTCGCGGCCAATGCTCTTTACATGGAATATGGTTTTACCATGGAAGAGTATATTGGCCCGGTATTTAGATCGGCCACTAAGGAAGCGAATGGTATTCGTATAAAATACGATCATGTTGGGACGGGTTTGACATATAAGGGCGAACAGTTAAAAGGTTTTGTTATTGCCGGCAATGACAATAAGTTTGTACCCGCAGAAGCAGTGATCCGGAATGGAGAGGTATTTGTTTCATCTGCACTTGTTACGTCGCCGGTTCATATACGATATGCATGGGCCAATGCGCCATTGGAAGCCAACCTGTATAATGCAGAAGGATTCCCGGCAGTGCCTTTCAGAACAGATCAATAAAATGAATGATGACTAAAATGCGTCTATACTTTTCCGTAATGATCCTGCTGTTCCTGTTTACGGGCACGGCAGCGGCGCAACCATTTGCGGATGAGATCAGGGCATTTAAAAAAGCAGATAGCGAGCGTTTTCCTCCAAAAAATGCCATCCTGTTTGTAGGCAGTTCCAGCTTTCGCAAATGGACCGATGTGCAGGATTATTTTCCCGGCTATACCATTGTCAATAGGGGCTTTGGTGGTTCTACCCTGCCCGATGTGATTCGATATACCAACGACATCATCATTCCTTACGCATCCAGGCAGGTGGTGATCTATTGTGGTGAAAATGACCTTGCATCTTCTGATACGGTTACAGCAAGTATCGTGGTAGAAAGATTCAAGACACTCTTCTACCTCATCAGGAATCAACTGCCAGGAGTGCCGATCCTTTTCGTTAACCTCAAGCCAAGTCCATCCAGGCAAAAGCTTTGGCCTGCCATGCTGGAAGCAAATGTACGTATCCGTCAATTTTTAAAACAGCGTCGACGAACAGCCTATGCAGATGTTTATCATGCGATGCTAAACAGCGATGGCACATTGATACCCGGACTGTTCCTGGAAGATAACCTGCACATGACCGCAAAAGGATATGCGATCTGGCAAAAAATTATTAAGCCTTATTTACTGAAAGATTAAATATATAAACATGAAGCGAATTCCCCTTTTCCTGCTCTTCCTGGTTTCAATGCAAGTGAGTGCACAAGACAAAAATGCAAAGTCAACTGCAGCCATGAAAACTTTTGTTTCTGGCCTGATGAAAAAGATGACACTCGATGAAAAGATCGGGCAACTGAACCTGCCAGGATCTGGAGATATTGTAACCGGCCAGGCATCAAATTCCGACATCGCTAAAAAGATCAAGGAAGGAAAAGTGGGCGGACTCTTTAATATTAAATCGGTTGCCAAAATCAGGGACGTACAAAAAGTAGCCGTAGAACAAACACGACTTAAGATACCCATGATATTTGGCATGGATGTGATACATGGTTATCAAACCGGGTTTCCTATTCCATTAGCTTTATCCTGTACATGGGATATGAAGCTCATTGAACAAACCGCCCGCATCGCCGCAATAGAAGCAAGCGCTGATGGCATCAACTGGACATTTTCCCCGATGGTTGACATTGCCCGCGATCCACGTTGGGGCCGCATCGCCGAAGGAAGCGGCGAAGATCCTTTCCTGGGTTCGGCCATTGCCAAAGCCATGGTGATCGGTTACCAGGGCGATGACCTTACGAAAAACAATACGATCATGTCGTGCGTAAAACACTACGCTTTGTATGGTGCCGCAGAAGCGGGAAGAGATTATAATACCACCGATATGAGCCGTGTGCGCATGTTCAACGAATATATGTCACCCTATAAAGCTGCAATAGATGCAGGGGCTGGTAGTGTGATGGCTTCTTTCAATGAAGTAGATGGCATACCGGCAACGGGTAGCCGCTATTTAATGACCGATGTGCTACGCAAACAATGGGGCTTTAAAGGTTTTGTAGTGACCGATTATACCGGCATCAACGAAATGACCGAGCATGGTATGGGTAATTTACAAACCGTATCTGCATTGGCGTTGAAAGCGGGCATACACATGGATATGGTAGGGGAAGGATTCCTTACTACGCTGAAAAAATCATTGTCGGAAGGAAAGGTTACCCTGCAGGAAATTGACGAAGCCTGTCGCCTCGTGCTGGAAGCTAAATACAAGCTTGGCCTTTTTGAAGATCCTTTCCGTTATTGCGATGAAGCAAGGGCAAAAACAGATATCTATACAGCTGCCAATATAAAAACGGCCCGCACAGCAGCTGCAGAAAGTTTTGTGCTGCTTAAAAACAGCAATAAATTACTTCCACTAAAAAAAGCAGGGACGATTGCCCTCATTGGTCCGCTGGCCGATACAAAAGAAAACATGCCCGGCACCTGGAGCGTGTCTACCGATTTAAACTTAGCCATAACCGTTAGGAAGGGACTGGAAGATGCGATTGGTTCAAATGGCACGATCCTGTATGCAAAAGGATCGAACCTGATGTATGACAGCGCATATGAAGTTCGTGCTACCATGTTTGGCCGGTCACTGCACCGCGATAACCGCAGCAATGCCGACCTGCTTAATGAGGCACTGGCAGCGGCGGCAAAAGCCGATGTGATCGTGGCTGCACTGGGTGAAGCATCAGAAATGAGTGGCGAATCATCGAGCCGAAGCGACATCCGTATACCCGATGCACAACGCGATCTGCTGGAAGCATTGCTCAAAACCGGCAAGCCGGTGGTATTGGTTTTATTTGCTGGCCGGCCCATGGTGTTGAAATGGGAAGCCGACAATGTACCGGCCATTCTTAATGTTTGGTTTGGCGGAACTGAAGCTGGCAACGCCATCGCCGATGTAGTTTTTGGCGATGTGAATCCTTCCGGTAAATTGACCACGACGTTCCCGCAGCATGTAGGCCAGGTGCCCATTTATTATGCACACAAGAATACAGGTCGCCCGCTGGCCGAAGGAAAATGGTTTGAAAAATTTCGTTCCAACTACCTGGATGTATCAAACGATCCGTTGTATCCATTCGGCTTCGGACTTAGTTATACAAGTTTTAGTTACAGCGATATCAAACTCAGCAGTAGTAACCTGAAAGGAAACCAGGTATTAACAGCATCCGTTACCGTTAGTAACACCGGCAGCAGCAAAGGAAAAGAAGTAGTACAATTGTATATCCGCGACCTGGT
>JAKQKY010000509.1 GCA_029560415.1 Bacteroidota bacterium | reverse complement strand
GATCATGGGTACCATCGACCAGCAGGGCATTGATAAATCGCAGCTAACGATCCTGCAGGGATTGATGAAGCTGCGGCAGATATGCGACAGCCCGGCCATTTTGAATGAAGAAGATAAATATCCAAATCATTCTATCAAGCTTGATGAATTGTCGAGAGAGATTGAAGAGAATATCGGAGAACATAAGGCGCTCATCTTTTCACAGTTCCTGGGTATGTTGGCGTTGATCAAGGCCAAGCTAAAGGAACATCATATTCCATTTGAATATTTCGATGGCAGTACATCGCCTACAGATCGTGAAAAGGCCATCCAGAATTTCCAGAACAATGATGAATGCAGGGTATTCCTCATTTCATTGAAAGCGGGTGGTGTTGGTTTGAACCTCACAGCGGCTGATTATGTTTACATCGTGGATCCCTGGTGGAACCCTGCGGTAGAACAACAGGCCATTGATCGTACTCACCGTATCGGGCAGACGAAAAATATATTTGCTTACAGGATGATTTGTATCGATACCATTGAAGATAAGATCCTGCAATTACAGGAGCGGAAGAAAACGCTGGCCAAGGAGCTTATTGCAGATGACAGTAGTTTTGTAAAAGCGCTCACCAAGGCTGATGTAGAATACCTGTTCAGCTAAAAAAAATTCCCTCGTATTACGGAGGGAATCTATTGGAATCATTTGCTTACTTCTTTACGAAGTAATAAAGTTTTTCAAGCGTTGAAATTCCCTGTTGTTATCAGTGAAGAACAAACTTGCGATGGCAGCCGAAATGGCTTTTACTACAGAAGACATAAGCGTTACATTTTGGGGTTCAGTTCTTTTCATAATGATTGGATTTTGTATTTCAAAAGTACTGCGTTGCCAAATGCCCGTCAAGAGTGCTTTTGCTGATTTTAGATTGCAGTAAATTCCACAGTAAAACTGCTTATTTTACCATCGGCGACTTCCAGTTACGGCGATATCGCTGTCCTTTTTTATAATATTTAATGGGATATATCTCGGGATTTTGACGAAGCTTGTTGAAAAAGTTCCTTACAAGCTGTAAAACAGGGTGCATATGACCAGGTTGGCTAGGCGTACTCATACAATAGGATTTGGTTTTTTTATGAAACGTATACTTGTTTAAAATATTGTATATAACCATTCAAAGCCTGATTATCAGCCGTTTTCTTAACCTTTATTAACCTTTCTGCAAGAAGGGTTAACCTCTCCCACTTTCATATAAGAATATTTTCGTAGCCGAAACAAACGGTTATGAAGCAGCTATTTATTTTAATCCTTGCAAGCCATAGCATATTGCTGGCTTTTTCGCAGAAATCATCAACACTGTCAGGCCAGGTGGTCGATAGCCTGAACAAGGCGCCCGTCTATTCTGCCACGATCAGCTTGTTGGACCCCGTTGATTCTTCCCTGGTTTCCTTTAGCATGACAGATGAAGCCGGGAAATTTGCATTTCAACGTGTGAAAGAAGGGAAATACCGGTTGTTGATCACCCACGTGAGTTACGAGCCTTTCAGCCAGATCATCGACGCTGGGGGAAAGGCGGATCATAATAACCTTGGCCAGCTACGGCTCAGCAAGGCCGGAGTTACATTGGGAGAAGTAAGGATCAACAGCGAATCACCCCCGGTTACGATGATCAATGATACCATTCAATATAATGCAGGATCATTTAAAACCCAACCCAATGCCAATGTAGAACAATTGCTGAAAAAGATGCCGGGCATCAAGGTAGAAAAAGATGGCACGGTAAAGGCACAGGGCGAAAAAGTTAAAAGGGTTTTGGTAGATGGAAAAGAATTCTTCGGAAGCGATCCAAAAATTGCCACCAAAAACCTGCCGGCCGATGCGGTAGATAAAGTACAGGTGTATGATAAACAAAGCGACCAGGCCCAACTGACCGGATTCGATGATGGCAATGCAGAAAAAACCATTAACCTGAAACTGAAGAAAGATAAAAAGAAAGGCAGTTTTGGCAAGGCCTCTGTTGCTGCAGGTACGAGTGACCGTTATGAATCCAGGCTCAACGTAAATTCTTTTAAAGGTGCCCGGCAACTTTCTGCTATCGGCATGAGCAACAATACCAATGCCGAAGGATTTTCATTTATGGATATTCTCAATTTTACCGGGGAGTTAAACCGCATGCAACGGAATGGCGGTGGCAATATCAACATAAACTTTTCCGATGATGATGCAGCAACATATGGCATTGGAACCAATCGCAACGGGGGCATCAGAACAGCCA
>JAKQKY010000023.1 GCA_029560415.1 Bacteroidota bacterium | reverse complement strand
ATTAGAAGTTGCAGGCAATGAAATACTTTTTACCGCCACGGCAACGGCGAGTTCGTTTGTGTGAGATATGGATAAGCGGAATCCCGGGTAAACTGGCCTGCCATCGGGAAGATGATCGATGATGATGGTATTGAATGCGTTGTTCTTATAGCTGTTATCGGCTTTTACAATGGCTTCTTTGGCAGCAAATAAGCCGGTGAAAGATGCAGATGGGTTGGCCTGCAAAATACAATACGCAATTTCTGCCGGTGCAAAATTCATGGTATAAAAAGCATCTTCCCTAAAATCGCTGACTACCGGTAAGGAAGAAATATTTTCTATATCAATACCAATGGGCAGTTCATTCGAATGAACGGGAGAAGCTGTTGAACCAGGATCAATTGTTGCCGGCATTGCTGCCGGTGATTCACTTCCATTTATATTTTCCAGTAACTGTCCATAGGTCTTTATGACCGTATAGTCATTCACTGCAATACCTTCATTGGCCAGTTGGGCATACATCCGGTGTAGTATGATGGAACTGGCAACAGCAGAACGGTCAATCTTCGTTTGAGCAGTAATTTGTTCTGCCGGCACTTTGATATATTTTGAAACAGTATTTTTTATTTGATTGTCCATTCTTAAAAACCTTTGAAACAACTTTGACAGATAAAGGCCTCTTCACCTTTTGGAGTGATACATTTTGTAAAACCCACATCACTCAGATCTTCCTGTAAACTTTTAAAGCACTTAAAGCAGGTGATAGATTGATTAGCATGTACATAGTGGGCGGATCTATATGATTCGATCCTGTTTTTTAACTCCTGTAAAAACTGCGCCACCAGTTTGCCTTCCGTTACCCTGTGATCGAAAGTAACGGTAAGGATAGAACGCTGCAACTTTTCATCAATGGCCGATACACCAAGAATAGCGCTGTTCATCATATTGATCAATGGCCTGAAAAAGCTCACGCCTTCGCCGGAAAGATCGGTGATGGTAAAAGTAATATCGCTGAGATCGTCTATCAACAAGGCATCATCGAGGTATTTATTTGACAGCTCCATAATGGCGGCTTCCGTTTCCTGCATTGATTTTACTGATGCATTTTTGATCACCGGCACTTTTAAACCCTTATCAATATCAATGGCAAAACCAATATTGACCTGTTTATAAAAAGCCACACTGTCACCCGTGAAATAGCCATTCAGCTCCTTGTATTTTTCCAGCAGTCTCGATGTTTCATAAACAACTACCGGCAGCAATGAGTTTTTTAAAAACTGCAGCGACTGGTTGATATGTACAAACAAACCATCTGTTTCCACCAGGGTATTGATGGTACTGGTGAGACCGGTTTGCTGCACACTGCTTAAATAGTCTATCTCTCTTTTTTTGTTGGAGGACAATTTCTCCACGATTACTTTATCAGCATCTGTTGGAAGTATGGAAATAGATTTAACTGATTCCTTTTTAGTGATCACTTTTTTTGAAATTCCCAGCTTTTCTTCCACATCTGTTTTGCTCACAAAGTCCCGCCCGATAAATACAGTGGAATCCAATTGATGCTTTTTCATCAAGGCCATTGCTGCCGGGGAAAACATGGTATCACCTTCCCAAATGGCGGCTGCTTCTTCCCTATGTTCTTTATCGGCGACTGTTACAGCCTGGTGTTTTTTAACTTCGGGTAACAGAGGCAGTTCCTCTTTACTGCTGTAAATATGGGCGATCACTTCATTTACATCATAGTCTTCGCCGTTTTCACATATATAGCTGATAAAGCCTTCTGCCTCTGCCAGCACATCATAGGTTGTTTTGGATGATTCAAATACAACAATGATGTCCCCTTTCTTCACGGGGCTGCCGGGTGCAAATGGGAGGTCCACCACCGTTAGTGAAGTATCATTTACCGACAGCAGCGGAACTTTTATTTCTTGTACAATTGGCATTATAGCCGGTTTGGATTTTTTTTATTAGCCTGATTATTCTAAAGGCTCATCAAAAATC
>JAKQKY010000446.1 GCA_029560415.1 Bacteroidota bacterium | reverse complement strand
ACAAAGCGCCGATTCTGCCAATTATAAAAGCAGGAAATTAAAATTTGAAGAAGCGAACCTTGTGAGCAGTTATTACCGGCAAACGGGCAACAACAGTGCGGTAGAAGGTGGCGTTGGTTCTGAGAAGTTATCAGATATTGCTAATGTGATCGATGTTAAATTCACCAAATACGATAAGCGTGACCGCAAGCATAGTTTCACAGGAGAAGTTGGGATTGATCATTATACATCAGCTTCATCAGACCGTATCGATACCAAGGCAAATTCTTCTGCATCCTCTGCTGATACCCGCATCTATCCATCTTTATCCTGGACGATGGAGAACGAACAAAAAGGAACAACGATTGGTTTGCATGCATCATCTTCTTTTGAGTTTGATTATACCTCTATTGGTTTTGGCGCATCTTTCAGCAAGAAGTCAGCTGATAAAAACAGGGAAGTGAGTATCAAGGCGCAGGCTTTCCTCGACCAGGTTTCGCTAATTCTTCCCATTGAGTTGCGTAACGGAAGTGGTGGTCGTGATAATGATGATTATAAATCTGCATCCCGTAATTCTTACAGCGGTTCTGTTTCTCTATCGCAAGTGATCAATGAGCGTTTGCAGTTGGCCGTTATTGCCGACATAGTAAAACAGGATGGTTTCCTTGCACTGCCTTTTCACCGGGTTTACTTTAATGATAATACGGTGCATTCAGAAATATTACCTTCCAGCAGGTTAAAAATTCCTTTAGGACTTCGGGCAAATTATTTCATCGGTGATAAAGTGATCCTGCGATCTTTTTACCGGTATTACCAGGATGACTGGGGCTTAACAGCACATACCATTGACCTTGAAACGTCGGTTAAAATAAATCCTTTCCTGTCTGTAACACCTTTCTACCGTTATTATAACCAATCGGCCGTAGATTATTTTGCACCCATCAACGTGCATAAACAAGGGGATGCATATTATACCAGTAATTATGATCTCTCTGCATTCGACAGCCAGTTCTTTGGCGCAGGATTCAGGTCTGCACCACCAAAGGGCGTTTTTGGTATGCAACACATTGGCGCCATTGAATTGCGGTACGGACATTATACCCGAAGCACGGGATTAAATTCAGACATTATTAGTTTACATTTGAAATTCAAATAAAGGATTTTACGTAAACGATGAAAAGAATTTGCCTGGTTGTTGTTGGGATTTTTATAC
>JAKQKY010000444.1 GCA_029560415.1 Bacteroidota bacterium | reverse complement strand
CCTTTATCCGGCGATGACTGGGATGCACAAATGATGTATTTTGTAAACCAGGGATTCAGGGTGATCGCTCACGACCGAAGAGGCCATGGCAGATCATCGCAGGCCGCTGACGGGCACGACATGGATACCTATGCCGCAGATGTTGCGGAACTCACCAAAGCACTTGATCTGAAAAATGCCATTCACATCGGTCATTCTACCGGAGGTGGTGAAGCCATACGTTATGCAGCAAAATATGGACAGGACCGCGTTGCCAAAGTTGTATTGATCAGTTCGGTTACGCCCATCATGATAAAATCAGCCACAAACCCGGATGGCATACCGATGTCGGTATTTGATGAGATTCGTGTAGGTACTGCCACAAATCGGGCACAATACTTCTACGATTTCACCATTGCTTTCTTTGGTTATAACCGGGAAGATGCTAAAATTTCACTGGCCATAAGGGACAATTGGTGGCGCCAGGGCATGATGGGTAGTATCAAAGCGCATCATGATTGCGTAAAGGTATTTTCAGAAACCGATTTCACCGAAGATTTGAAAGCAGTTGACATTCCTGTGCTGGTATTACATGGCGAAGACGACCAGATCGTTCCTTTTGAATTGACTGCAGTAAAAGCAATCAAGCTATTGAAAAAGGGGAAACTGATCTCCTATCCCGGGTTCCCGCATGGGATGCCAACCACCGAAGCTGCTACCATCAATGCAGACCTGCTGGCATTTTTTAAATCCTGATAAAAAACAGTAATCCTTTTACTTTCCCGAATGGAGATATCCCTGCTTTACAAACTGTTAATTATGCGCTCATATCCTCCATTCTATAATTGTTGTAAGAGATTAGTTACTATCTTTTCAGGAAATTATTTCAAAAGCCAATTAAAACAAATATGATCATTCAATTAAACTCCGACAAAAATCTTACGATCCATGAAGCGTTCCGTACGCAATTACAGGATATGCTGAAAGATGAATTAGACAGGTATAGTGAACAAATCACCCGCGTGGAGGCACATCTTTCTGATGAAAACGGACAGAAGAATGCGGTAAACGATAAACGCTGCCTGCTGGAAGCACGCGTGCAGGGATTGTCTCCCATCGCGGTTTCTCATATGGCCAATAACCATGAACAGGCGGTGATGGGAGCGATTGAGAAATTGAAAGCCTCTTTAGAATCCAAACTCGGCAGAATTCAAACTCATTAGAATTATCGTTTTTTGAAACAGCAAGAAAGGAGGTAAATGTAAAATGCAAAATATAAAATGTAGAATGTAAAAGTTGGAGTCTCTACTTCCTTGTTAATGATTCCTTGTTCCTTGTTCGATATTTTTTTACCACAAGGTGCACAAGGGTTTTAACAGGGGACACAAAGAAGTTTAAACCACAGAGGCAAAGGAGTACGGCACAGAGGAATAGGAGTTGAACATTGAATATTGAAAATTGATTATTGAATATTTCTCTTCCACTTCCTTATTTATTATTTATTATTTATTATTCCTTATTCAAATAATATGAAAGAGGCCGTCATCACCTGACAGCCTCTTTTCATTTTTATTATTTGATTACATCTTCCTTACCATTTGATGAGTTTTTGCGTTGTAATGCGTCCCGCCTGCGAAACTTCGGCGATATAGATGCCGGCTGGTAATTCCTGTCCGAAAATAATTTGCTTTCCCACAAGCAAGGTTAACTTCCTGACGACCCTACCCTGCAGATCCATCACCCGAACATGGATTGTTTCTTTGACCGCGGTTATAACCTGCAATTTGAAATCGGTAGTGGTTGGATTAGGAAATACATTTATCCCAAGGCTGGTAACATCCGTTTCTGTTGGCTTGATTCCAGATCTTGTAAAAGTTCTCGGTTCGGGCGGACAAGCTGGAAGTTTCACATCCGATGCCCTGGTCACACTCTCCCCACAATTGTTTACCGCTTGTGCTGTTACTGAACCGGCTACGGCTGTAGATGGATAAGATACCGTGATGCTGTTGGTGCCCTGACCGCTCACTAATATAGCTCCCGAAGCCCCTGGTACTGTCCATTGTACTGATGTTGAGTTGGCCGGTGTACCAGATAACGTGTACGTGTACACTCTGTTTGGACAAACTCCTGTCTGTATCACATCGATCACGCTTGGTGTAGCCGGGTTAAGTTTGGATATCGGTAAGGTTCTGACCCCACTGGTTCCGCAGCCATTCGTGGTCGTTACAGTTACCGATCCGGAAGTAAATCCATTGGGGAATGTGAAAGATATGCTGTTGGTACCCTGTCCGGCGACGCCGATGGCGCCTGGCACTGCAGCCCATGTGTAGGTATTGCCTGGCACATTGGGTACTGTATAAGTTGCCGGCGTGCCACCCGGTGAGATAAATTCACAGGCATTGGTTGGCCCGCTTACCAGGCCAGGTGTAGCCGGGTTGTTTCGGCTGATCAGTAAACTCCTGGTACCACTGGTATTGCAATCGTTTGATGCAGACACCGTAATTGAACTGGTGGTGAAACCTGCGGAGAAGCTAACCGTTACCGTGGTATCGTTTACACCCAGACCATTTGGATGTGTGATGGTAGTTGTACCCGCCTGAGCAGCCCAGTTATAAGATGTTGCAGCGGTTACTTTCGGTATCGTGTAGGTGATGGTTGTATTGGTGCCGAGGATCGGGCAAATATTCGCAGATGAGGCCACGATCGGTGCCGGTGTGGTTGGTAATTGCGCCAGCAGGTAGA
>JAKQKY010000437.1 GCA_029560415.1 Bacteroidota bacterium | reverse complement strand
GTGAAGCTGCTTTACATGTAAACGAACGTAACGATAGTCTGCTTGTATATTATGCTCCTGAACTAGCTCAACCATACGGACCTGCCACTTATAATGGATTACCCGGTGTGATCCTGGAAGTTTTTGATCAGCGGTTTGGGCTCCACATCCTGGCAAAAAAAATAGAAATGGGATTTTTTCCAATTGCTTATCCCGAACATTTTATCTCCATTTCGCAGCAGGCATTTATACTGAAAAAGGTGAATATTTACGATAAACGCCGTTAGCATGCAGCCTGTGAATAATATGTGAACAATACCATGGGTTACGTTTTTCCTTCCATCGTATTAACAGGTAGGAAATTAACTTCATTTTTAATAAGAAATTTTGAACATGACAAAGAAAGTACCATTTGAATTACCTGCAGAAGTTGTTGCCAATGCGGCCTCAGGTGTATTGGTTGGAGAATTTAATAACTGGAACCCTGAAGAGGGAATTTACCTGGAAAAGCAGGAAGATGGTTCTATGAGAACAGAACTGGCACTTACTGCCGGAAAAAGTTACGAATACAGGTATTTGCTCAGCGACGGCAGGTGGGTTAATGATTACAGTGCCAAAACATTTGCTGATGTCTATGGATATTCCATTGAAAATTGCGTGATAGAGGTTCCTGAACCTGCAAAAAAAGCAACCGCAAAGCCCAAGGCGCCTAAAGCTGAAAAAGCAGTTGTACCCGTTGAAGATCTGACCAAAATCGAGGGCATTGGTAAAAAAATAGCCACGATATTGAATGCCGAGGGTATCAGGACGTTTAAAGATCTTGGTAAAAGCAGCATTAAAAAACTACAATTGATCCTTGATGCAGCTGGCAGCAAATTTGCCATGCATGATCCGGCTACCTGGCCTAAACAAGCTAAACTGGCCGCGGCAGGCAAATGGGATGACCTGGCCATTTTACAGGAAACACTGAAAGGAGGAAAGTAACCTGCTTTTTTAGATCAAAATATAAAAGATAAATAGCTCTCTTTCGGGGGCTATTTATTTTTTCATCATCAATATCAACAATTAAGACAATCAGTCATTTTTCATTTGATCATTTCTGTATAATTTAGTGGCATGCAAATTTTACTTTCGCCTAAGCAACTTCATCTCACGATTCTTCGGTTGGCCCATCACATTACGGAGAATTACAGCAGCCTTGAAAACCTTGTGTTTATTGGCATTCAGCCACGCGGTGTAAAGTTCAGCGACCGGTTAATTGCAGCCATCCGGCAGATACGACCAAACGAAGCCATTCAATATGGCATATTAGACATCACCTTTTACCGCGATGATATTCGTGATGAACTGCACATCGCTAATAAAACAGACATATCCTTTTCTATTGAAAATAAATTGGTGGTTCTGATGGATGACGTTTTATACACAGGTCGAACCACTCGGGCAGCACTGGATGCACTGCAGGATTTTGGCAGGCCCGAAAAAGTGATGCTTTGTGTGCTTGTTGACAGAAGATTTAACCGTGAACTCCCCATACAACCCGATTTCAGCGGTAAAACGATCGATACCATGGTTTCTCAGAAAGTGAAAGTGGAATGGGATCGGGAAGAGGTGGTGGTTTACTAGATACTGGATACTGGATACTAGATACTGGATACGAGATACAGGATACGGGATATCGGATAATTTTGTTCGTTCCTCAATTTAATTTAGCTTCGCTGCTTAATGCAACTATCCACTAAACATTTACTGGGCATTAAAGAACTTTCTCCTTCTGATATTTCCCTTATTTTATCAACCGCTCAACAATTCAAAGAAGTTTTACAGCGACCGATCAAAAAAGTACCGTCTTTAAGAGATGTGACCATCGTGAATTTATTTTACGAAAACTCAACACGTACACGCATTTCATTTGAACTGGCAGAAAAGCGATTGAGCGCCGATACCATCAATTTTGCAGCTTCAGGTTCTTCTGTTTCAAAAGGTGAAACCCTCCTTGATACGGTAAATAATATCCTGAGCATGAAAGTAGATATGGTGGTGATGCGGCATAGCGCCAGTGGTGCGCCACATTTTCTCGCCAAACACCTACCTAATACAGCCATCATCAATGCAGGTGACGGCATCAACGAACATCCCACACAAGCTTTACTGGATGCCTTCTCTATCATGGAAAAAACCGGCACCCTGGAAGGAAAAAAAGTGGTGCTCATTGGCGATATCATGCATTCAAGGGTTGCCCTCAGCAATATTTATTTATTGAAAAAAATGGGTGCTGAAGTGATGCTTGCTGGTCCGCCGACACTCATCCCAAGGCATATTGAAGAAGCATTTGAGGTAAAAGTGGAATACAATCTCCGCAAAGCCCTTCAATGGTGCGATGTGGCCAATGTATTGCGTATACAACTCGAACGACAGAACCAGGTATTATTTTCATCCCTTCGTGAATACAATCTTTCTTACGGCGTAAAAACGAAGATGCTGGATGAACTGGGGAAAGACATTATCATCATGCACCCGGGCCCCATCAACCGGGGAGTGGAAATTGACAGTGATGTGGCAGACAATAAACAATCCATTATATTGCAGCAGGTAGAGAATGGAGTGGCAGTTAGAATGGCTGTATTATATTTACTGGCAGGGAAGAAAAGCGATTAGCCTTATACGTGATCGGGCTTACCCTGTTTGCAGGTAAATATTTCGCATCTCCATTTCAACAGCCTGATACTACCTTAAACATCTTTTACCTAAACGAAATTACCATCCATGCAACGTATTTGTTTATTCCCCGGCACATTCGACCCTGTTACACTTGGGCACACCGATATCATCGACAGGGCATTGCCATTGTTTGATAAAATGTACATCGGCATTGGTCGTAATGTAAATAAGCAACCCATGTTCAGCGAACAGCAACGGCTTGAATGGCTGAACCAGATCTATGCTGGCAATGATAAAGTAGAAGCTGTAGTGTATGATGGTCTAACCGTCAATTGTTGCAAAGCAGTAGGGGCAAATTTTATCTTGCGGGGTATCCGTTATGTAAATGATTTTGAATACGAAAAGGCGATCGCCGATATGAACAGGAGTATTGCCGAAAATATTGAAACCATTTTTCTTACTTGCCTGCCGCAGTTTACTTCAGTTGCGTCTACGCTTGTCCGGGATGTATTGAAAAATGGCGGTGATGTATCCCGCTTTCTTCCCGATGCCGTGAATCAAACGATCCACCGGTTAAATGGAAATAAGTCATGATCTGGTTCAATCCGCAACTCACGTTAACACAACTGGATGAATTTACGCCAGGCACCATGGCAAATCACCTTGGTATGGAATGGGTGGATATTGGGATTGATTACCTGAGCTTACGGATGCCCGTAGACGAAAGAACCAAACAACCTTATGGCTTATTGCACGGAGGTGCCAGTTGCGCCCTTGCTGAAACAGTTGGCAGTGTTGCATCTCATTTGGTGATCGATCCCGAAAAATTTATTTGTGTAGGACTGGAGATCAATGCCAATCATATCAGGAGTGCCAGGGAAGGTTTTGTTACAGCCAAAGCCACTCCTTTACACCTGGGCGGCAGTACCCATATCTGGGATATTAAAATTCACGATGATCAGGAGAAATTGATCTGCGTGAGCAGGTTAACGGTAGCCATCCTGCAGAAGCAGAAATAAATTTAAATCCCACCGTTTAAAATAAAGTCTTCAAATTGATCAGGGAGTATCAAAAAATACAGAAAGCACATCTTTAATAGTTGAGTAGGTATTAGCCATGGGTTTCTTGATGTCTTTTGTTTTGATCCATTTGATCTCGGTAATGTTTTCTTCTGTTTGTGGTGACAGTGTTTGTTTACTGCTGCAGGTGAAATAATACCAATGGCTGATCTTCAGGTAGTGTTTGCCAAATGCATCATACAGGTGATAGGTATCGCCAACCTTCTTTTTTAATTTGAGTTTCTTAACACCTGTTTCTTCTTCAATTTCACGTTCGGCGCAGGTTTCCGGCGATTCCGATTTTTCCATCTTTCCCTTGGGAAGGTCCCATCTACCCAATCGGAATATAAACAACAGGTCTTTTTCTTCATTTTGTACAATGCCACCCGCAGCTTCTATCACCGTAAAATGTTTGAAGAATGCCTTCTTTAATTTTTCGAAATCACTGTTCCAGATAATGCCGGCATGAAAGGATTCCTTTTTAATTTCATGGATCAGGGAGTTGATCGCTGGAGTAGATAATTCATCTACGAAAACAACATCGGGGTGATGCAACAATTCGTTGAGCATGTCATCCATTTCATCGCATAGATACACGGGCTTGTCTTCGTAATATATTTTTATCTGCATAAGTCTTCTGTTTCCCGGGTAAAAATAATGCATTGTCATCACTTGTGTTTTACCAACCCTTTATCTTTGCAGCATGACCAACGAAAAAGTGGTTGCCGAAAAATTGTTGCAGGTTAAAGCTGTACAGTTGAATGTGGCAACGCCCTATACCTGGGCCAGTGGCTGGAAAAGCCCGATTTATTGTGATAACCGCAGGGTATTGTCATTTCCATATGCGAGGGATTTTATTAAAAGTGAATTGTGCAGCGTGATCTTTGAGCGTTTTCCCGATGTAGATGCCCTGGCAGGAGTAGCTACAGCCGGTATTGCCTGGGGCGCCATGGCAGCCGACCAGTTGAAACTTCCTTACATGTATGTACGGCCCAAACCTAAGGAACACGGTATGGGAAACCAGATCGAAGGAGCATTTGAAAAAGGGCAGGAAGTATTGGTCATTGAAGACCTCGTATCTACCGGCAAAAGCAGCCTGCAGGTATGTGAAGTACTTCAACAGGCGGGCTTGAAAGTAGTGGGAATGGTTTCCATTTTTAATTATGGCTTTGAACAGGCCGCTTCGGCATTCAAATCCGCAGGAATTCCTTTGTATTCGCTTACAAATTACGAAGTACTTATACAATTGGCTGTTGAAAACGGCACGGTCAACGAAAATCAGTTAAACAACCTGTTAAAATGGAGAGAGGATCCGTCTGCCTGGGGACTTAATCCGTAAATTTATTCCTGATCAATCAATAAAGCATCTATGAAGAAAATTCAACTATGCCTGATGTTGTTGCTGGGACTGGCAACACATTCAATAGCGCAACAAAAAGTAAGTGATAAGGCCATCATAAAAACGCCGGGGGTACATTGTGAGGCCTGTAAAGAGCGAATTGAACTTTATGTGGCCCGCCAATATGGAGTGAGCGCTGTAAAAGTTGATGTAAAGAAGAAAACAACTACGGTAACCTGGCTCACCGACAGGACCAATATTGAAGAAGTAAAAACAGCCATTGCCAATATAGGATACGATGCCGATGATGTGGCTGCCGAAGAAACGGCCTATAAGCGACTTCCCAAAGCGTGTAAAAAGCCCGATCCGGTGCTGGCTGATTCTGCCGTAAAGAAAAATTAAATTAGTTTAATCGCGAAAAAAGCAACCTCAACGGGTTGCTTTTTTTATGAGTTCAGGCCTAAAACCGATCAAAAAGAACGTTTTGGTAAACTAAAACAATGATAATTTTTGAACGGTCTGGTAGTCAACATTGAAACTTTTAAACACGCCCGCCTTTCCAACCTTCACTTTTCCCAGCACTTTTACATTGACTTCCTTATTAAATAAGCTCGTTATCCCGTTTTTGAGGAGGTTTTTCATATCCAATTCAACCTTTAATGGGATCGTAAATATGTCCCTTTTGGGAACTTTCACCTGGATATCCTGGCTTGAATGCCCCAGGAAATTGCTGTCCACAAAAATATCCAGGTCGGTTCGGTTCAATTCAAGACTGAAATTATTGGGATTATAATAAAC
>JAKQKY010000404.1 GCA_029560415.1 Bacteroidota bacterium | reverse complement strand
CCGGTATTGATCACCACATCGTCTTTTTTTACAAATCCCCTTTCTTTCAGGATGTTGATCTGGTCGAATATAATATCATCCAGGCTTACTTCTTCTGCATAATAAAAGGCTCTCACGCCCCAACTCAGGCTTAATTGGCTGATCAATGTTCTTTCCTTGCTGAAAATATACAAAGGACATTTCGGACGATAACTGCTAAGCATAAACGCTGTATAACCACTTTGCGTCATCCCGATCAACGCTTCGGCCTGTGAATCGTTTGCCAGTTTACAGGCACTGTAACAGATGGCATCGCTTAAGAAGGATGGAGAGTGTGGTTGTGGTGCCAGGATATCATCCCTGTTATAATCGTATACAGATTTCTCTGCCTGCAGGATGATCTTGCTCATGGTTTCTACCACCAGGGTAGGGTAGCTGCCCATGGCTGTTTCGCCACTCAGCATTACTGCATCAGCACCTTCCAGCACAGCATTGGCCACATCGCTTACTTCACTTCTGTTTGGTTTGGTTCGGTCGATCATGCTTTCCATCATCTGCGTAGCCACGATCACCGGTTTAGCCCGGTGCATGCATTTGCGTATGATGTCTTTCTGAATGATGGGTACTTGTTCAATAGGAATTTCAACACCGAGGTCGCCACGGGCTACCATTACGGCATCGCTTTCTATGATGATGTCACGAAGATTTTTTAATGCTTCGGGCATTTCTATTTTGGCGATCACTTTTATCTTGCTGTTCTTTTCCTTGATCCTCTTTTTAAGATCGATGATATCAATGGCCTTGCGTACAAAGGAAAGGGCTACCCAGTCTATCTTCTGCTCAATGATGAACTCAAGATCGGCAAGGTCTTTTTCCGTTAAGGAAGGCATCGTAAGTTCACTGTCGGGGAGGTTCACCCCTTTTTTAGGCAGTAAAATGCCACCCAGGGTAACGCTTACGCGTACCTCTTTTTCACTGAGTATCTTTTCAACTTTGAGTTCCATCTTTCCGTCATCCAGGAAAATGCGCTCACCTACCTGCACATCGGTACTGAGGTTTGGATAGGAAACATAGATCTTCGATTTAGTGCCCACCATTTTTTCAGTAGTGAATACGAATTCGTCGCCGGGCCTCAGTTCTATGCTGCCATTCTCCAGGTCACCAACCCTGAGTTTCGGACCCTGGAGATCGCCAAGGATCGCAATGTTGTACGGTTCTTTTTTTATGATCTTCCGGATATTTTCAATGACGCTTTTTTTGTCTTCGTGAGACCCATGTGAAAAATTAAGCCTGAAAACATTCACACCGGCTTTTACCAACGACAATAATCCATCGTAGGTGTCGCATGCCGGCCCAACAGTTGCCACGATCTTGGTACGTTTCTGCGAGTGGGCAATACCTGCTTCCTTGTCCATATCCTGGTGCAGGTACTTTTCTATATATTTACTCATTACGATAGTTGTTTTTTTAGGAAGAAGCGATACTGGATACTAGATACTGGATGCTGGATTAGGTTGCCAGTATCTTCACGATCTTCATCCATTCTTCGCTGATCCTTTGTTTCTTTTTCACCGCTTCATTCAACGGGGTATAGTTCATTTTATTATTTACGATCCCTACAAATACATTGTGTTTTCCTTCCATCAAACATTCTACAGCATGATATCCCATACGGCTGGCGATGAGCCTGTCCATACAGGTTGGTGAACCTCCGCGTTGAATATGCCCAAGGATACAAACGCGTACTTCCAGTGTAGGGAGTTTATTCTTGATGAATTTCGACAGTTCATTTGCGCCGCCAAACTCTTCTCCTTCGGCAACAATGATGAGATTCACAAGTTTTTTGCGTCGTTCTTTTTCCTGCAGCGATTCAATGATGTCGTTGATGATGGTTTTCCTTTCTGGTATCAATATATTCTCAGCACCGGTTGCAATACCGCTGTGAAGGGCTATATAACCTGCATCACGACCCATTACTTCAATAATGAACATCCGGTCATGTGCATCCGCCGTGTCCCTGATCTTATCAATGGCTTCAACTGCTGTATTTACGGCCGTATCAAACCCGATCGTGAAATCAGTTCCGGCAATGTCTTTATCAATGGTACCCGGTAAGCCAATACAAGGAATGTCGAATTCGTTGCTGAATGTTTGAGCGCCCCTGAAACTTCCATCGCCACCAATGATAACCAATCCTTCTATGCCTCTTTTCTTGAGGTTGTCATAAGCTTTTTTTCTTCCTTCATGGGTAAAAAATTCACTGCAACGGGCTGTCTTCAGTATTGTTCCACCACGTTGAATGATGTTTGCCACGCTGCGGCTTTCCATTTCAAAAATATCATCTTCAACCATGCCACTATATCCACGCATGATGCCATAAACTTTCATGCCATGATAAATGCCTGTTCGCACAACAGCCCTGATACAGGCATTCATTCCAGGGCTGTCACCACCACTGCAAAGAACCCCGATTTTTGTTATTTTTTTTTGCATATCCTTTCTATCTGGTTTATTCAAAAGCTGGTTTTATAGATTTAATGTGTTAAAAATACACATTAATTTTCAAAATTATTCATATTACAATATTATATAAATATAAACGACTTACTGTACTGCCACTTACATTCTCTCAGGTACTTCTATTCCAATCAATTGCATACCACTCCTGAGCACATTAGCGGTCATGTGCGACAGTTGCAGCCTGAGTTGTTTTTTTTCTGCTGATTCGGCATTGGAAATAGAATGTTCAGTAAAAAACGAACTATATGTTTTGGCTATATGATAAATGTATATTGCCAGGGCAGATGGATTTAGTTCTTCTGCTGCCTGGTTGATGATCGCCGGGA
The DNA here is from genome assembly GCA_029560415.1 of Bacteroidota bacterium. Taxonomy (GTDB): domain Bacteria; phylum Bacteroidota; class Bacteroidia; order Chitinophagales; family Chitinophagaceae; genus Ferruginibacter. The sequence goes on along the minus strand of JAKQKY010000404.1, from coordinate 9,776 downwards.
ATCTTTCAAGTGCGGCAACAAGATCTTTTTCCAATGGTTCAAAACCATTTCCGATAGATTGTCCGGGGATCAATTCATTTTTCCGGAGTACAGATTGTATCCTGGCATAATTATATTGAATGAACGGACTGGTAAATCCGTGAAAGTCGATGCTTTCTTCGGGATTGAAGATCATCCGTTTTTTTGGGTCAACTCTCAACAGAAAGAATTTCAAAGCGCCGAGGCCGATCTGGTGATAGAGTTTAATTAATTCTTCCTCTGTAAAATCCCGCACTTTACCAAGTTCCTCTGTTTTTTCACGGGCAACTTTTTCCATTTCACTTACAATATCATCGGCATCTACCACGGTGCCTTCCCGGCTTTTCATTTTTCCTGATGGCAATTCAACCATACCATAACTCAAATGAAAAATGTCATTTGCATATGGCATACCTAATTTCTGGCAGATCAGTTTCAGCACTTTCATGTGATAATTCTGTTCATCAGCGATCACATAAATACTGCGGTCGATATGGTATTCCTCGTATTTCTGCAAGGCCAGGCCGATATCCTGTGTGATGTAAACCGAAGTGCCATCTTTCCGCTGAACAAGTTTTTCATCCAGCCCATCTGCAGTCAGATCGATCCACACACTTCCATCTTCCTTCTGAAAAAATACTTTTTGTTTCAGCCCTTTTTGCACGATGTCTTTTCCCAACAAATAAGTATTGCTTTCATAATAGGTCTTGTCAAAGTCGGCGCCGATGTTACGATACGTTGTATCAAAACCTTCATAAACCCAGCTGTTCATGGTTTTCCATAATTCCATCACCTCCGGTTTTCCGGCCTCCCAATCGAACAACATCTGTTGGGTGGCTTTCATGATTGGTGCTTCTTTTTCAGCTTCATCTTTTAGCATACCCTTCTCCGTTAGTTCCTTAACCTGTTCTTTATAAACGTCGTTGAATTTCACATAATAATCACCCACAAAATGATCACCCTTGGTATGGGTAGATTGTGGCGTGGCGCCATTGGCAAAATCCTGCCAGGCGATCATGCTCTTGCAGATATGAATGCCACGATCGTTTACGATGCTGCTCTTGTACACTTCATATCCATTGGCTTTCAAAATTTCGGCTACGCTCCATCCAAGGAAAATATTACGCAGATGACCCAGGTGAAGTGGCTTGTTGGTATTGGGTGAAGCATATTCAACCATAACTTTTTTACCATTCATCGGGTGCTTTCCAAAACAGATATCCTGATGATTTTTCGACAACAGGCCAAGCCAGTATGCATCCGAAACCGCCAGGTTTAGAAACCCCTTGATAATATTGTAAGCTGAAAATAAATGCGGGTATTGTTTCACCAGGTGAGCGCCCAATGCATGGCCGATCTCGTCGGGTGAACGCTTCAGTGATTTCACCAGTGAAAACATTACAATGGTATAATCTCCTTCAAATTCCGGTTTGGTCTGGTTTACCTGGAAATCGTTTTCTGTGAAACTTCCTTCAAAGAGATTCTGTAAACTTTCTACGGCACTTTTTTGTAACTGGCTAACGATTGTCATGTTGATTGTTGATTCAATGGCTGCAAAAATACCAATTCTTATCCATGTGATGAACGGTAATGCTGAAAGGCTCGAATACCTGTTAATTCAATTAACTTTATTTCAAGCAAAAAAATGAAAGACATGCACAGCCCTAAAACTTTTTTATTCATATACTTCCTGTTCATTGGTTCAATGTTAACTGCGCAAAATTCCCAAAAGCCCTGTTCAGCGCCCGAAACCACTCAATTTGATTTCTGGATCGGCGACTGGAACTTGTATACCGCCGATACATTAACAGGTACCAACAGCATTTATAAAGTCATGGGTGGCTGCACCATCCAGGAAAATTTTGAGGATCCCAAAAAAGGTTATTCCGGCAAAAGCTGGAGTGTATATAATCCGCAGATCAAACAATGGCAGCAAACCTGGGTAGATAATACAGGAAGTTATATCAGCCTGAATGGTGTATTTGAAAATGGAGTGATGACCCTTACCACCGGGGCCAGGAAAATGGCCAATGGGAAAGACCAGGTTTACCGGATGCGTTTTCATCACATCACAAAAGATGGTTTCGAATGGGATTGGGAATCTACCAAAGACAATGGAGCCACCTGGCTAACTGGATGGCATATACGCTATGAAAGGAAAAAGTAAAGGATCATTTCTGAAGGATCCTGATTTCAACCCTCCGGTTGATTATCCGTTCATATTCATTTTTTTCGGGCAGCGGGTAAATGGGGCGTGTACTCCCAAATCCCTTATACGTCAGCCTGTTTTCTGCAATACCGTTTTGAGTGAGATAGAGCCAAACAGTCCGTGCCCGCAACTCCGATAATTTATAAAATGCCGGCATGTATTTGGTTTCTTTATATACTTGTTCCAGGTATTCACCTTCCTGTAGCTGAAGATTACAACAGATATGTCCTTCAATGGCGATTCTGAATGTTGGATTATTCAGTAGGAATTTCCTCAATTCTTTTAAAGTAGGAATGGAACTTGGAAGGAAATTGGCCGTGCCACCCACAAATTGCAGGTTGGGCAATGAAACAACACTGCCTTGCTTTGATAGCGTGTCTTCCAGTATTTCTGTCAATGTTCTTTTATCCTGATGAAAGATCATAGGACTGTCGGCAACAGGGGAGGCTGGAGTCACCGCAATGGCTTTTGGATCGGGCTTTGCAGGAGACTTATCGGTTTGCAGGATCAATTCTACCCGCCGGTTTAAAGCGCTTTCTGCTGCGGTTCTGTCTTTATTTAATAATTTCGTTTCACCATAGGATGCAGGATAATAGGCGACCTCTTTATTACCAAGCGCCATTTCTATATATGCCTGAACTGCCTTGGCTCTTTTCAATGATAATGCTTCGTTGTATGCATGGCTTCCCCGGCTATCGCAATGTCCATTGAGGTAAACCTGTTTGATATGCTCTTTGCCAGCAATGGCAAGCAGGCTATCGATCAGTGCATGGTTTGATTCAGATAGTATATAGCTGTTATCTTCAAAATATACTGTACTGGAATGGGTAACCTGCGCTTTCAGAGAAAGAAAAATAAAACCAGCCAGGAGAAAAGCAAATGTTTTTTTAATCATGATCAACCTATTTAATGGGGAAAGAAACGGAAGGCTGATCCAATATAAATCTTTCTTTCACAAAGCCGTGCTAAAATTAAGCGGATGCCGTACCTTTGCACACTTTTTAATTATTATGATAAGTGCAAACAATATTACGCTCGCCTATGGCAAGCGGGTTTTATTCGATGAAGTAAATATCAACTTCACCAAGGGAAATTGTTATGGAGTGATTGGTGCCAATGGTGCCGGTAAATCAACATTCCTGAAGATCATCAGCGGGGAAATTGAACCCAATAAAGGAACGATCGACATCACACCCGGCGAACGCATGGCGGTGTTAAACCAGAACCAGTTTGCGTTTGATGAAGAAACGGTTCTCAACACCGTGATGATGGGCCACCAGAAAATGTGGAAAGTGATGCACGAACGGGATGCCATATACGCTAAAGAAGATTTTACCGAAGCCGATGGTATCAAAGCAGGTGAACTGGAACACGAATTCGGCGAAATGGGTGGATATACGGCCGAAAGCGATGCAGCAACCTTTTTAAGTGAGCTGGGTGTTAAAGATGAACTGCACCAGCAGTTGATGAAAGACATCAGCGCCAACCTGAAAGTGCGGGTATTGCTGGCACAGGCTTTATTCGGCAATCCCGATATCCTGTTACTGGATGAGCCTACCAATAACCTGGATGTGGAAACCATCAGCTGGCTCGAAAACTTCCTCGCCGATTACCAGAACATCGTTTTGGTGGTGAGCCATGATCGTCACTTCCTGGATGCCGTTTGCACCCATGTGGCCGACGTAGATAAACAAAAGATCAAGATATACACCGGTAACTACACTTTCTGGTACGAAAGTTCGCAATTGGCAGCAAGGCAGGCTTCTGATAAGAACAAGAAGATGGAAGATAAGAAGAAGGACCTCCTCGAATTTATCGCTCGATTCAGTGCCAATGCATCTAAATCCAAACAAGCTACTTCCCGTAAGAAAGCACTTGATAAACTGGTATTTGAAGACATTACCGCCAGCAACCGTAAATATCCCGGCATCATTTTCAAACAGGAGCGGGAAGTGGGCAATGAAATTCTCAAAGTGGATAACCTGGCCAAACGCATTGAAGGCAAGCCCATTTTCGATCGCATAAAATTTGATGTGCAGAAAGGAGATAAGATCGCTTTTATTAGTCGTGACCCTATTGCCCTCACCACATTCTTCGAGATCATCAATGGAAAGATAAAGGCCGATAGCGGTACCTACGAATGGGGAACCACTGTTACAACAGCTTACCTTCCCAACGACAACAGTGAATATTTTACCGGTAGTACTTATAACCTGATGGATTGGCTGCGCCAGTATGTACCGCCGACCACCAAGGATGTGGATGAAGATTTCCTTCGCGGTTTCCTGGGTAAAATGTTGTTCAGCGGCGATGAAATTCTTAAAAAAACCAATGTACTCAGTGGAGGAGAAAAAGTTCGTTGCATGATCAGTAAAATGATGTTGCAGAATCCGAATGTGCTGATACTGGATGAGCCTACGAATCACCTCGACCTGGAAAGCATCATTTCTTTCAATGATAATATGGTGGCATATACAGGCATCGTGCTGCTGACTACCCATGATCACCAGTTTATGCAAACTGTGGCCAATCGTATTATAGAGCTTACCCCTAAAGGAATGATCGATAAACTCATGACATACGATGAATACCTGGCCGATGATCGTGTGAAGGCGCAACGGGAAGAATTATACAGTTAACATTTTTTTGGCATGATTTTTTGATATTAGTTCGTTAACCTAAAAAACAATAGATGAAAAGAAAATTATTGGTATCCGCGATCGTGTTGATGATGAGCATCGGAGCCGCAACCGCCCAGAGTTACAAAACAGCCCTAGGGGTTAAGTTTTATCCTGGTGCCGTTACCTTGAAACATTTTATAAGTAATAAAACTGCGCTTGAAGGCATTGGTTATTTCTGGAACAAAGGATCACGTATCACAGGATTGTATGAAATTCACAGCAACATTTCCAGTGTGGCTAATCTGTCGTGGTATATTGGTCCGGGTGCCCATATTGGTTTTTACAGCAGCAAATATGGCGGTGGATCATCTGTTGGTATTGATGGTGTATTGGGATTGGATTTTAAAATTCCATCAGCCCCTATCAACCTTTCTTTAGACTGGCAGCCTTCTTTTGAGTTTGGGAATAATTATGGCAATGGCTTCTCGGGTAACTGGGGTGGTCTTGCGATCCGTTACGTATTTTAGGGTTAATTGTGATTATACCGTAAAAACCTGTTGATTCAACGGGTTTTTTTTATGCTGAAAAATTACATTCCTGTACTTTTGCGGCTTCCATTTCATGAAACATACGCTCACCAGATTTCTCGACTTCTTTTATCCGCCATTTAGCAGGCTAATGCCGCTTCGTACGTTCCGGTATGCTGCGTGTGGGGGAGGGAATGCGTTGTTTGGTCTATTTACCTATTATATCGGCTATCACTATATTTTCAATAAACAGGTTTTTGATATAGGATTTTTTGCCTTTAAGCCGCATATGGCTGCCCTGTTTAGTTCGTCGGCCATCACATTCGTAATAGGTTTTCTACTTAATAAATACGTGGTGTTCACAGAATCGTACTTACGGGGCAGGATACAGCTTTTTCGCTATTTCCTGTCGTTTGCATCTAACCTGGTCATCAATTATTTTCTCCTGAAACTACTGGTGGAAATGTTGAAGTGGAATGCCATGCTCAGCCAGGTGATTACCATCTGCATTGTCATTGGCATCAGTTACCTTACCCAACGCCATTATACTTTTAAAATAAAGAAGGGCTGATCCTCACCTTTGAGTACTGGCATATCTTCATGTTTTATTGCAGAGATTGACCGTATGTCGTTGATTTTGCCTTATTTGAGGCTATCGTCTGCGCCTGTATGACAATTTTACATCATTTCCCGCTTGGCACAATGATTGACAAAGTATTGTAAATAATAAAACACAGTATTATGGCAAAAATCATAGGAATTGACTTAGGAACAACCAACAGTTGCGTTTCTGTTATGGAAGGGAACGAACCAGTTGTGATTGCAAACGATGAAGGACGTCGCACAACGCCTTCTGTGGTTGCTTTTTTAAAAAATGGAGAACGTAAAGTGGGAGATCCTGCCAAACGCCAGGCCATTACCAACCCCCAGAATACCATTTCCAGTGTAAAGCGTTTCATGGGCCGCAGGTTTGATGAAGTAACGGAAGAAAGCAGCCATTGGAGTTATAAAGTGGTGAAAGGTGACAATAATACGGTTAGAATTGACATAGATGGCAGGATGTATACCCCACAGGAGATCAGCGCCATGGTTTTGCAGAAAATGAAAAAAACTGCTGAAGATTACCTGGGGCATGAAGTGAACGAAGCCGTGATCACCGTACCTGCTTATTTTAACGATGCACAGCGCCAGGCAACCAAAGAAGCCGGTGAAATTGCCGGATTGAATGTACGCAGGATCGTAAATGAACCAACCGCAGCCGCATTGGCTTATGGATTGGATAAAAAAGGAAAAGACCAGAAGATCGCCGTGTTTGATCTTGGTGGTGGTACATTCGATATTTCCGTACTCGAATTGGGCGACGGTGTATTTGAAGTAAAATCTACCAATGGTGATACACACCTCGGTGGTGATGATTTTGATAAAGTGATCATGGATTGGCTGGCAGATGAATTTAAAAATGATGAAGCCATCGATCTGCGTAAAGATCCTATGGCTTTACAACGTTTGAAAGAAGCATCTGAAAAAGCCAAAGTGGAATTGTCTTCAGGCAGTGAAACAGAGATCAATCTTCCTTATGTTACCGCTGTTGATGGCGTTCCAAAGCATTTGGTGAAAAAACTTACCCGTGCAAAATTTGAAGCACTGGCCGATAAATTATTCGAACGTTGTATTAAGCCCTGCGAACAGGCTTTAAAAGATGCCGGTTTGTCGGTATCCCAGATTGATGAAGTGATCCTGGTAGGAGGTAGCAGTCGTATCCCTAAAGTACAGGAGATCGTAGAAAAATTCTTTGGTAAAAAACCAAACCGTGGTGTAAACCCGGATGAAGTAGTTGCCATCGGCGCTGCCATCCAGGGAGCGGTATTAACCGGTGAAATCAAAGATGTATTGTTGCTTGATGTAACGCCATTGGGTCTTGGTATCGAAACAATGGGTGGTGTAATGACCAAACTGATCGAAAGCAATACCACCATTCCTACTAAAAAATCTGAAACGTTTAGTACGGCAAGTGATAACCAACCCGGCGTACAGATTCACGTACTGCAGGGAGAAAGGCCGATGGCTTCTCAAAATAAAAGCCTCGGCATGTTCAATCTCGATGGCATTCCGCCGGCACCAAGGGGAGTACCACAGGTAGAAGTAACTTTCGATATTGACGCAAATGGTATCCTGCATGTAAGTGCAAAAGATAAGGGAACCGGTAAAGAACAAAAGATACGCATCGAAGCAGGAAGTGGTCTTAGCAAAGAAGACATTGAAAAGATGAAGAATGAAGCAAAAGCCAATGAAGCTTCTGATAAATTGGAAAGGGAAAAAGTTGACAAGATCAACCAGGCAGATAGCCTTATATTCCAGACAGAAAAGCAACTGAAAGAATATGGTGAAAAAATATCTTCCGATAAAAGAGCACCTATTGAATCAGCCCTGGTGAAATTGAAAGAAGCTCACAAAAGCCAGGATGTAGCCCTCATCGATCCAGCCATGACGGAGATGAATGCCGCCTGGACTGCTGCGAGCGAAGAAATGTACAAAGCCACCCAGGAAGGTGCAGGCAATGCCCAACCAGGTGCGGGTGCAGGTGAACAGCCCGGCCAGGGAACAGAAACAGCGGGAACAGAAAATGTAACCGATGCTGAATTCGAAGAAGTTAAATAATCCCTGATAAACGATTCAATCGTTTACAGTAACAGAATATGCAAACGCCCCGTTTATCGGGGCGTTTGTCGTTTAGTAAACCAGCATCAAAATATCTATAAATATTCCGGAAAGAGTTGTTTTATCATACAACCTGGCCTTATTTATTAAATACAACCACTGTATAAATAAATAAACCTACCTGCATACTTTACCGGTATTTTATTCGTTGAATAAGTTCCCGCTAACCTTTAAACCCATATTATGAAAAAAATCCTCGCATTATTAACCATTGTAAGCCTGTTGGTTTCCTGTTCAAGATCAGTAACCGTACAACAGGCAGCCGATAATCATTACCGGCGATGTCGCCCTGTAAAGTAATTACCCGGTAGAATTCCAATGGTAAGTATTCAAAAAATAACTGTTTATGATATATGAAAAATGCCCTGTTTTTACAGGGCATTTTTGTATCTGGACAATAACGTATTTACATTAGATCGAGGGCCATTGCAAAAAGCGTTACGTTAAATGGCAATACCATTGAACAATATCCGCCGCCCACAGCGTACACGCCAAAAAAGGCTGCTACTGATACTAAGAACAAAATCCAATAAAGGCCGGTAGGTTTTTTCTTTGTTTCCATGCAGAATTATTTTTTGCAAATATAAGACAGTAGATGAAATTAAATGCTTTTTTTTGATATAGTATAAATCAAATGGAAATCCATTAATTATTTTCTTCTATTATGTTTAAATTGCCAGCCTAAATGTCTTTTTCATGGTTATTCACTTTTATATAAAGTATAAAACAAATTTTGGTCAATCGCTGATCATTCGGTTAACAGATCCGGTTTTATCAACAGGTGCTGATCACGATATTAAGTTGAACTATTTAAATGACGAATACTGGTATGGTAATTTCGATACTGATGAACAGGGAATAAAAGACAGCCTCAAATATTATTATATACTTCGGGAATATGGAAAGCCCGACCGCAATGACCTTTGTAAAAACAGGAGTCTTTCCATTAAAAAAATTGAAGCAGATGAGATTAATGTTTTTGATGACTGGCAGGAATATGCATTAGAAGAAACCGTATTCAATTCGAAACCATTTACCCAGGTTTTTGGACAGGCAAAAGTAAAAGAACCAACCTGTAAAAAACCTACACATTTATTTGAAGTACATGCCAATCACCTGCCCGATGATAAATTATTATGCATTTGTGGCGCAGGCAAAAAAATGAATGACTGGGATTTGTCTGATCCTGTTATCATGAAAAGGAAGAAGAATAGCTGGACGGTAAAACTAAACCTTGCCAAAGAAAACTTCCCGCTCGAATATAAATTCGGCGTGTATGATATTAAACAAAAGAAGGCCATATTCCTGGAAGACGGCAGTAACCGCGTGATCTATCACCAGGGAGATAAAGACAAACTGAATGTGTTCAGGCAATTTACTGTATTCCGCCATCACACCTGGAAAGGAGCGGGGGTGAACATCCAGCTATCAGCATTAAAAAGCGAGCATAGCTGGGGCATCGGCGATTTTACCGACCTGAATCTGCTCACCGATTGGTCGGTTCAAACTGGTATCAAGCTCGTCCAGTTATTGCCGATCAACGATACAACGGCAACGCATGACCGAAAAGATTCTTATCCTTATTCGGCCATTTCTGCATTTGCCCTGCACCCGGTTTTCCTGAATATCCAGAAACTGGCCATTGCCGCTTCCCTTGAATTTTCCGACAGCCTGCTCCAGGAA
>JAKQKY010000391.1 GCA_029560415.1 Bacteroidota bacterium | reverse complement strand
CTCTTTCATCCAGGCTTTTAGTAAGATTGGATTGATCCCCGATAGCGGCGGAACTTTTTACCTGCCCCGGCTAATTGGCTGGCAGAAGGCAAGTGCATTGATGATGCTGGGAGATAAAGTATCTGCAACAGAAGCTGAACGACTGGGCATGCTGTATAAAGTGATCGCAGATGAATTTTTTGCAAGTGAAAGTTTGCAAACTGCTGAAACATTGGCCTCCATGCCAACGAAGGGGCTCGCTTATACAAAACATGCATTAAATTATTCCCTGAACAGCTCCCTGGAAACACAATTACTGATGGAAGACAGCCTGCAACAGAAAGCCGCTGTTACCTACGACTACCAGGAAGGCGTAGCTGCTTTCCTCGAAAAAAGAAAACCGGTTTTCAAAGGAGAATAAACAAAATTAAATTTAAACCATGTCCCATACTCCCCAGGCTGTAGTAAGCCATATGATGCAACACGACCTGTTCAGCCAATGGCTGGGCATTGAAGTACTGGATGTAAAAGAAGGTTATAGCAAGATCAGGATGATCATCAGGGAAGAAATGATCAACGGTTTTGGAATCGTACATGGGGGCATTGCATTCTCTTTATCAGACAGCGCTTTTGCCTTTGCCTGCAATAACAGGAATGTTTTGTCTGTTGCGCTCGATACCTCCATCAACTTCACCAAACCAGTGCATGTAGGCGATATCCTTACAGCAGAAGCCAAAGAATTACACAATGGAAAATCTACCGGGCTGTATCACATCACTGTGTTGAACCAACACGATCACATTGTAGCCCTGTTCAAAGGGACCTGTTTTCGCACAAACAAAAAACTGGTTGATAAATAACGTTTAACAATACCCGAAAAATGATCTATCAATTTAATGGCCATATACCGGTTGTACACGAATCTGCATTCATTCATCCGCAAGCCTGTGTAACAGGTAATGTTGTCATCGGCAAGAATGTTTACATTGGCCCCGGGGCAGCCATCCGTGGCGATTGGGGACAGATCATTATTGAAGATGGATGCAATGTGCAGGAAAATTGTACCATTCATATGTTCCCCGGCGTTACCGTTACCCTGAAAGAATCTGCTCATATTGGTCATGGTGCCATCATTCATGGAGCTACCATCGGGAAGAACTGCCTGGTAGGCATGAACGCAGTTATTATGGATAATGTGGTATTGGGTGATGAGTGCATCGTAGGGGCGCTGTGTTTTATTAAGGCCGATGAAATCATTCCTCCAAGAAGCATGGTTGTCGGCAATCCGGCAAAGATCATTAAAGATGTTAGTGACGATATGATCAAATGGAAAACGGCAGGTACAGCGCTTTACCAACAATTACCATCCGACATGCGGGCATCCTGGCAACCCTGTGAGCCACTTCGGGAAAAGCCTGCAATATCTGAAAACCAGCAACCAGTTTTTAAAACCTGGAATCAAACGAAGTAATTTTATTGCTTACGGGTATCTTCCCAGACCAGTTTCTCCACCGTTCTGGCAGAAATGAAATCGGGTAATTTACCATCTCCACGCCCGGTAAATCCTCCATCAGGATTTGCAATCAACACGCAATTACCATCAAATAATTCAGAAAAAAAGTCGCAACAGGGAGGGGTAACGTAATATACTTTTTGTCCCTTGTAAACATAACTATACACTTTTCTGGGAGGATTTTGCCTGGCTTCTGATTTAAACAGTTCAATTTTTTCAAGCATACAGGAAGGGATCGTGTCTGTCATTTCCGATCCGGATGCCACTGTTTCAACATTGCTCTTATTGCGGGTAGAACTACAGCCCGCCACCAGTATGAGCAGGAGAAAAATCATTTGTTTCATTCCATAATTTAATCTTTACTCTTTTAATGGTCAAATTTTTCTGACCTTTGC
>JAKQKY010000368.1 GCA_029560415.1 Bacteroidota bacterium | reverse complement strand
TTGTATATACATCTCAAACCATCAATGGCAAAAAGATATATTTTGTAAAGCAGTTTCAAACTGCCAGGGAAACCGCAACCTTATAAGCTTTTAATCATATTTTTTAACAGCAATCCGCAGGACTTACCTGCGGATTTTTTTGCCTCATATACTTTTCAGTTCATATAAGCAATTTTAAGTTCTCTTGAAAGGAAACTAAAACATTGAATGCAATCCTGAGTTTTTTAACTCAGAACTTTTGTACTTACTAATCAAAACCGTTGATATTTATTATCTGCCTGTGTTGCAAACCAATGATAAAACTTTACGTTTTCAAAACCGGTTCTTTTGTAAAACCATATGCCCACCATATCAACAGCACCTGCAGCGGCAATCTTACAATTGCCATCCACAGCCGGGGATTATTTTCATCCAAGTAGTGCAGCATCATTTGAATATTAGCAGGGAAAATGGCGATCAGCGTTACAATAATCAGCCAGGCAGCCATTTTTCGGGTAGTAGGGAGCAACAGCATTAATCCGAATACAATTTCACAAATGCCACTTATTAAAACCAATGCCGCATGATAGGGTAGCCAGGGTGGCATAATTTTTATATACATCTCCGGATGTATAAAATGATTAATTCCTGCGGCGATGTACAGAACGGCAATTGCATAGAGTGAGAACTTTTTCATCATTCAAAGCTAACCAGCTTTTAGATCCGCCAGGAACATAAATCATTCAACTTTTGTATGTATCGCCTACATCAAAGTTGAGATAGTTTCATTTTAACAATGTTGAATCCAAAAGAAATAATCTCCCGCTAAACTTTAAACAAATTAAACTGTTATCAACAGTAACAATCGCTATTCAGCATGATCAAAAATATTCCGTATTCCATTTTAGACCTTGCTACAGTATTAGAAGGTAAAACTGCAGCCGATAGTTTTCACATCAGCCTGCAATTGGCAAAACAAGCAGAAGCGGAAGGCTATACCCGATACTGGTTTGCAGAACATCACAATATGGCTGGTGTGGCAAGTTCAGCTCCTGCGATATTGATAGGATATATCGCTGCTAATACCGACAAGATCAGAGTAGGTTCCGGTGGCATCATGCTGCCCAATCATGCACCCTTAATTGTTGCCGAGCAGTTTGGAACACTGGCATCGCTATACCCCAGTCGCATTGATCTTGGATTGGGCAGGGCGCCCGGAACAGATCAGTTAACTGCAATGGAAATCAGGGGAGCCAATTTTGGTGCGGAACATAACTTTCCAAAGGATATTCAAAAGTTGCAAAAGTTTTTTTCTGCAGAAAACAGTACCACCAAAGTAAGAGCCATCCCGGGCGAAGGCCTCGATATACCTATTTGGATATTAGGTTCCAGCACCGACAGTGCCATGGTGGCCGCAGCCATGGGATTGCCCTATGCATTTGCCAGTCATTTTGCGCCTGCTCAATTTATTCCGGCCATTAATTTATACAGGCAATACTTTCAACCTTCAGCTACATTAAAGGAACCGTATGTGATGGCCTGCGTAAATGTGATTGCAGCCGATACAGATGCAGCAGCTGCAAAAACAGCAACGTCGATACAACAATTATTTTTAGGAATAGTGAGCGGCAGAAGAAAATTATTGCAACCGCCCGTTGATGATATGAAAACTATCTGGACGGACGCAGAAGCCTTCCAGGTACAACAGATGTTAGCCTATTCGTTTGTTGGTAGTAAAGAGACAATAAAAAATACCATGCTGTTGTTTATGGAAAAAACCAACGTGAATGAAGTAATGGCCACTTCTCATATTTACGACCAGGAGGCAAGGTTGCAATCATACAGCATATTTGCTGAAGTGATGAAGGAACTCTAAACAACCTGCATCTACACTGCTTCTATTATATCATATTTTTATTGTCCTATTAATTTAAGGTGTAGGTATTTCCCCGGCATTATTGTATTCAAGGATATTTCAGTAGATATTCATTTCCACTGCCAAAATATTAAAAACTATGCAGCTTTTCGATCCTTCGTCACTACACACAACAAACCGGTTTCAATAAACAGCATGACGTAAATCATCTGCATATTAAACACAGCTTAGTAATTTTATCAGGCAATGTTCTAAAAAAGCTGTTTGATATGCGTAAATACATTTTCCTCATCGCAATGATCTTTCTGCCAGGTGTTTTTTGGGGTCAGCAAGTTGGTATCGGTACACAAAATCCGCTGCCGGGTTCCATACTGGATATTTCTGATACGGCAAGGGG
>JAKQKY010000367.1 GCA_029560415.1 Bacteroidota bacterium | reverse complement strand
GCCTTTATCATATGCCTGCCTGGCAGCGGCTACCGCTTTATTCACATCGGCCTGGTTCGCTTCTGCAACTTCCGAGAGTTTTTCTTCTGTTGCGGGATTGATCGTATCAAAATATTTTTTGCTCTGTGGCTTTTCAAATTTTCCGTTGATGAACAGGTCGTATCTCGGATCTATTTTAGCGGCGCTTTTGCTTTCGGGAGCGGGCGCTAAATTCCTTGCGCTGTCGAATTTTAATTTGATGGTATTATTTTTTGTAGTGGCCATGGTGTATCGTTTGGGACGTTTGGGACGTTTAGGTCGTTTAAGAGTTTAAAGGTTTAAGGGTTTAAGGGTTGATGATTTGGTGATTTGGTGATTTGGTGATTTGATGATTTGGTGATTTGGTAATTTGATGATTTGGTAATTTGATGATTTGGCGATTTGATGATTTGATGATGTGGTGAATTTAATCGATTGAAAAATAATCGGCAGATTGGTAGACGCCTGTTTTTTGTTTCATCAATTGCATCAGGATATCATTTGCCAGGCTGCTTGCACCAAACCTGAACCATTGATTATTCATCCATTCTTCTCCCAGCACCTCATTCAGCATCACGAGGTAATGCAATGCCAGCTTGGATTTTGAAATGCCGCCGGCAGGCTTCATCGCAATACGCTTACCTGTTTTATAATAAAAATCGCGGATGGCTTCAAGCATTACCAGCGTAACAGGCATCGTTGCTGCCGGGGAAATTTTTCCAGTAGATGTTTTAATAAAATCGGCACCAGCATACATGGCAATGTCGCTGGCCCTTCTCACTTTATCATAAGTAACCAATTCTCCTGTTTCGAGGATCACTTTCAACCGGGCATTGCCACAGGCTTCTTTCACAGCAGCGATCTCATCAAACACAAAATTGTATTCACCCTGGTGAAATTTACCGCGGGAAATGACCATGTCAATTTCATCGGCGCCTTCGTTGATGGCAAATTTGGTATCGCGGATCTTCACATCCCTGGGTGCCTGCCCACTTGGAAATGCTGTTGCCACGGCCGCTACTTTTATTCCGGAATTGCCGAGTGCAGTTTTGGCCACTTTTACCATGGACGGATAGACGCAGACAGCCGCAACGGTTGGCAGATCGGGATAAGTATCCATCAAATGCTGTGCTTTGTAACAGAGCTGTTTAACCTTACCATCAGTATCTTTTCCTTCGAGCGTGGTGAGATCGATCATGTTCAGCGCCAGTTTAAGGCCGTTGATCTTCGTTTCATTCTTTATGCTGCGCTTGGTAAACCTCGAGGCCCGTTCTTCGATGCCTACCTGGTCGACCCGCGGGGAAAGTGAAAAATCAGGAATTGTTTTGGTTGCAATCATTGCAAGTTTATTTAGAAGTTTAGGGTTAAAGGGTTGTGGGTTTAAAGGTTTAAAGGTTTAAAGGTTTAAAGGTTTAAGGGTTTAAGGGTATAAGGGTTTGAGGGTTTAAGTTGTTAAAACCTCGAGGGCTTTTTTGATGAGTTTTTCTACGGCAGCATTGCTGTCTTCCGAAAACTTTTGTACCACCCTGTTGGCTACGATCGCATTCACACTTAAACATTCATGACCCAATAATTTACCCAGCCCGTAAATAGCCGATGTTTCCATTTCAAAGTTAGTGATCCTGTGATTATCATGGCGGAAATCGGTCAGCTTGTTTATCAGTCCCGGGCTTTTCAATCCAAGGCGCAAAATCCTTCCCTGCGGACCATAAAATCCGGGGCATGTAACTGTAATTCCTTTATAAAAATCTTCTTTGAATTTATTGATCAACGACGGCCCGCCTTCAAATACATATGGAATTGTGATATCGAGGTCGAGACCTGTTTGTTCCACGAATGCATCCACCAATTCATTTTCGGATGCCGACTTTTCATAGGCATAATAGTTCATCAGGTTATCGAGCCCGAGGCCATGGGTAGACGCTACAAAACTATCGACCGGGATATCGGCCTGCAAAGAGCCCGAAGTACCAAACCGAATGATATTGAGTTTTTGAAAGTTCGATTTGATCTCACGTGTTTCGAAATCAATGTTGGCCAACGCATCCAGTTCATTGATGGCGATATCAATATTATCGGGACCGATGCCTGTTGACATCACAGACAGTCTTTTTTGCCCGATATAACCCGTATGGGTAATGAATTCACGATGCTGTTGCTGGTGCTCGATGCGATCGAAATGTTTACTTACTTTTTTGACCCTGTCGGGATCCCCGACCACGATCACCGTATCGGCCAGTTCTTCTGGGCGCAGGTCAAGATGATAGATGGCGCCCCGTTTGGTAATGATGAGTTCTGAATCGGCAATTCTTCCCATAGCAGGTGGTTAATTTGAAAAATGAAGATAAATATAGGAAATGATAGTGGAAAGTGGATGCTGGATGCTGGATGCTGGATGCTGGATGCTGGATACTGGATACTGGATAAAAAAAGCCATGAAGTAGATTCATGGCTTAAGAAAATATACTTATAAAAAGACTTATGCTTTGATGGCTGCGATGCCGGGCAATACTTTTCCTTCAAAATATTCTAGCATGGCGCCGCCGCCGGTTGATACATAACTAACCTTATCGGCCAGGTGAAATTTATTCACGGCTGCTACGCTATCGCCTCCGCCCACCAGGCTGAAAGCGCCTTTGGAAGTAGATTCAGCTACGGCCAGTGCAATGGATTTTGTTCCGTTTTGGAATTTTTCCATTTCGAAAACACCCATCGGGCCATTCCATAATATCGTCCTGGATTTATTGATGATCTCGCTGAAAATGCCGACGGCTTTGGGGCCGATGTCGAGTCCCATCCAACCTGCGGGAATCGCATCGCTAGGACGCACTTCTGTGTTGGCATCTGCCGCAAATTTATCTGCAATAACAGAATCTTCCGGCAAATGAATGCTCACGCCTTTCTGGGTTGCTTTTTTAAGAATATCCAGGGCAGTATCCAACCTGTCGTCTTCGCAAAGTGAATTACCGATCTGTCCACCCCTGGCTTTTAAAAATGTGTATGCCATTCCACCGCCGATGATGATATCGGTGGCTCTTTCGAGCAGGTTTTCGATGATAAGGATCTTATCTGAAACTTTGGCGCCACCAATGATGGCCACGAAAGGCTTTTCAGCAGCGTGCAATACTTTTTCGGCGCTGATCACTTCTCCTTCCATCAATAAGCCAAACATTTTTTTAGCCGGATCAAAATAATCGGCAATAATAGCGGTTGAAGCATGTGCCCGATGTGCTGTACCAAAAGCATCATTTACATACACATCGCCCAGTTTACTTAGTTTCTCGGCAAAGCCTTTATCACCCTTTTCTTCTTCTTTATAAAATCGAAGGTTTTCAAGGAGCAAAACTTCGCCTGGTTGCAGTTTTTTTGCTGCGTCGATAGCCGACTGCCCAATACAATCATCCGCAAAATAAACCTTAGCTCCACCCAACAATTCCTGCAAATGCTTTACAAGGTGTTTCAAAGAATATTTATCAGTCGGACCATCCTTAGGCCTACCCAGGTGACTCATCAGGATGGCATTTCCACCATCCGCCAATATTTTTCTAATGGTAGGCAGGGTTGACGTCATCCGGGTATCATCGGTAATGTTGAACTGGTCGTCCAGGGGCACATTGAAATCCACCCTTACGAGGGCTTTCACTCCATTGAAGTTAAATGCAGAAAAATTTGTCATACGTAAATTTTATATAGTTGCCTTTATAAAGCTGGTAAACAAAGATATTTATAATCTTTCCTATTTGTGGGCTACAAATATCAATAAAAAAAGAAGACAGCAAATCACCAAGTGTTACTTAGCAGATTGCTGTCTTCCAAACAAATTAAAGGTCTTATTTAGAGATCAGTCCGGCGAAATGCTGAACCGTACGTACCAATTGTGATACATAGCTCATTTCATTATCGTACCAACTTACGGTTTTAACCATTTGCTTGTCGCCAACGGTCATCACCTTTGTTTGAGTAGCATCAAACAAAGAACCGAAGTGGATGCCGATCACATCGCTGCTCACGATCTCATCTTCGGTATAGCCAAAACTCTCGTTGCTGGCTGCTTTCATGGTTGCATTGATCTCTTCTGTTGTGGCTGGTTTAGACAAGATGCTGTATAACTCGGTAACAGAACCGGTGATCACTGGAATCCTTTGTGCACCACCATCGAGTTTTCCTTTCAATTCTGGTAAAACAAGTCCGATCGCTTTCGCGGCACCGGTACTATTTGGAACGATGTTCGCTGCAGCAGCCCTTGCACGACGCAGGTCACCTTTTGGATGAGGTGCATCGAGGGTATTCTGATCGTTCGTATAGGCGTGAATGGTGCTCATGATACCGGTAACAATTCCGTATTTATCATTCAGTGCTTTGGCCATTGGAGCCAGGCAGTTGGTGGTACAACTTGCACAGCTGATGATGGTTTCGCTACCATCGAGGATGGCATGGTTAACATTAAATACAACAGTTTTCAGGTCGCCGGTGGCGGGTGCAGAGATCACAACCCTTTTTGCACCTGCGGTAAGATGGGCGGCAGCTTTGTCTTTATCAGTGAAGAAGCCGGTGCTTTCAATCACTACATCAACATCGTGTTGTCCCCATGGAATTTGAGCAGGATCTTTCTGGGCATATATTTTTACTTCATGGCCATTTACCACGATTGAATTATCTGTAGAGGTAACGGTTTGTCCGAATCTTCCCTGTGCGCTGTCGTATTTTAATAAATGAGCCAATACTGCCGGGCTGGTAAGATCATTAATAGCCACAACATCAATACCTTTCATATCATATATCTGGCGAAAAACAAGGCGACCGATACGGCCGAATCCATTAATGGCAACTTTTACTGTACTCATAACTAAAATTTGAAAATGAAGATTTATTTTTTGCGAGGCAAAATTACAGGATGTGGCGGGATTTGGACCGAATATTTTTTACATTTTCGGCTACTGCCCTGCCTGCAGGCTTTCCTGGCCTGACCGGGTTAAAAAAGCCTGCTTAATTTGGCAAGTTTTCTTAAAAAATTTGGATACGAAATTGCATCGCATTATCTTTGCCGTCCTTTAACGGGAAATGCCGCGTTGGTCAAGAGGTTAAGACGCCTCCCTTTCACGGAGGAATCACGGGTTCGAGTCCCGTACGTGGTACAAGAGAAGCCTTTTCTAAATGAAAAGGCTTTTTTAATTTAGACTTCGCATGGTATACATTTACGTTCTATATAGTGAAAGTGCAAAAAAGCATTATGTCGGCATGACTGAGAATCTTAAAAAAAGACTAAGTGAACATAATGCTGGTAAATCCACTTTTACATCTGCGTTTATTCCTTGGAAAGTAATATTTTTCGAAATGGCAAGTAACTATAAAGAAGCAAGAATCAGGGAGAAATATCTGAAAACCGCTGCAGGAAAAAAATATGTACAAAAACAAATTGAAGGAGGATTCACGGGTTCCCTGCCTGCGTGACGCAGTCGGGCAGAGAGTCCCGTACGTGGTACAAAAAAAGCCTTTTCAATATTGAAGAGGCTTTTTCAATTTAGGCTAAGCAATTTTTTTACCACAGAGTAAAATGAGTTTTGCACAGAGTTTCACAGAGATCTAATGCAGCAGATAGTTCACTCCGTGAAACTCTGTGAATCAACTCTGTGTTCTCTGTGGTTAATTTCGTTTCTTCATTTCACTTGTATTGAGCCTCCCTTTTAGATATTAAATCAAAACTTAGTTTCTCTGGTCAGATTGAATCCTCACTTTCTACTTTAATTTTATCAAATGGAAACCAATGCAACCACCGAAACAATTAACCAGGTGATGGAAGAAGCCTGGAATGCGTTTCACATCTATCGAAATCAATCATTAAAGCAGCGGGCCGACCTAATGCGGCAGATTGCCATCGAGATCGAAAACCTGGGAGATTTGTTATTACAGACTGCCATGGCAGAAACCAACCTGCCGGAAGCCAGGTTACGTGTAGAAAGAACCAGGACGATCTTTCAACTCACCAGTTATGCTGCACATTGTGAAAGTGGTCAATGGCTGGATGCCAGGATAGATACAGGAGACGCCAACAGGGTTCCTGCAAAACCAGATATCAGGAAGATGTTGGTGCCGCTTGGGCCCGTGGTTGTTTTTGGCGCCAGTAATTTTCCTTTTGCCTATTCTACCGCTGGTGGGGATACGGCCTGTGCCCTGGCTGCCGGTTGCCCGGTGATCGTAAAAGCACATCCTGCCCATCCTAAAACCAGTGCATTGGTGGCTAGCGCTATTATAAATGCAGTTGCCAGTCAAGGATTACCAAAGGGCGTATTTGCGCATGTTCATGGCGCATCTTCTGCTGTTGGTGAAGCACTCATAAAACATCCTCATACAAAAGCAGTGGGATTTACCGGTTCATTTGCCGGTGGAAAACAATTATTTGATTGGGGCAATCAACGCAAAGAACCCATTCCCGTTTTTGCAGAAATGGGCAGCGTGAACCCGGTTTTTCTATTGCCTGAAAAACTGAAATTATCTTCTATTGAAATAGCGCAGCAACTGGCAGCATCCATTACCTTAAGCGTTGGCCAGTTTTGTACAAACCCCGGCATCATGATCGGCATCAAGGGAGAAGCGTTGGATATTTTTTTGAATGAATTGAGTGAGCTTATCAAAAAAACAATCCCAGCACCCATGTTGCATGAAGGCATTCATAAAAACTATCTTGAGAAAAGAGCTAAGGCCTTATCAGGCACACTAGTTAGTATAAAAGCGGTTGCTGATATTGAAGCAGGGTCAAATGAAGGCATTCCTACGATAGCAACCTGCTCAGCAAAAACATTCCTGGAAAATCCCCTGTTGCAGGAAGAAGTATTTGGCCCCTACTCATTATTGGTATGCTGCGATAATGCCGATGAAATGACAATGATTGCCAATAACCTTTCAGGGCAGCTAACCGCTACCGTTATGGCCACAGAAAATGATGTTACTCTTCATAGCACTTTGATAGAACAGGTAAAAAATATTTGCGGAAGATTTATTTTTAATGGTGTGCCAACCGGCGTAGAAGTTTGTTTGAGTATGCAACATGGCGGCCCGTTTCCTGCTTCAACCGACAGCCGGTTTACCTCGGTAGGTGCAGATGGCATCCGGCGTTTTGCCAGGCCAATCGCCTTTCAGAACTGGCCCGATACATTATTGCCGGATGAATTAAAGCAAAGCAATCCATTAAACATCTGGAGAACGGTGAACAATGAACCGGGAAGATCCTGATCAACCGGCCATGGACATATTGTTTTTTTGAACGGCCTGGTGCCGGGTGGAGAACCAGGTAACGACCAGCATGGAAATAATGAAATAACCTATTAGCAAATATTTAATAGAAGGATGTAATTCAGCTGCCTTAAACCAATCCCCCAGGTACAGGATGATGCCGATGCCGGTTATATTCTTTAATAATTCCCAAACGATGGCGTACTTATGTTGATCCATCAGTTCTGTAAAGGCATACACGAATAAAAAAATAAATCCGCCATATAAAAAGATCAACGGACTTCCGATGGTTGCAATGTTTCCAAACAGGTAACTAACGAAGAGCAGGAGCATGATCAGTTGAATCCATGTCCAAACTAAAAAAGGAACTGAATAGTCTGTATCATATTTTTCAAAATGATATACATCATCGATCTTATAAACCGGGTATTTTTCGGCAACATCAGCAGGGCGCCAACCGGTGGGCTTGTACCAGACTTTCAGCTTGTCATTCCAACTGCGGGTATGCCACGCATCTTTAAACAACAAGGCCAGGTGTTGAAAGTTGATCCGGATCGGGTTCCAGGTACGAACGGGTCTTGTGATTCCATACACCGCCGGTACTTCTTTCAATTCTTCCTGGAACGTGCAGAATAATTTATCCCAGATAATAAAGATCTGCCCGTAATTTTTATCAATGTATTCTTTATTGATGGCATGATGCACGCGGTGATGCGATGGTGTAACGATGATCTTTTCCAGGAATCCCATCCTGCCAATGTGTTGGGTATGGTACCAGAACTGTGCAAAAAGGTGCAAAGGGGCAACGACGGCTATGACCTGTGCCGGTACACCGAGCACCGCTGCCGGTATAAGCAGGATTACAAACAACCGCACAAAAACGGATACCCTTTGCCGTAAGGCACAAGCCAGGTTAAATTCTTCGCTGCTGTGATGGATGATATGACTGTTCCAGAAAAAATTAACCTTGTGGTCGATCGCATGTACCACATATCCTGCAAAATCGAGTACGATAAACGCTATCACATAGGTTAGCCAGGA
>JAKQKY010000363.1 GCA_029560415.1 Bacteroidota bacterium | reverse complement strand
TGATGCCCATTCAAAACCCCGATGAAATGGGATTGCCGATAACAGAAGCAGTAGAACGCCTCAACAAGTCGCTCGTTTATAAAAATCTTTTCCGGAAAATTTTCAAACAGGATCCCAATGCATCCAACCTGGCCGATGCCTTATCAACCTACGAACAAACACTGGAAACAGTTGACAGCAAATTCGACGACTGGAGCAATAATATCAAAAAACTTTCGCCCCAGGAAGAACGAGGTCGCCAGGTTTTTTTAAGTGATAAAGCCAAATGTTTTGATTGTCATTTTATGGAAGACTTCACCGATGATGACTATAAAAACATCGGCATCTTCAATGGCAAAGAGTTTAACGACAGTGGCCGCTACCTCATCAGCCGTAACCTGGCAGACCTGGGAAAATTTAAAACGCCTGGCTTACGAAACATTGCGGTCACCGCACCTTATATGCACAATGGTATGTTCAATACACTGGAAGAAGTGATCGATTATTACAACGATCCTACCAAATTCATCAAAGATCCGATCCAGGTAGATGATGCATTAAAAAAACCACTCGGACTAACGCTTAAAGAGAAGAAAGACCTGGTTGCATTTTTAAAAACGTTGACGGATAGGAGGTATGGGGGGAGGTAGATGATGGATGCAGGATACTGGATACTGGATACAAGATACGGGATTCGGGATGATGTTAGATGCTGGATTGTTCTTAAAAGCTTATAACATAAACCTTGCGCTCTTTGCCTTCTTCGTGGCTTTGCGTGAAACCGTGAAATTTACCTTTAACAAAAAATTAGGCACTATATTAGCTGTCTCAAAAATGAATTAATTTTATTTGTAATTAAACTATTTACAATGGAAGCAGCAAAACCGAAAGTTCTATTGTGCGAAGATGATACGAACCTTGGCATGGTACTAAAGAATTACCTTGAACTGAATGACTACGATGTAACCCTGGAGAGAGACGGCCGTTTAGGACTGGCGGCTTTTCAGCGGGAAAAATTCGATATATGTTTGTTGGATGTGATGATGCCCAACATGGACGGATTTACCGTGGCAGAAGAAATCCGGGATATAAACCCCGATGTGCCCCTGTTTTTCCTCAGCGCCAAAACCATGAAGGATGATATCATCCAGGGATATAAACTCGGCGCCGATGACTATATCACCAAACCTTTCGACAGTGAAGTGCTCCTTCATAAGATCAAAGCGATCCTGAAACGCAATGAAGAAATTCACCGCGAAGAAGTGAACGCCGAATTCGACCTGGGCAGCTATCATTTCAACCCACGCCTGCGTGAACTTACCGTTAACGGTAAGGTACAAACGCTTTCACCGAAGGAAAATGAACTGCTGAAAATGCTCAGCGAGTATAAAAACGACCTACTCCCACGTGAAGCCGCCCTCAAAAAAATATGGGGCAGCGATACTTATTTCAACGGTCGCAGCATGGATGTGTACATTGCCAAATTACGCAAGTATCTTAAAGAAGACTCAAAACTGGAGATCGTGAATATCCACGGAAACGGGTTCAGGCTCGTAGTCTCTGAATAAGATCAACATATTTACAAAATAAAAGCAGCCTTTAAAGCTGCTTTTATTTTTTTAGAAAAACCCGGGTTGTAGTCCACTCGCTGGTGGTACCTTCCCCAGGTGCTTATATGCTTTGGCCGTTACCTCCCGGCCCCTTGATGTACGCATGATGAATCCTTCCTGTATCAGGAACGGCTCGTATACTTCCTCTAAGGTTCCCGTTTCTTCACCCACTGCAGTGGCAATGGTGGTAATGCCTACGGGGCCTCCTTTGAATTTTTCGATGATGGTAGACAAGATGCGGTTATCCATTTCATCGAGCCCGTGCTGATCTACATTCAATGCCTTTAATGCATGCTCGGTGATGTTCATGTCTATCACGCCATTGCCGATCACCTGTGCAAAGTCCCTCACACGGCGTAGTAAGCCATTGGCAATACGCGGCGTGCCCCGGCTCCTGCGGGAGATCTCTGCTGCTGCATCGCTGGTAATGCGGGTATTCAATATCCTGGCACTACGAAGCAAAATATTCTTCAACGTTTCGGCATCATAATATTCCAATCTCGATTTAATTCCGAACCTGGACAATAAAGGTGCTGTTAACAAACCACTACGGGTAGTAGCTCCTATAAGTGTAAACGGGTTGAGGGTAAGTTGTACGCTGCGGGCATTGGGACCGCTGTCGATCATAATATCGATGCGGTAATCTTCCATGGCCGCATACAAATATTCTTCCACCACATTGCTGAGCCGGTGTATCTCATCTATAAACAATACATCATTTGGTTCCAGGTTGGTAAGTAAACCGGCCAGGTCACCGGGTTTCTCGATCACAGGCCCCGAAGTTTCTTTGATATTTACGCCCATTTCATTGGCAACGATCCTGGAGAGCGTTGTTTTACCCAATCCAGGGGGGCCATGAAACAGTATATGATCGAGCGCTTCGCCCCTGAGTTTAGACGCTTTTATGAAGATGCTGATGTTTTCGATGATCTGCGATTGGCCGCTGAAATCATCGATCAAAGCCGGCCGGATATTATTCTCAAATTCCTTATCGGCCGGCTGCAGAAAATCTTTATTTGTATTTAAATTGGGATTGCCCATGTTGCACATTTACTATTTTGTAAAACTAATCATTAATAACGGGTTGATAAAGTGCCCCGGAAATTATGCCAAAACCAACCAGGGGATCCAATTTCAATATGTACTGGAATAAGCGGGTAAGGCGCAACAGTAGTAACAAGAGCCATCGAACCCGGGTTTTCAGCCGAATGAATGGAAACATGCCTTTACATTATTAAAAAAATAATCTATGTTTGGCCTTCTACAACAGCATTTCGCCATTAATCAAATCAATGTCTGTTTATGGCAGGCCAGCGCATAGCTTTGCAACATATGTTTAAGAACATTTCCAGATATTGGTGGTGCCAGATCATCGGGTGGGCGGTAAATATAGCGATCAGCGTATTTTTTGTGTCTACTTTCGGCAAACCTTCCAAATCCTATTTCATCAGCCTGATCCTGACCTGTGTACTAGGACTGTTCATCACGCATATCATGCGCTTTTGCATTTTCTACCTCAAGGTGCTTGAGAAACCCATTAAAAAACAGATCATTGATTTCATACTGCTCACGCTTGTATTTTCGATATTCTTTGGTTTTATTTCTGAATGGGTAGATTATTTCATTGGATATAACCCGGAGAGACTGCAGAAATTCTCCCGTTCGGAGCGGATTTTCCTCAGCAGCTTCAATGCACTTTGGTTGGTGCTGATCTGGAACCTGATCTATTATATCTATCATTATATTGAAAGCAACCGAAGGCAACAGCTCGATACTCTTCGGCTGGAAGCGATGGTAAAATCGCTTGAGCTGAAAACCATCAAATCGCATATCAACCCGCATTTTATTTTCAATGCACTCAATAGCATACGGGCACTGGTAGACGAAAATCCGCAGCGTGCCCGAACTGCTATTACCGAACTAAGCAATATCCTCCGCAGCAGCATGCAGGCAGAGAAAATGGAAACTGTTCCGTTGAAGCAGGAATTGGATATTGTAAAAGACTACCTGGCGCTGGAACACATGCGTTTTGAAGAAAGATTGAAAATTGAAATGAACATAGATGGCGATACCCTCACCCAGCCCATTCCACCCATGATGTTGCAAACACTGGTAGAAAACGCCATCAAACATGGCATCAGTAAACAGATCAATGGCGGGCTCATCCGCATCAGCTCGGCTTTTATTGATAATCACCATGAATTGATCGTACTCAATTCGGGCAAACTCAATGGATATAAGCCAGAGGATTCGGAAGAAGGATTTGGGATCAAAAGCACGCAGGACAGGCTCAACCTGTTATACCAGGGGAAGGCCAATTTCCAGATACATGATGTAGAAGGCGGGATGGTAGAATCGAAGATCATCATGCCTGTAAGTAATATTTTATAGATTTACCAAATACGCATAAAACTATACCGATGCAGAGAGCACTAATAATTGACGACGAAAGGCTTGCCCGCAACGAACTAAAAAAATTATTACAGGAGTTTCCAGAAGTGGAAGTGATCGGCGAAGCAGCCAATGCAACCGAAGGCATAGATAAGATCGAAAGCCTGTCGCCTGATCTTATTTTCCTCGACATACAAATGCCGGGAAAAACAGGATTTGACATGCTTACCGAACTGGAAAGAACGCCGCACGTGATCTTCACAACGGCTTATGATGAATTTGCGTTGAAAGCCTTTGAAGTGAATGCACTTGATTACCTGATGAAACCGGTTGAACCCAAGCGTCTCGCCGATGCCCTGCATAAACTGCAGCAGGCCGAAGAGAAAGAGATTGCCGCTTCCATTGCCGGTGTTAACAGGGGCACCCTCACCGAAAGCGACCAGGTATTTGTAAAAGACGGGGAGCGCTGCTGGTTTGTGAAACTTTCTGAAGTGCGTTTATTCGAAAGCGTTGGTAACTATGCCAAAGTGTATTTTGCAACCAACAAACCGCTTATTTTGAAATCGCTCAATGCCCTGGAAGAAAGGCTGGATGAAAAAACATTTTTCCGGGCTAATAGAAAGCATATTGTAAACTTACGCATGATCGATAAAGTAGAACCCTATTTCAATGGCGGATTATTACTCGATTTGAAAGGTGGCGAAAAGATTGAAGTAAGCAGGAGGCAGGCGGTGAAGTTTAAGGAGATGATGAGTTTGTAGGGTGATGGATACTAGATACTGGATGCTGGATTGTTCTAATGAACTTCTTATAAAACTTTGCGCTCTTTGCCTACTTAGTGGCTTTGCGTGAAATCAAAAACAATTCTACCATGAAGCGAATCGTATTGATACAAGTGTTGCTCTTCAGCAGCACTTTTTCTTTTGCGCAGCAGATAGATAAGATCATCAATGTTGCAGAAGTGGAGCGCATCGAAAGAACATTGTCGGCCGACGATATGAAAGGGAGAAAACCATTTACGCCATCCATTGATAAAGCAGCAGATTTCATTGCAGCTGAATTTACCAAAGCGGGCCTCGCCTACTTACCGGGGCTCAGCTCTTATAAGCAAACCTTTTCTGTGGTTAAAGCGAAGCCGGTTTCAGCAACCGGTATAATTAATGGAAAAAGTTTTGGTGCGGATAGCATGATTTGTGTGAGCACAGAAGCTTCGCTTGATATAACAGAACGCTCGGGATACAGCATTCAAAACCTTGATACCAGTAGTTTAATGACCCAGGCTAACCGGTTAATGAAACAGCATAAGAACTACATAGTATTAGTAGATTCCTTTCATGCTGCAAACTTCAGTAAGCTGAAAAGATTCAGGAGAGAATCGTTTAAGAACGATTACAGTGTTTTGTTCATTCGTACAGATCTAAAGCCTGCTTCATTTCACTTCAGGATCGAACAGGAAATCAGCAGCAGTTCATTAACTAACGTGGTAGGATACCTGCCAGGAAGATCAAAGAAAGATGACCAGGTGGTCTTTTCGGGTCACTACGATCATTTGGGCGTTGTAAAGCCCAATGCCGAACAGGATTCGATCTACAATGGTGCCAACGATGATGCAGCCGGCACAACCGCTGTTATCATGCTCGCCCACTATTTCGCCAAACAAAAAAACAACGAACGCAGCCTGGTATTCGTCGCTTTTACAGCAGAGGAGATCGGCGGTTATGGGAGCCGGTATTTCAGCCAGCAGATCAATGCCGACAAAACGGTTGCCATGTTCAACATCGAAATGATCGGCACGGAAAGCAAATGGGGAACCAACAGCGCTTATATCACCGGGTATGAAAAATCTGACCTGGGGAAGATCCTGCAGTCGAACCTAAGTGGAACTGCTTTTCATTTTGAACCAGATCCTTATCCCAAACAACAATTATTCTACCGGTCCGACAATGCCACCCTTGCGGCATTAGGAGTTCCTGCACATACCATCAGCACATCTAAAATGGATTCGGAGAAATATTATCATACGCTTGATGATGAAATAGAAACCCTTGATATGAACAATATGGCTGAGATCATTAAGGCCATTGCCATCAGCAGTACTTCCATTGTAAATGGAAAAGACACGCCTTCGCGGGTGGAGAAGAAAGATTAAACAAATGCATTTTTATAATGCAAGCTGTTCCCACATCAACTTATCGTGGTGCTGCACGTGGTAGATGCTAAAGTATAGCATTTCCCGGAAGGTTAATTTTCCAAGAAGAGGATGAGGCAGAATATAGGTATCGAGGTCTTTTTCTGAAAAACGGCCAAGCCTGTGAACAAGTTTACTAACGGTATGCTGTAATTGCTTTTCCAATCCATCCCTTTCATCAAACGATATGTCTTTAGGAATGAACCTCCCACTCGCCCTGCCTCCGGCTGACAATTTACCGTTGTATTTTTCCACCAGCGCTTCATAAGACCGTGAAGGTCTATTGGCTTTCCCAAACAATAATCGTAAAGCTATGCCTGGAAGTCCAAATGCCATGGCAACAGGTTTCATAGACCGGCAAATGTGATCAAGCTGCTGACCGGCCGTCCACTTGTTGTTTCTTGATAATAGAAATGCATCCGCAGGCAGATCATGAATCTTATCAATGAAATGCTGGTGATGATACTGTATTTGCTGGATGATCTCGGGCTTCGTCATGTTAACTTAAACTTCATTCATTTATACATGCTGATCGAGCAGGATGGGATTACCGTCGGGATCTGTTAATACAATGCTCGCCGGACCTGAGGTATTTTCATCGGACTCAGAGTCCAACACAATACCTTGCGCTTTAAGTTCTTTCTGTATCTCACGTATATCCGTAAACGATTCCAGTTTACTGGCATTAACATCCCAGCCGGGGTTAAAAGTCAGCATGTTCTTTTCAAACATTCCCTGGAAGAGTCCAATGATACACTGATCGTTTTTCAGGATCAGCCATTTCTGGTCGATATTACCGCCAAAGGTTGTAAATCCAAGCTTTTCATAAAAAGCTTTTGATGCATGAATGTCTTTAACACTCAGGCTTAATGAAAATACGCCCAGTTTCATATTAATTGTATTTGATTTAAAATAATGGCAAACATGTTGATCAGGGTTGCTGACTGAAATAATAAGTTTTGTATTCAGACTGATCTGGCGATCCATTGGTCAGCGATACCGATCTTTTTCCACCCAGGGTATAGAGTATCGAACTGAATGTGAAACCAAAACCATTTGCGGAATATGCACGACAAACCGGGCTTTTCGCATTGTCTTTAGAGCGAAGGGTTTGCTTGATCAGATCTGCAGTGATGCCAGAAGCTGGTTTATTGAGCCGACGTTCCAGGGATGCAAAACGGATCTCGCTGTCCCGCGTTTTCGATGCAGCAGCTATCACTTCTTCATGATAGGTTTTATACCAGGGCTTCACATCATGATTTACCAGCGCATGGTTGGTATGATATACAGCCTGGCTCTCACCTGTTGCCGGCTTAAAACGAACGACCTGGTTGGCAGAGGCTTCAAAATCATATACACTATCGGCAATGCCCAAAATATAATTCTGACCAGAAGCATGCTTTACCGTTTGCAGGAATTGAAGGGCTTCCTTTCCATCCTGTTTAGCCAATACGGCCCGAACGATAAAGGCAACTGGTAACCCATTGATAGATGACTCCAGTTCCATCAGCGTATTCATACAAAGCCCGATTCCTTTTCCGTTCATACCTCCCAGTGCAACCAGGCCTGCGCAACTCAGGATATATTGTTCAGGTTCAGTAACGGTGGAGGATATGTGCAATAATACCTGGTAACCCTGCATGTAATTTTCAAGGTCCATATTTTGGGCAATATAGGCCGGCCTACCAGCTGTTGCAGGCACTCCAATACCACTGCAATGGTGTTTCTCTTCATTATTCTGCCTGTTGCGGTATACCCAATATTCATCTACCAACTGAAAAGCATATACGTCCTCAAAGGATTGGCCCGAGCCGACGGCGAGTCCTTTCATTTCATCGAGCATGGCCGGAGCATACTTTCGAATGATGGGTTCGAAATGAATGGCCTTCCTGAAAGCATTCAATACCGAATCGGGATCACCCTTTGTATCATTCCGGATATTATCTTTCCACTTCGTATACACGGCAGCGATATCCTGCTTCAGCGCCTTGCCATGTTGCAGGCCACGCTCATAGGAATTACCATTCAGCTCCAGCACGGGCACAGCCTTTGCAGTCGTTTGGGCCTGCAGCGACTGCAATGAAAAAAAGCCAAAACTGATCATTATACAAGAGAAGACGCAGCGTCTTAGATTCACTGATAGTATTGAAGGAAACATATGCCTGGTTTAGATGTACGGGAAAGATACAGACTAGTTTTCCATTTTACAACCGGAAGATATGCTTGTTTGAAAGGTGGTATTCTTTACCTGTTGCCAAAAACCGCCCCTGCCAGCAAAGCCAGGAAGCCGGTGATATTGGCAATCTGCCTGAACTGGAAAATATGAAACCATTTAGCTCTGAATGTTTCCCAATTGGATGGGATCTGACCTGGCGACCAGGTATTGATAATATCATTGATGGGCAGGTTTCCTTTCAATGTCAGCATGATATCAATTACCAGGGCAACGAAGGCAATTGCAGCCGTAATGAACAATGGGCTTCCCGGGGTTTTGATGGTCGTTACCAACAGGAAAATATTGGCCAGCAAGGCTCCATAGATAGCATATTTAAAATTACTTCGCATGCTGCTATCCACCAGTTTACGAAACGATGTATAGGCACCTGCATCGAGACTCATCTGTACCTGGCTGAGCGAAAGAATGTACATGAAGGACTGGCTTACAATGAAGCTATAGGCCAGCAAGGTTGAAAAAAGGGCGATCCTGGTTGTCATGATGTTTTTGATTTATGATTGATGCAAAGATGTAAAGAGGTTCACGGAAATAGGAAGACATTTGTCCATAAATAGGTAACAGCACCCAGCATATTAAACCTTACTCACAAGTATCGCTTATCATGGGCCAGCCTGATCATAAAGTCACGCAAACTAAAATCGGTATATGGTTTCCGGATATCAATGGTTTCGATATAAGTTGTATTGGCAGCTGATCCGTTATGGCAACGGTAAATGCTGGCATCAATGATATCATACCCGGCACGGCGTGTATACCTTTTCAGCTGAATATGGGCTTTCAACAGGTATTTTTTGGTGCGGCCGGCGATTGAAAAGATGTCTATATTCCAACTATAAGGATCCGGTCGTTTGGTATTGCTGCCATAGATCAGTTTTTCCCGGTCGAGTAACGCATAGTCGTAGACGAACTTCACCGGGCTTGTATCAAAAGCCAGCTTTTCTTTATTGAAAAAGTAAACAACGGTGTTTTCAAATTCAGGAAAAGACAGGTCATGAAACCCATCCAGGTCAAAATCTATATTCAGGAAAAATTTATCGTTACGAAGGGGCATGCGCAGTGAGAGGTTGGTCACCCAATGGTCTTTGCTAACCGACTGCAGATCATAGAGACCGGTCACTAATGTATCACGGACAAACCGAAACCTGGTTTCATTTACCCGAAACGTTTCTGCATATCCCTGGCTGAATCTTTTCTTCAATGGTACCGTAACTGTATCTTCAAAAGGCCAGTATGGTCCTTTGTCGGTTGGCAGCACGAAGAGCCTTTCCGTTACTTTTATTGGCTTTGGTCCGGAGCAGCCAAAAAGCATCAACCCAGCCAGGATGTAAGCATATTTCATCATAACGAATGCTATTGAATGCTCGCTAACGCTTAAGCAGAAACGAAGGTTGCTGAGCCGGCTAAAAGTACAATAGTCTGGCCACAATGTCAATACAAGGCAAAATCATCTTAAGGCAGGTTTTCAAAAGGGCTCCTGCTGGCTTCCAGCCTGTTAATAATCAACCTGAAATTGTCTTCCGTGGCGGGGAGCTCATAGAATTTGTCAATGATCACCCTGTTGCGGTAAAGGATGATGGTATTTTTCAGGTCTGGATCAATGGAACTAAGGTTTACATCACTTTCTGTATCAGAAAATGATGGTACCATCGTCAATGCAATTCGTTGCAGGTTCAATTCAGCACCAAGCTTTTCCAGTTGTGTTCGTATTCTTTCCTCGTTGTAATCCTTGTCATTCCCGTAAATAAAATAAGCTTTGAGAAACCTGCCGCGAGCCAGGCTCTGTTCTTCTAAAAAACTGAGCCATTTTTTTATATCATTCCAATCGGGGTTTCTTCCAACAAAATACAATAGGCCCTGGTATCTGCCATACTTGC
Organism: Bacteroidota bacterium; assembly: GCA_029560415.1. Lineage (GTDB taxonomy): Bacteria > Bacteroidota > Bacteroidia > Chitinophagales > Chitinophagaceae > Ferruginibacter. The sequence continues at coordinate 2,016 of JAKQKY010000363.1, read as the reverse complement.
AAACCGGGCAGGCTATTGAACCTTTGTCGGGACCATACACATGATAAGGCGCAAAAGATGGTTGATCTTCACCAATCTCTTTGCCCGATTTTCCGGCCCGTTCAAATGAACCTGGATAATTAGGGATATGCAAACCCAGTATGATGTCATGCTCGGCGATCTGCAGGATACCCTGCTTCACGAGTCGCAGGATTCCACTACCCCCGCGGTTGGGAAGCCTTTTTCTTTTTGCACCTGTTAACAATGGATCATCATCAAACACAAATTCATCAATATAATATTCCTTATCTATACCTGGTTCCTTGATGGCCGGATGGATATGCGCTTCAAACTCACGACCCGGGTAAGGAGCCGGCCTCACTGTATAGATCGCATAACGCCCGTTTGCATCCGACTTCACCCAGCCGCGGATATAGCCGTGCCTGACAACCCTACGGTCGAGTTCAGGCTTATTGGCATATAATCCATTCACATCGGTATGATAATAATAAAGTATCACGCCTGGGGCGGGCGTTTTTCCATCCCGTTTAAACATCGTACCGGTAATGAGTAGTTGCTGACCTGGTTGATGCCAGCCAGGACTGGTATCTACAGAAGCGATGTTGGTGGGCATGCCGATATACATAAAATCGCCATTCTCAAAGGAGCCGCCCACGACGTTGTTATTATGATCTCCACGACTTGTTGCAGGCTGGCTGACCTGTCCCTGGCAACTCCATAAAAAAAACAGGCTGATCGCCATGGAAGTGATGATGAGTTTTTTTTGCATGGTTCATTTTTTTACAAATATGAATCAGCCGTCATGCAAAATAAAAACAGATATGCTAAGCTGAGGTTATTTTGCGGTAAGTGGATGAGTCTTTTGGTAAAGTGACTTGAATGCAGCTGCATAATTCCGGCTCACCCTCAGCGTGGAATTGTTTTTCATATGCAGGTCGTAGTCGCCATTGAGCCTTGTTGTATAGGATACCACCTGGTGAATGTTTACAATGGCTGACCTGTGTACCCGAATAAATATAGTTGGTTCTAACTGGCTGGCGATGGATCGCAATGTACCAGCATGCAGCGACTTCTGGGAGCCGATGTAAATATTTATATAGGGCGGATTGGCCGTCATATGACTGATCGCTTCTACCGCTATATTTTTCCTGGTATATCCTTCCGATACCAGGATCGACTGAAGCCAGGCAGGTGAAGAATCCGGATTCGTTTTAATGGAATTTGCCTGGGCAATAACTTTTCGTTTGGTATAGAAGTGAAAGATAACCAATGGGATGCTGTACATCAGTAACAAGAGATAGGTATATTCTGAAAGGGCAAATCTGAAAGTTTGCTTATAGGCAAACACGTGATCGAGGCATAACATGGATAACATCCATACCAATGCCGGGTATAGCAGCATGTGAATCATGGCCGGCAGGATCATCATCATTAACCATGTAAAAAATGTTGGCTGCTTGTTATATTGCATGTAAAGGTATTGTGTATAGAGACCAGGCATTAATAGCCACCAGAATGAACTGAAAAGGAAGGATTCTGAAAAATAAAAAGCAGAATGTTGAACCACGGATCGCAGGTAATCCTGTAAAAGGGTGAGTGCTACGAGCAGTAAGAGCATGGATGCCAGGATTTTTTTCACAGGTATTTGAAGGCTGTTGAGAGCGGTATGTGGTTGGTTGGTCATCATGCGGAAAGTTGTATCATAAGATTAAGATTTTTAAAGGTAAAAACCAAAGGGTGAAGGTGGTTTTTGGTTGCTTTTAACAGGAGTAGAATGATTCACGGATGACGTGGATGATTCGGGTGAAATTGATTAAGATTCACGGATGACGCGGATGACACGGATGACGCGGATTATGATTTTATGAAGATGTTGATGATGCGGGTGAAAGGAATTAGGATTCACGGGTGAAATTGATGTTGCAGGTGAAATTGATTAAGATTCACGGATGACGCGGATAACACGGTTGACGCGGATTTTGATTTTATGATGATGTGGATAATGCGAGTGAAAGG
>JAKQKY010000361.1 GCA_029560415.1 Bacteroidota bacterium | reverse complement strand
AAATACCATCAACCATACAAATTATATCACACCAAACAGCTCGCTGGCCGGACTCATTGGTTGTCCGCTCAACGGAACGTGGAATATTGAGATTTGTGATGACTTTGGTATCGACAATGGTTACATATTCTGGTGGGAACTGAACCTTGATCCTTCCTTGTTGCCCACTGGTTGGGGCTATCAGGTGCCTATCGATACCGTGGCATGGCAAGGCTCCTTTTTCGATGTTATCAATGATAGTACCATCAGGGTAATTCCTGATTCGGGAGGTGTATACAATTATACTGTTACCGTTACAGATATTTTTGGATGTTCATACGATACTACCTTGCAACTTCTGGTGGTTCAGACCCCGGACGTGGATCTTGGTTCCGACACCATTTTATGCGGCAATAACCTGAACTTCATACTGGATGCAGGTCCTGGCGATGATTTTACATGGTCAACAGGAGGCAACGCCCAGACACAACCTGTTTCATCCACCGGATATTACTATGTTACGGTTGAAAATCATAATGCAGCGGATAATCTTACGTGTCTTGACAATGATACGATTTTTGTTAAGGTGCTGGCCCAGCCGGCGGTGGTGGATCTTGGCCCCGACACATGCAGTACGGTTGCTTTTAACCTGGATGCCGAAAATGGCGGAGGTGTTTTCCAGTATAACTGGTCAACCGGGGCCACCGCGCAAACAATCAATGTTAATACCAGTGGCACCTATTCCGTTACTGTGGCGGAAGAATTCGGGTATAACTGCGAAATGTCCGATTCCAGGGTGGTTACCATCATTCCCGAACCCGAACCTACTATCGGCCCGGATTCAACCATCTGCAGCTTTAACTATTTCCGCATGAAAGTGAAAGACCCCGCCAACCTGCTTGATCAGCATCAGTATTCCTATTTGTGGTCAACAGATCCCGTTTCAAATCTGCACGGGCAAACGGCTCGCGATGTTGAATTCGGCTGCCTGACTCCCGGAGTTACTTACAATGTGCAGGTGGCTGTGACAGGGTGTAATACCGTTACCGCTACACGCAATATTATTTCGCAAAACTGTACCTTGGAACTCTACAATATCATAACTCCCAATGGTGATACTCATAATGACAAATTTGAAGTCAAAGGCCTTGAAAATTTCCCCGGAAGCAACATGAAAATATATAACCGCTGGGGCAAGAAAGTTTTTGAATCCGACAACTATGGCAAAGATGAAGACGCCTTGTGGGACGGAGGAAAAGATGCCGACGGGGTGTATTATTATGTTCTTACCGTCAATTATGGTGATTCAAAGGGCTGTGTTGAAGAAACTAATTACCACGGCACGGTAACCATTATCAGATAAAATTTAATTTTTTCCCCTAAAAAAACCATCAGTCAGCCGACTGATGGTTTTTTTTTATAATTTAGTCCATATTTTAATTCGATGAAAAAAATATTTCTAATACTTTTATGTTTTCCGCTGATGCTTACAGCGCAGTTTCAGGACGATTTTTCTGATGGAAATTTTACGGATTCGGTGGCCTGGACAGGCACGGACCCCTATTTTGTGATTAATAATGAAGTCCTGCAAAGCAACGGGCCTAATACCAATACAAATACAGTGGGGGATACT
>JAKQKY010000340.1 GCA_029560415.1 Bacteroidota bacterium | reverse complement strand
ACAATAATAATGGCATATGGGATCCGGGCAGCTATTCTGATAAGCGCCAGCCGGAAAAAGTGATCACCATGCCTAAAAAGATATCTGTACGTGCCGGCTGGGATAATGAAAAGGATATTGAATTATAAAGCGGCCAGCCGTTACTGCTATGCAGCCATCATCTTTTTTGCCATTGGGAATAATAGGTTGTTTTCAAGGTGTACATGCTGGTGAAGGTCTTCTTCAAATGTTCTTAACTCATCCATTACTACTTTAAAAGTGGTGCAGGCTTCCGCTGGTGCAGTATAGTCACCTGTAAGCAATCTTATATCCTCCATCACCGTTCCTGCCTCATCATGCTCACTTTCTATTACTGACACAGGACTGCTGATATAGTGTTGGTCCATTTCTTTCTTTTTCGAATATTTTGAAAAAGATTCTATCTCTTTTATTCTCGGGAATAATATCATTTCTTCTTTCTGCATATGCAGGTTCATTTCACTTTTTAAATGTGTAAACATCGCCAGTACCTTTTTCATGTAAGGGAAGCGGTCGCCATGCTTCGCTGCCACTTTGGTCAAATGTTCTTCGATAGTCGGCATTGACTGGCGCACATATAAATGATGATGCAGTACAATATGCCCGATGAGCTGCTCAGCATTCATTTCTGCAAATGCTTTGTTTGACGGCCCGGTTGAGTTAACCGATGCTTCCAGTTCTTTAATGATCTCCTCTATTGTAAGCCCTTTTTCAGTGCAGGCCTGCGATAAAGTACGTTTGCCTTTGCAGCAAAAATCAAGATGGTATTTTTCCAGTACAGGTACCGTTTCATGATGTGTGGTTACAATCGATGCCAATGTTTGTTCTGCAATGTTTTTCATATAATTTATTTTAGGTAAAGTTGATACCGGCAAAATCATCATTTTATGATTGCAGTCAGTTTGTGTTGCGTTGAGAAAGATTTAACAGTATGATGCCTGTTAAAAGAAGTACAGCAGCACCCAATAATAATTCATTGATATAAGGAAAGGGCATAAATGTTATTGCTGCAATACCCTGCAGCATCAAAAGAAATTCGTTAATGATAATACCGGCAGCAAAAATTTTAATTGCTTTTATGGAAGATGATCTGACCCGGATATTGTTTTGCATCATCATAAAACCCAGCATGAATAAACTGATTACTCCCAGCAGAATCAGGTGAAGGTAACCAATTACTACCGGCCTGAAACCAAAGGCCAGCTTACTCAACGAAGGAATGGTGGACCCAAGTTGTAAAAATAGTTTTATCGTCAGTGCTATTGCAGAAAGCAGTAAAACCCAGCGGATATTTGGTGCAAGGATGGTTGTAATAAATGGCGCCTGGCCCTTTAATTGTTGCAGGGTAAGCAGCCATCCGGCCACCTGGCTGAATGCGGCCAGCACCACAATGCCATAACTCCAACCAGGAATGGGCAGCCACAAAGCCGATAATATATAGGCAGGTATACAGGCGAATGCAAACAGCCAGAATATTTTCTTTTGAATCAATATGGGTACGCTGGTAAAAAACTTTGCCGTGGCCAGACCCATGCAGGCAAAAAAGAACCAGCCATTGTATTGAAAATGCAGGAAGAAGTACACTGCTGCCAGGTACCAGTTTTGATGAAGGGCGTGTGTTGCCATCATAAAGGCAAGCGAGAAAGCTCCAATTGATGAGAGTGCGTTGAAGAGTAAAGCAGCCTTTATCCACCAGTGAGCAATATTTTTTTTGGAGAGTTTATTGAGGTCTTTCCAATACACAATAGCAAAAGCATAAGAAACAAAAATAGACAAGGTAGAGAAAAAAATGGAGAACAGGCCGTAGCCCTGTATCAGAAAACTGACCAGCATACCATACGCTGTGATGAGATTGGCAATGATTATCCAGTTGTATTTTTTAAAAACGGCGTCATTCGTTTTATTGGCCAGGTATTGCAGCAGTAAGATCATGAGGCCATGTGTTACCCATCCGGCAAATGCAAAATGAGAATGACCATGAAGCAAAAATTTCTGGTCAATAAAGGGTAGTGCATAAGCGATCTTGTATCGCAGGATAACCCCAATAAAAGCCACCAGCAATAAATTAAGCAAAGCAATTCTTGTATACCGCTGTATTGAAAAACTCATGAAATCAATTTCAGCAAAATAAGACTGCAATAAGCTTTTGTCTTGTGACTGAAATCATATCAGGCATAATACACTTTCCCTTTCTCAATTACCAATGTGCCCTTTTCATGCAAATGCCTGATCGTTCTTATCACCGTTTCTACTCTAAGGCCAGTCATATTGGCTATTTGCTGGCGGGTGAGATTTACTTTATTGCATTTGGTACAGATACTCTTATTATTACGCTTTAAATAATTCAGCAGGGTTCTTATACTTTGTTCAGGGTTATGATGCACCAGCTCTTTCAGCAACAAAAATTTGAAACGTAAACGCTGGCTCATCAGTTTTGTAAAGGCAAAATGAATGTCGGGTTTTTCCAGCAGCAGTTGCAGAAATAAGGATTTATGCAACCGGAGTATAACAGCATCTGTATCTGCAATGGCAGTGGCCGCATAAGGCTCTTCATCAAACAAGGGGAGTTCTCCAAAACACTCTCCCTCTTCTATCATGTTCTGAATGAATTCATTTCCATCGTCATCAATATTCACCCAGCGTACTGAACCATGCACAAGCTGGTGGTAAAAACTGCAAACGCCTCCTTCCTTAAATATAGACTCTCCCGCCGAAACTTTTTTGTAGGTGGCGCCAAGCGCAAGCAGAATGTCGGTGTCAATAATCATAGCTGGGTAATTAACAGGCCAAAGCTACCTGTATCAATAGTTGGGCCAGATGATATTAAAGAGTATGCAGTATGATTATCATCATGTGTATACTGTGAACTATGAATATAAAATAATTAAAGGCACAAACTATGACTGTACGCATAAGCCAGCAATTTAATCAGCGGTAAAATTGTGCTGTCAAATTAATTCTCACACTAAAACATTGATTATGAAAAAACTGGCTTTGATATTTTCGGCAGCGATATTTTTTGCTGCCTGCGGTGATGGTAAAGACGATGCAGCCGGAAAGGCCGCAGACCCCTATGATGCTTCAAAAAAAGCCGAGAGCGGCGCCCCTTCTTATGACCCGGAACGTGGCGAAGGAAAATTTACTAAAGTTGAACTGAGTCCCAACCTGGATGCAGCCATGGCGGCAAACGGTGAAAAGACCTTTGGGGTGAAATGCGGCAGTTGCCATAAGCTCACCGACGAAAAATTGGTGGGCCCGGGATGGAAAGGCGTTACTACCCGCAATACCCCTGAATGGATCATGAATTTCATTACCAATACGGATGCGATGCTCTCAAAGGATCCCAAGGTGCAGGCACAACTGGAAATATGCCTGGTGCGGATGCCTAACCAGAATTTGGCTGATGAAGAAGCCCGGGGCTTACTGGAATTTATGCGCAAAAACGATGGTGTAAAATAATATGGTCTATTTAAAACCTTAATAAAGTAAAATGAAAAGAATAACAATGAGTTTGGCGGTTTTAGCAGTCGTTGCAGTGCTGCTGTTGCCATCCTGTAAACCAAAGAATGCCGGCACTGCAGTAAGTGCTGGTGCTGCCGAAAAAGCGTTTGTGGCTCCTGGCAAGTACGATGAATTTTACAATTTTGTTTCTGGCGGCTTTAGTGGGCAAATGAGTGTATATGGTTTGCCTAGTGGCAGACTGCTGAGAGTGATCCCGATATTTTCTGTTGATCCCGAAAAAGGGTATGGCTACAGCGAAGAAACAAAACCCATGCTCAATACATCGCATGGCTTTGTACCCTGGGATGACCAGCACCACACAGAACTTTCTCAAACAAACGGCGAAATTGATGGTCGCTGGATCTTTGCCAATGCAAACAATACGCCCCGTGTAGCAAGAGTTGATCTTACAACATTCCGGACAGCTGAGATCATTGAACTGCCCAACAGCGCAGGAAACCACAGTTCGCCATTCATAACGGAAAATACAGAGTATGTAGTGGCAGGTACAAGGTTTAGTGTGCCCCCGGATGATGCCAATGGCGACGTGGCCATCAATACCTACAAACAAAATTTTAAAGGGTATATCAGTTTTATCAGCGTAGGAAAAGAGGATGGTAAAATGGATATCGCTTTCCAGCTAAAATGCCCGGGTGTAAATTTTGACCTGAGCCATGCCGGTAAG
>JAKQKY010000310.1 GCA_029560415.1 Bacteroidota bacterium | reverse complement strand
CAATGAGTGGTTTTCCGAAAAATAGCTTTCAAGATTCTATCTATATATATAATATACGCTTCGGAAATTGACCTGGTCAGACGTAAATTTTACAGTTTGCGCATGGTAAAAACGCAGTAAGATTTGATTATTTCATCCCTGAAACCCTGTTTTTTCACGCGATATATCCTTTTTTTTATATTTTTTTAAAAATACCTTCCCCCAGCTGAAATTTATAGTAAATTAAAGGTTATTTGAATTATAAAATAATAATAAACAATAAATTATAAATTTTTATTAAACTTTCACATCATATAGATATGGCAGTTAAAACAGGTGTAAATCGCGGGTATTTTCTGAAAAAGCAGTAATTTTACGGAAAATAATTGCCAAAAAGCTTGCACAGTAAAATTACGCATATTATATTTGTGTCGCAATCCAATCGCTTGATGATTACCACCTCTTATCACAACGATTTAAAACTAAAACCCACAAGAAAAAATGAAACAAGTTATTACCCTCGCGATTGCATGCATCTTCACCCTTACTTCTTTTGCAACTGTTAAACCAGCTCCAGCTGCTATCAAAATCGACGCTAAAAAAGCTTTGAACAGCATGGCTACTTTAAAATTGAGCCTGAAAGCTGCCGGTAAAGTACAATTGACCTGGACTGCTGGTGCAGAAACCACTACTTCTATTTACCAGATCGAGAAAAAAGTTAACAACGGCGAATTTAAAACTGTAGCTATTTTAATGGGCGAAACCAATGATTCTTACACTTTCCGTGATAGCATCAAAGACATGAATGGCGACGTTCAATACCGTGTAGTAATGGTTGATAACAATGAGGTGGTTTACAGCCTGACACAGAACATGGTGATCCTTTAATAATCGCATACAACATATTTGAACAAAAGCAGGGCTATCCGAAGGGGTAGCTTTTTTTATGGTTCGAACTTTCTCATCAACCTATTTTGAGTGAAGCACAATACATTTGTATGATCTGTAAGACATTTTCCGATGATCCCATTCCTGATTTTACTGGCGATTGCCTTGTTTGCGGTTTATTTTTTTACTGCCATGTATCCTAAAAAAGGGGTTGTGACTACTGTTACCCCGATCGATCCAGCCTGGCTGATAGAGCATGTGCTTTTTTATTCGGAATTGGATGCAGACAACCGTAAGAGATTTGAGCAGAAATTGTCTGCATTCCTTACAAAAGTTCGCATAACGGGAGTGGATACCCCGGTTTCGGATACCGACAGGTTGTTGATCGGGGCTGCCGCCATCATTCCAATCTTTCATTTTGATAATTGGGAGTATCCGAATCTCCGGGAGGTATTACTTTATTCTGATTCTATCAATATGGATTTTGAGACGAAGGGTCATGCTGATCGAAACATACTTGGCATGGTGGGCACGGGCCCGTTGGAGGGATCGTTGTTATTGTCGAAACATGCATTGCAGCAGGGTTTTCTCAATCAAACCGACAAGAACAATACCGCCATCCATGAATTTGTGCACCTGATTGATAAGCTGGATGGCGAAACAGATGGCATCCCCGAATTGCTGCTCAACAAACCCTTTGTATTGCCCTGGATAAATCTCATGCATGAAAAAATTCAGCAGATCGCTGAAGGGGAATCGGATATCAATCCATACGCAACGATGAATAAGGCTGAGTTTTTTGCAGTAGCATCTGAATATTTTTTCGAACGCCCGGATCTGCTCGCTGAAAAGCACCCGAAATTGTATGCGATGCTGAAGGGGATGTTTGGGGGGGACTAGATGATGGGGATGCTGGATACAGGATCAAGGATACTTGATTATTGAATATTGATCGTTGGGTATTGAGTATTTTCTTCCACTTCCTTGTTCGATATTCTTTAAACACAAAGCACACAAAGATTTTACGAAGGACACGAGGGTGGATACTGGATATAGGATACAAGATCCAGGATTCTTGATTATTGAATATTGGGAATTGAATATTGAGTATTTTCTTCAACTTCCTTTATAATAATTCCTTGTTGCTATGTTACCGGATAATTCCAGCATCGCTTTCCAAAGAAAAGTATGCTGCTGTAACTGTCGCACATAATCAATCTCGGCTCCGCTCCATTTGGCTTCCATCAACCGAACCAGTTGCTTTTTTTGAATTTTTGGCCAGGATGGTAAACCGGGTATCATAATTATTAAGATCGCCCAGCTTTCCAAAAGCTTTTGTATACCAGGTTGCAGGGTGTTTTTTGGTTGAAGACCTAGCTCTTTTCGCATGACTGAAAGCCCGTGCCGGATTGCCTTATCCCTGGATCCGCCAAATCGCTCATTGATTTGTCTGGTTATGGTTTTGCTGAGCAGACCAGTATCTATAAAGGGTAAAGGATTTTCAAAAGCATTCCAGGCCAGGTTAGCTGTTGCAAAATGTTTTAGTTGTGCAGGAGATGTTCTATACTTTCTATCGGCCACGATCTTTTCCCATTCCTTTGTAGCTTCCCGGTTTATCTTTTCATTCACTGGTCTGAAACCCAGTTTATAATAAAACCAAAAAGCGCCACTTGCAATGCCTTCAGGATTTCCTTTGCCAAACTGGTAAGGTTTTACAATGAAAGTGCGTGCGCCGGTATATTGTGCATATAGCCGCATTACCTGGCAAAAAAGCCAGGCCGATTCTCCTTTGCGAAATGCTGGCAAAATATTCACGCCTATTTTACATTGATGTCCGAAAAGCCAGCCACCGCCATAGGAAACAGGTACGCCATTTTTAAAAGCCATGAAACCAACATACGATTCCAGCGCAAGCCGGTGCCCCCGTTCCATACCAATAAGGGATATTTGCAGTCCCCGGCCCATGTCGAAACAAACCAGTTCATTTTCATCCGCATAAGTGACCGGGTCTGTTTCACGATACAGAAAAGCCAGGCTTGCTTTCATGGAATCCAGAATGTGTCGCTTCTGATTAATATCGAGTGTAAGTGAAGCGCCAGTTTTCAGTTTTACTATGCTGCGGCTATCAACCTGCCTAATAAAACCTTCCTGGAAAAAAAATCGCTTTACGGGTATGCGAAGGAAACTTCGATTGAACAGGGGATCATTCAAAGTCCATTTCAGGTACACGTTGAGGTTAGTAAAGAGTATCTCTTTTGTTTCGGCAGTCAACCCGCTTTCTTCAAATAATTTCAGCAACCAATGTAAGAGCTCCCCGGCATCCCGTTTGCCGGAAAGGCTTTTGAGCCTTGTTACGAGGTTCAGCTCACGCTGTGTGGTTTGTTCAAATTCAATGGAAGGGCAGAGAGCCTGCAGGCAGTTACGAACAACTTCTGCTGAAGCGTCACTTTGTGCCAGGACTATATGGCCCGGAAAGCGGCCGATCAACCAGTTTGCCAGCCTGTTACTAAACGAACAGGTGATGGCTGAGCCAGGGAAACCTGATGTAGATAGATCCCATTTTATCTTTCCACGGCGGGGCGTGCTCGCAGTTTTTGTAATCGCATGCAAGCCTTCATCGGCTAACTTTAGAATCTTCGCATTTATTGGGAAGGCACAAAAGAAGAGCAGCTGGTCATGTAGTTGTAACAACTCATTGAATGAATTGTAACCTGCAGCAGGTAACTGTTTCAACAAATATTCAAGTTTCCTGGCATCAGTTTCCTTTACCAGGGCAATCAATAAAGTGCCGCCAGTATGGTTGATCTTTTCTTTCATAATTGTGTTTTATGTAAACCGGGCTATTGCTTCTTTAAATGTACAACGCCAGCCAGTTTTTTTTCATTCTTTCAGTGATAAATCCGGCTGGTCTGTATTCTATTGCAAGGTTAAATATAAATTCACCTTACTTCAGGCGTACTGATACCGGTCAGTATACAGTTTGAAATGAATCAGCCAAAGAAGATGAAAATCAGGGTTTAACGTTACATGATTTTTTCAATTTAACGGTAATTTATCTTTACAGTCTGCGCCGAATGTTATAATTTCCGTGAACAAATAACTGCATGTACATCATCAAAAGACTAAAGCTTTTCAAAGGGCTTTTCATCCCGATATTTTTCCTGGTATTGCTGGTTTGTTTTGGCACGGCGGGATATATGATCATAGAAAAATATAATTTCCTGGAAGGTTTGTACACAGCAGTTATCACCATTGCCTCGGTTGGTTTCGATGAGGTAAGGGATCTTAGCGAGAATGGCAGGGTATTTACCATTGTGCTTATTGTTATAAACCTGGGCCTCTTTACCTATTTCATCTCGCTGTTGTCGCACTATTTTTTCGACCTGGAGATTATCAAAAAATACAAAATGATAAAAATGGAAAATAAGATCAGTCATTTATCCGATCATGTGATCATCTGTGGTTTCGGACGTAATGGGAGGGAGAGTGCGCAGATACTATTCAATAACAAGATTCCCTTTGTTGTACTCGAAGAAAAAGGAGAACTGGGCACGGATATTGGTTTTGATGTTCCCCATTATATCGTTGGCAACGCAACTAAAGATGAAGTATTGATAGAAGCAGGTATTAAAAATGCAAGGGCACTGATCGCCACTTTGCCGGTTGATGCCGATAATTTATTCATCGTACTTACTGCCCGGCAACTCAATCCCACCATGTCGATCATCAGCAGGGCTTCGCAAAACAGTTCCGTAAATAAACTTAAGATAGCGGGCGCATCAAATGTGATCATGCCCGATAAGATCGGTGGCGCCCACATGGCTACGCTGGTAATGTTACCCGATGTGGTGGAACTACTATCTATGATGAGTACCCGAAACAACACCCATTTCCGGGTTGCTGAGCTGAAAGCGCAGAAAAGCATTACCCTTGATGAACTTGATCTTTGGAAAAAGACAAACTGCACCATCCTGGGTATTAAATCGGGCAATAGCCATTATATCATGAACCCGGACGCTTCTTATAAGATCCATCCCGGTGAAAGCATCATTGTTATGGGCAGCGATCACCAGATATTGGAAGCTGGTAAGCATATTTAAAATTTATAGCTCTTTATAAAAATATATCCCGTTTACATTAAAATCTACGTCGTATGTTTTTAGGTCATTTCGCCGCTGCTTATGCAGCCAAAAAGATGCAGCCCAAAGTTTCCCTGGGAACTTACTTTTTCGCCGCTCAATGGCTCGACCTGCTCTGGCCATTACTGCTCCTAACCGGTTCCGAAAGGGTTTTGATAGATCCGGGTAATTCGGCCTCCACACCACTTCATTTTGTTGAGTATCCCATTTCACACAGTTTGCTGGCAGTGGCTGGTTGGGCATTATTGATTGGTATCTTATTTTATCTTTTAACCCGGAATGGGAAAGCATCTTTTTTAATTGCTGCATTGGTTTTGAGTCATTGGTTCCTTGATCTGCTGGTGCATGTGCCCGATCTGCCTTTGTCGCCTTTTAGTGACACCAAGGCCGGATTAGGTTTGTGGAATTTTAAGTACCCCTGGCTCATAGCAGAAATTATCATCTTTTTAATCCCGGTTTATCTTTATATGCGTGATACGAGGCCATTAAATAAAACCGGCAGCATTGCATCCTTATTGCTCATCGTTTTCCTCTTAGTGATACAGGTGATGAATGCGTTTTCTCCACCACCACCATCCGTAAATGCCATTGCTGTGATGGGTTTGTCGCAATGGCTCTTGATTGCCTGGGCGTATTGGTCTGATCGAAACAGGCGCATTGTTAAGTAATCTATTTAACTGCCAGCCGATGATTTACTTTATGTGAATCCTATTTTCATTTTCTTTTTCCCATTTCTGCAAATGGATGAACCATTGTGGCTCTTTTTTTGGTAGATTAATGGTATCATAAAAGAATACCATGCATATACTCTGGAAATACCTGAAACCTTATAAATGGCTGGCCATATATTCTATGTTTTTGGCTGCAGTGGCCCAGGCATTGAATTTTTTAGATCCCGTCATTTTCGGTCGCATCATCGATGAGTTTGCCATAAACCCTGGAAATAAAACGGAAGCCGAAATGGTCAATGGTATCCTGCGTCTTTTATTGATAGCCGTGATCGTTTCCATTGCTGCGAAACTGGCTAAAACATTCCAGGAATACATGCTTCGGAAAGTGGTGCAGAAGTTTGGGAAAAATGTTTTTGATGATGGATTGAAACAAACGCTTCGTTTATCGTACCAGGAATATGAAGAACAACGAAGTGGTGAAACGCTTTCGATATTGCAGAAAACCCGGCGGGATACCGAAAATTTCCTCAGCTCATTTATCAATATTCTTTTTTCTACCACCATTGGCGTAGGATTTTTAATTTACTATGCAGTTACGAAGCATTGGGCATTGATCCCTGTTTTCTTAATCGGCGTTTTGTTGTTGGGAGGATTGACAGGTTTGCTGAGCAAAAAGATCAAGACCGTACAACGAAAAATTTTCAGGGAAAATGCAGTGATGTCTGGCAATATCACCGAATCGCTCCGGAATATTGAATTGGTAAAAAGCCTGGGGTTAACTTACCCGGAGATCAAAAGACTTAAAACATTTACGCAGAATATTTTTGACCTGGAAATGGTAAAGGTTAAAAAAGTAAGAACGCTCACATTTCTGCAAGGCATTACCCTCAATTTTCTGAAACAATCTATCCTGTTTATTTTACTATGGCTTATTTTCAGGAAAGTGCTCACAGCGGGGGAGCTCATATCCATGCAGGTCATCATGAATTATATTTTTGTTCCACTGCAAGACCTGGGCACCATCATCCTGGCTTATCGGGAGGCAGAGGCTTCGCTGCTGAATTTTGACCTGCTGATGAAAAAGCCAATCGAGATGCGGCCTGAAGAACCCATTGAAATAGGGGATGTGCAAACACTTGAATTTAACCAGGTAATATTCAAACATAAAACGGCGGAAGAAAATTCCATCGATAATATTTCTTTCAAGGCCAGGATCGGTGAATCCATTGCCTTTGTAGGACCAAGTGGTTCGGGAAAATCAACCCTGGTAAAATTGCTGGTAGGTTTGTACAGCCCGGTAAGCGGCAATATTTATTTTGATGATGTATCGGTAAAGGATATACGCTATAACAGGGTGCGACGACAGATCGGTTTTGTAACCCAGGATACCCAGTTATTTGCCGGCACGGTGAGGCAGAATCTGCAATTTATAAAGGCTGGTGCTACCGAAGAAGAGATGAAACTGGCCCTGAAAAAATCAGCGTCCTATAAATTGCTAAATAGCCCAAAAGGCCTGGATACGGTACTTGGGGAAGGCGGCACCAAATTATCGGGTGGCGAAAAGCAACGATTGTCTATTGCAAGGGCCTTACTACGTAACCCCCAGATATTGATCTTTGATGAAGCAACCGCTTCGCTTGATTCCTTAACAGAAGAAGCCATCACCGATACCATTCATTCCATTGCATCGGAAAAAAAACAGATCATCATCACCATTGCCCACAGGCTTTCTACGATCATGGAGGCCAATACCATTTTTGTACTTGAAAAAGGAAAGATCGTAGAAACGGGGAACCATGATTCATTGCTTGCACAGAAAGGTTTGTATTATGCCATGTGGCGGCAGCAGGTAGGGGAACGGAAGACCGATATTAAAAAGCAGGAAGATAATTCTATTATCATTCCTAACCTTGCGGAGGAATATTTGTTATAATTGAATTTTAAATCTAATGTAAGTGTGCGTGCTTTCTTATTTGGCGATGTATTTTTCTCTGGGGCTCTGTGCATTCGTGCCGCTGTGTCCCCAAAAGGGATATTTAAATTTGAAACACAAAGACACAGAGGCACGAAGACACGAAGTTTTTTAATTGAATAATAAAAAATGACTTCCACATAACCTGATTCAATGTTGTCATTCGGACATATTTCTGTTGTAGATATCAGTCAAATTGGATGTGTTAAATTAATAGCAGTAGATTTGTTCATACATGACTGATCAAAACTATCAAGCCGATGAAGTAATCGCCCATACAAAACAATGGGTTGAAAAAGTTGTGATAGGCCTGAATTTCTGCCCGTTTGCAGCGAAAGTGGTGAACCAGCAAACCATCCATTTCCAGGTATCAAACGCGGATAGTTATCAATTGTGCCTGGAGGCGCTGATGCTGGAAATTCAACGGCTCGATGAAACGCCTCATATTGAAACAACATTATTGATTTTACCCGCAGCCTTTCCCGTTTTTAACGATTACCTGGAACTCGTTTCGTTATCAGAAAAGCTAATGAAGAAAGAAGGTTATGAAGGCATTTACCAGGTGGCCAGTTTTCATCCTTTGTATTTATTTGCAGGCTCCAAAGAAACAGATGCGGAGAATTATACTAACAGGTCGGTGTACCCGATGCTGCACCTGTTAAGGGAAAGCAGTATTGACAAAGCGCTTGACTCTTATAAGAATCCTGATGATAT
>JAKQKY010000308.1 GCA_029560415.1 Bacteroidota bacterium | reverse complement strand
CTGAATAAATTAAATGATACGCTCGTTACCAGCAGCTTCTCGCTGGTGAATTTGAATACATTCCCACAGGTTGAAGATGCAGAAGCGCCGGTAACCTTCCCGGTATTTAATTATGTGGAAATTGTTTCGGGAGACCGTTTCCTGTGGACACTCAATACCGGTAATTACACAAACTTCGATCAAACCGTTCCATTGGTACCACAAGCACCCGGAAGTACTTTCTTCCAGTTCGACAGTTACAGCGGAACCAGCTCTGATGGATTTATTACCCGCCTGTACAGCAATTGCATCACACTGCCATCTGTAGCCACATCGGCGATCATGACTTTCAACATGAGCCATGATAATATATTCCCTGGATCACTCGATAGTTTGTATGTAACCATTTCTACCGATAAGGGAGTTACCTGGAACAGGATGTTACCTGGATACGGACGCTTTGATGCAGCGGGCGCTACGCCTTTCTGGAGATTAGAATCAAAAGACCTGATCGCTTATGCCGGACAAACCATTGTTATAGGATTTGAAGGAGTGAGTAAATATGGTAACGCATTCGGACTGGACAACATCAGCATCATTGCAAGTCCAACACCTGTATCGTTGATCAACTTCGATGCACAACGCAATGGTTCGGTAAATAACCTTAACTGGAGCACCAGCCAGGAACAGAACAGCAGCAAGTTTATTGTTGAACGCAGTACTAACGGGGTTGACTTTAGCGATATCGGTGTAGTAGCCGCAGCCGGTAACAGCAACACCACCCGCAACTACCGTTTCACTGATGCAGCTCCTGCAAAAGGAATCAACTACTACCGGTTACGCATGGTTGATGTTAACAACAGTTTCAAAAACAGCGTGATCAGGAATGTAAGAAACCTCGGTATTTCTGAATTCAGTTTTGCACCAAACCCGGTACAGGATATCATGAAACTTTCTGTTGACGCCGATAAGGCCGATAAAGGAACGATCATTGTAACCGACATGAGCGGCAAACAGGTATTCAGCCGCGTAGTGAACGTTATTTCCGGCGTTAACAAACTGGATATGGATATGTCTGCCCTTTCTAAAGGATCATACATCATCCAGGTTCAATTAAGTGATACCAGGATCGTGAAGAAATTCAATAAAATGTAATTTCATTTGCATAATTAAAAGCCGGGCTGTTCAAACAGCCCGGCTTTTTTATTTGGATCAAGCATCTTTTTATTTCAAAGAAAAATCAACAGCGGCCTTTACATGAACGAGGGCTGAATCAAATACCGGTACCGGGCAGTCGCTTTGTTTTAACAGGATGGGGATTTCTGTACAACCAAAGATCACGCCTTCTGCGCCTTCGGCGGTTAATGAATGAATGATACGCAGGTATCTTTCTTTTGTTTCGGGCAGAAACAATCCTTTGCAGAATTCATTATAAATACTATGGTTGATGAATTCAATATCTGCCATGGAGGGAATGATGGTTTTGATACCATGCTTTAATAAACGGTTCTTATAAAAATCCATTTGCATGGTATATTTTGTACCAAGCAGGGCAATCGTTGTTAGATGCTGTTTCTGTATCTCTGCAGCCACCGCGTCGGCAATGTGGATCAATGGAATCCTGATCATTGTTTCAATGCTATCGGCAATGTTGTGCATGGTGTTGGCACCGATCATCAGGCATTCGGCTCCTGCTTTTTCCAGTGACTGTGCAGCAGCTCCAATGATCTTAACGATCCCATCCCAATCTTCCTTTACTGTCAATGATTTGATCTCGGCAAAATCTACCGAATAAAGGATCAGCTTCGCAGCATGCGCACCACCTTTACGTTCATTTACCAACTCATTTAAAAGTTTGTAATAATCAAGGGTTGAGTACCAGGTGAGTCCACCGATGAGTCCGATCGTTTTCATATCACTATTTTATAACGTTTATCAGTAAAGCATACTTCCTTACATAAAAAAAGGCTTTCTTTTTCGGAAAGCCTTTTTATCAGTTTAATAAATCGATTAATTATTTAACATCAGTGGCATCACCAGCATCAGCAATTCTTCATTTTCGGCCTGCTCGCTTGGTTTAATGATACCTGCTTTGGTGGGTGTGCTTAATTCCATATTGATCTCTGCCGTATCTGCGCCATTCAGCATTTCGATCAGGAATTTTGCATTGAAGGCGATCTGCAGATCTTCTCCATCGTACTGGCAACTCATGCGTTCGTTTCCTTCAAAACTGAAGTCAACATCCTGTGCAGCCAATTGCAATTGGTTACCGCTGATCGTCAAGGCAACCTGGTTGGTGCTTTTGTTACTGAATACACTAACCCTGCGCAGGGCGCTTTGGAAATCGCTGCGGGTTACTACCATTTTATACGGATTGTCTACAGGGATCACCACTTTATAATCAGGGAATCTTGCATCGATCAACCGGCACACCAGTTCGGTTCCGCCATGTTTTACAAAAAGATGGTTGCTATTATACGAAAGGGTTAGTTCATCTTCATTATCAGGCAATGCACTCTTCAACAGGTTCAAAGGTTTTTTAGGCACGATGAAAGAGTCTTTCTGCGGGCATTTCACATCGGTGCGGGTATAACGAACAAGCCTGTGCGCATCGGTTGCCACGAACGTGATGCCTTTTTTATCGAGTTCGAAATATACGCCGGTCATCGCTGGACGCAGGTCATCATTGCTCACTGCAAAGATGGCTTTGTTGATAGCTGTTACCAGTGCTGTTGAGGTCATGGTAAAAGAGTTGGCCTCATCGGCTGCCGGTTCACGTGGAAAGTTATCGGGATTTTCGCCCATCACTTTGTATTTACCATTGTCGCTCGTAATTTCTACACCAAAGTTTTTATCGATGTTGAAAGTCAGTGGCTGTTCGGCTATGTTCTTCAACGAATCCATCAGGATCTTTGCAGGGATACAAACCTTGCCGGTATCCTTTGCTTCAATATCCATATGCACCTTCATCACCGTTTCCAGGTCGGTAGCTACTACCGTGAGCTTGTTTTTTTCAATTTCAAAGAGGAAATCCTCCAATATCGGTAAAACCGTATTGGCATTAATTACTCCACTGATCTGTTGCAGTTGTTTCAGCAGCGCCGAAGAAGAAACGATAAACTTCATAAACATCATTTAATGTGGGCCAAAGATAAAATATTGCAGCAAATGAAACCAAGATAAATTTCCCCTGCGGGCAAAAGGATTTTAATTGACCCGAAATCGCCTGGAAAGTCATCACCGGGGCGTTTTCATGAACGGCCATGACCAGTATGGGAAGGTTGATTACTTTCGCATCACTAAAACAGGTGTTTTGCCGTAAATTATGCGTTCATGGAACAGAAGAATATTGGTACAGACCGGGCCCTGGAGAAAATAAAGCATTATTGTTCATACCAGGAACGTAGTCACCAGGAAGTGAAGGACAAATTATACAGCTTTGGGTTATATCCTGGTGAGGTAGAGGAATTGTTGTCGCAACTGATCAGTGAGAATTACCTGAATGAAGAACGATATGCGATCGCGTTTGCCGGGGGAAAGTTCAGGGCGAAACATTGGGGCAGGATCAAGATCCGGTATGCACTGAAGCTGCAGAGGGTAAGTGATTATTGTATAAAGAAAGCTTTAGCGATTATTGATGAACGTGACTATGAGCAATTGCTCGACAAGCTGGCACAGGAAAAACTGCGAACGTTACGCAGTGAGAAAAACATATTCATTAAGAAGAAAAAGATCCAATCATTCCTGCAACAACGCGGTTTTGAAAATGAATTGATCAGTGAATGGCTGAAGAAATTGTAATAAGGCGATTTTCATATAATTTAACGAACATCAACAACTACAGTCTGTTGCCGGCAATTATCTTTGCAACATGGCAGAAGATCTACACATATCAACCGGCACTAAAACCGAACAATACGAACAATTGATGCCGCAGCTAAAAGGCCTGCTCGAAGGAGAGCCCGACCTGGTGGCCAATATGGCCAATATTACCGCAGCCCTCAAAGAACAGTTTGGCTGGTTATGGGTAGGGTTTTACCTGGTTAAAAAAGATGAATTGGTATTGGGTCCGTTCCAGGGACCGATAGCATGTACCCGCATTAAAAAAGGAAGAGGTGTTTGTGGTACCAGTTGGGCTAATGCAACCACCCTTATTGTTCCTGATGTAGAAAAATTTCCGGGACATATAGCCTGCAGCAGCCTGTCGAGATCAGAAATCGTAGTACCCATCATCAGGAATAATGTGGTTGTTGGTGTATTGGATGTTGATAGTGAAGCGTTGGATCAGTTCGATGAAACAGATCAGCAATACCTGGAAGCGGTAGTAAATTTATTGAACATGGATGAGGTTGCATAAACCGATCCTATTTTTTTGCAGGTTTTGCTTCAGGCGTATTGTCTTTCCATCCCCATAAATACCGGCAGGCATACGTACGGTACGGCCGCCATTTTTCAGAGATCCTCAACATCTCGGCTTTCATAGCTTTTTTATCCGCAGGATCCAGCTTATATAATTTTGTCATCGCCTGTTGAATGCCCAGGTCATCAACCGCAAAAACATCTTCCCTACCGAGTGTGAACATCAGGATCATTTCAACGGTCCATTGTCCTACTCCTTTTATTTTGGTCAGATAAGTAATAAGCTCAACGTCGTTTAACCGGTACAGTTGTGCGTCGGTAATTTTTTCATCTATAAAAAACCGGCTTACATTCAGTACATAATTGGCCTTGGCATTGCTGAGGCCAATGCTGCGCAGGGTTTCAAAGGGCGTTGCAGCTACCTGTGCGA
This sequence comes from Bacteroidota bacterium, assembly GCA_029560415.1. Lineage (GTDB taxonomy): Bacteria > Bacteroidota > Bacteroidia > Chitinophagales > Chitinophagaceae > Ferruginibacter. The sequence goes on along the minus strand of JAKQKY010000308.1, from coordinate 3,665 downwards.
TCGTGGGTTCTTTACCGTTATACAAGGCCAGGAATCTTTTATGAAATACATCGGCAACTTTTGTGCTCAATTGCTGGCTCATGATGGAATAACACAAATGCAGGCAAACGTTTTTCCGTTTTGCCAATACGTGAGGATCCTGCAGCGCAATGATCTTCTGAAATTTTTTGTCTTTGCTTAAATGTTTGATATGCTCCATGGAGCATCCAAGTTCATGAAAAATAATGAAATGATAAAATAGAACAGCTACGCTATCCTTCGGCCCACTTTTTAAAAGCGCTTACCCGTTCCCGGCTTACGATGATCTCTTCATCGAGCTTGCAGTTTTTTAAGGTCAGCTTCAGGCGGTTGTTGAAATAGGGTTTTACGAGGTCGATCATTTTACTGTGTACGATCATCTTCCGGTTGATCCTGAAAAAATAGTAGGGATCTAAAAGCGGTTCTAATTTCTCGATCGTATAATTTATGATGAAGCGGTTTCCCTCGCGGTCGGTGAGGTAAACAATTTTATTATCTGCATAAAAAAAAGCCACTTCATCGGCCTGTAAAAAAAAGGTACGGGGTCCCACCTTCGCAAGAAAACGTTCTTTGAAACGGGGCGCTTCGTTCTCTGATTGTTTGTGCATCCAGGCTGTGTAATCGGGTGCTGTAAATCCCTGCGTGATGGCTTTGTATTTCTGAATGGCAGAAGCCAGCGCTTCTGCAGTAACCGGTTTTAAAATATAATCTATGCTGAAGTGTTTGAAAGCCTTGATGGCATAATCGTCATAAGCGGTTGTAAAAATAACCGGCTTGTTAACAGATACCTGTTTAAAAATATCGAAGCTATGGCCATCTGATAATTGGATGTCCATCAACAGGAGGTCGGGATGTGGTTTGGTTTTTAACCAATGTACCGTTTCTTCAATGCTTTCGAGGCAGCCAAGGATAGAAATGGTGGGATCATAATCGTGCACTAACATTCTGATCCGTTCAGCAGCCAGCATTTCATCTTCAACAACAAGGATCTTCATACAATTGATCAGTTTGCGTTAATCAATGGAAGGGTTACCCTGAATTCATTTTCTTCACTATCTATTATTACTTCCCGGTTGCTTACCAGGCTATACCTTTTAATGATATTTCTTAAACCAATTTCGGTTGAATTTTCTACGGATGGTTTTACCTGCAGGTTATTGGAAACAACAATGGTATGGTTTCCATTGATGTGAAGGTCGATGTGCAGGGGTTTGCTGCGGCTCACAATATTATGTTTGATTGCGTTTTCAATCAGCATCTGCAAAGCAGCCGGTATCACCAGGCAATCTTTGTAATGTTCGGGAATGTTGATGTTTACTTTTAGTCCTTCTCCAAATCTTTTCTCCAATAAAAAAATATACGGATTGATGTAATGCAATTCTGTTTTCAGGTCTACCAGTTCTTTTTCATGATTGTTTAAAATGTACCTGTACACTTTCGAAAACTCTTCAATGAAACGATTGGCTTCGTTGTTATTCTGCATCACCAGTGTTGAAAGTACATTGAGGTTATTGAATAAAAAATGCGGGTTGATCTGGTTCTTTACCAATTGCAGTTCGGCCTGTACCTGGAATCGTTTTAACTCTTCAGCTTCCAGGCGTGTTGACCTATATTCTTTAAAATAAAAAATAATGGTATTGATGAGATGGTATAGCAGGTTTACCAACCATGCATAAGTAAGATTCAATTTCAGGGGAGTGATATTCTCTGCCAGGGTATAGGAATGAACCATCATGCCCATAATGGCTACTACTCCTGTAGCAATGGCGGTGGCCACCATGCTTCCGGCGATAAAAAATACGATTGGGAAACGGGTCTTGAATTTTTCAGGCGGAATTTTTTTCCGGATGATATTTTCTATAAAACGATTCGCTTCCAGCATCAACAGGCTGATGGTTAGAATGGTGGCGAAGGCAAAATACCATTCAATCTGGATGTTGAAATGAGTGTATATGTTGCAAAATTCGGTATTCAGGTATGTATATACTGAAAGCAGTAAAGCAAATAAATACCTGTACCGGTGTGTAAACATACAAATGAGAATTAAAAAGCATCAACGGATAAACGGGAAAATTGTTTACCGTTGATGCCGGTTTTTATGACAAAGCTTCAAAATATTAAGGCAACAGTACCCTGTCGATCAGGTGTACCACGCCGTTTCTGCATACTACATTCGTAGCAACAATATTTGATTTGTTAGATCCATTTCCGTTTCCAAGGATCGTTGGGCCGCCACCAGTTCCATTGGTGAGGTTGATGGTGGTATTTCCACCAGCCAGCATACCCAGGTTACCATTGGCGAGGTCAGATGAAAAAGCCCTTCCACCAACTACATGGTACCTTAACACCGCCAGCAAAGTTCCAATCGGAATTTGATTGATATCTGTTAAGGAAAGTGCTGCCAATACATCGGTAAAAGCCTGGTTGGTTGGCGCAAACACAGTCAATTTTGCCGAACTAAGTGTCCCGGCCAGTGTAGGATCACCACCTGGTGCATTGGTAGCAACGGTTACTGCTTTTACAAGAGAATCCAATCCGGCTGCAACGGCTGTTTCTACGATGTTGCCGGCAGGAGGGTTCAATACACGACCGATCTTGTGGATCACACCGTTATCGGCTGCAATATCAGCGGCGGTTACTTTGATACCATTTACATACACACCACTGGCGTTTTTGGTTACAAAAACAGAATCGCCACCGGCAGTAACCACTTTGGCATTCGGACCGGCAGGTACATCAGCTGCCAGGATCTTTGAACCAATGGTATGGTACAAAAGGATGGCTTTCAGATCGTTTGCAGTCAATGCATCGATGGTTGCAGATGTTATACCAGATGCAGCAAAAGCGGCATCATCGGGGGCAAACACTGTAAACGGACCGGCTCCTTTCAGGGTTCCATCAAGTCCGGCTTTGATCACCGCTTTTTCGAGGATGCTAAAAGAAGCATCGGCTACCACTTTATCGGTGATGGTATTGGAGACTACCACGGGCGCATCATCATCCTTGCTGCAGGATGAAACCGTGGTCATAAGGGCTGTTCCAAGGGCAAAGGCCATGAACAGGCTGCGAAATTTTTTGTTGATTTTCATGTTGTATTTTTTTTATACAATCATTACATATTACAACGCAAAATGATGGGCACTTTGGAGTGAACTGTATAAAAACAGGGAGTGAACTGTAAATATTAAATGATCATTATTCCATGCTCCAGCTTATACCTCCGTCTTTTTCGTCCTTTAACAGGATGCCCAGTTCGTTTAATTGAATGCGGATCTTGTCGGAAGTAGCATAATCTTTTTTCAACTTCGCTTCTTTACGGATGTCGATCAGCAATTGCATCACAGCTTGGAGGGTTTCGTTAGCGGCACCATCTGCGGGCAACAATCCAAAAATATCCACCAGGAAACTGGTAAATCTTTCTTTCATGTGAGTAAGCGTTTGGCTGCTGATGGCATCTGCTGCGATCAGGCCGTCTTTGATCGAGTTGATCACCGGCGCCATTTCAAGCATATTGGCCAGTACTTTGGGTGTGCTGAAATCATCATCCATAAATTCCTCAAACTCGGCCAGCCATTTGTTGATCTTTTCGTCTAACCCGGTATCTGCTGCCACAGCGTTTTCGCCAACCGGTAATTTCAACAGGGTTT
>JAKQKY010000292.1 GCA_029560415.1 Bacteroidota bacterium | reverse complement strand
AATAATAATTTATACAAAATATTGTAAGCCCAAAACTAGAAATTGAAAATGCTTGATTTACTTGCTTGCCTAGATAATTAGAAATTAAAACAATCAATATGAGAAAAAGAAACAAGTAAAATAAAAATTGAAAATACTTTTTATAACGATTGATCTTTGGTGTTACTCTTAAGATAAAAGTACTTAAGAATGCAAAGTGGAATAAAATAGAAATATTATTAATATAATTACAAACTTTCATATACTCTCTATTTGTAAAATCTGTAAAAAAAGTTGGAGATAATACTAATAACGCAATTGTTGGATACCAATAAAACCCTTTCATATATTTTGGAATAGCCCCGTTTTGAAATAATTTAAGGGAAAATAAAAATGATGCAAGAATTATTACACTTTGTATATTAAAAACTATATATCCTATAATCTTTCCCATATTCAAATTTCAATTACAAGAATATAGATTAATTACAAGCCCGCATAGGGAAAAATACCACTCAATCGTGTTTTTTTTCCCTTGCAGGTAATAAAAAGACATTGCAACTTTGTTCAACGTTTTTTATCCGTACCCATTATTCAACAGGTGAGGCTGCCGGGCAGTCTTACCTGTTTTAACAACCTTTTGACCCTCCTGTTTTCTGTATGCCGACCTTCATACCCATGTAAATCTGCTGACATTTTTGAGCAATGAGAAAATAGAAAAAATACTACGCGATGTATTGAAAACCAACTTTTTAGTCAATTTTACAACGGCAGGTTGACGCCTTTCGAAACATTTGCGTAAAATCCCTATAAAGAACATAGGGTAAATACACGCATTATTTTTTTGCCGGATAATTTGACCTTGCGCCCGGCGTTATATATTCGTAAACTTACTATTAAAAAAAACACTAATTTCACGTTACAATAGAATTATGAAAGCAGATTCTTCAGAACCCATCAAAGTAATCATAGCAGATGATCATGTGCTGTACCGTGCAGGTGTAAAAACCGCATTAAGCACTAAAAAAGATATAAAAGTAATCGCAGAAGCCGATAACGGGATGCATTTACTCAACCTCATCAAAAATATACCGGTTGATGTTATCCTTTTGGATATTCAAATGCCGATCATGGATGGTATTGCTACCCTCCCGGAAGTGAAAAAGATCAGTCCTCATACAAAAGTCATCATGCTAACCATGGTAGACGACAATAGTATGATCACAAAGTTAATGGAACTGGGTGCCAATAGTTATCTCACCAAGACAAGCGACAGCGAGATCATCTATGAAGCCATTAAAACATGTTACGAACAGGAATATTATTTCAATTCACTTACCAACAAGGCATTGCTTACCAACTTAAAGCAACGCAATGTTTCTACACCGGAGCATTTAATGCCACAGGAAGTGAACCTGAGTGAAAAGGAAACCACGATCTTAAGACTGATGTGTGAAGAAAAAAGCACAAAAGAAATTGCAGACATGGTGGATCTGAGTCCACGTACTGTAGAAGCCATCAGGGATAAACTGAAAGTAAAAACAGGTTCAAAAAGTACTGCAGGATTGATTATGTATGCAGTAAAACACAAAATCATAGAAGAAATATAATAATAGTATTTAATTGTAAAAATCTCCGCTTCAACGGAGATTTTTTTTATATATCATTCATGCTTTACTTTAATTTCAACGGCAAGATCTACAAAGAACATACCCCCATTGCCGGACCTGATAACCGGGGACTTCGGTATGGTGACGGACTTTTTGAAACCATCAAATTCAAGGATGGTCAACTTGTATTGCCTGATGAACATTTTGCCCGCCTCTGGAAAGGCATGCAACTCCTCCAATTTGAAATTCCCAAATTGTTTACATCGGAAATGCTGCAAACATCCATCACACAGCTTCTTCAGAAAAACAACCTGGCTACTGCTCGTATACGCGTTTCCGTGATAAGAAGTGATGGAGGATTATATGACGCAAAAAGCCACTCCCCCCAATATATCATTCAATGCTGGCCCCTGCCCGAAAATCATTCCCTGCTGAATGAAAACGGGCTGCAACTCTGCCTGTACAAAGAAGCCCGTAAAAGCATCGATTCATTTAGCAACCTGAAACACAACAATTACCTTCCCTATATCATGGGAGCCCTTTACGCAAAGAAGAAACAATGCAATGATGCACTGATATACAATTCGCATAACCGGATTTGCGATACAACCATCGCCAATGTTTTTATAGTTAAAAACGGATCGGTGTACACTGCATCTTTAACAGAAGGCTGTGTTGCAGGTGTAACCCGGAAGTGCATTATTCAAACGCTTGCCGGCACAGAATACCAGGTTTCTGAAACTGAATTAACTGAAGCACTTATCATGGATGCTGATGAAGTTTTTACCTGCAATGCCATGTACAATATAAGGTGGGTAGATTCCATTGAGCAAAAAAAATATTCCCAACAGCATATTAGAAAAATATACGAATTTCTACAGGCAACAAATCCTGTGGTATTTTGTTAAACAGGAAAGGATACTTTCATGAAGGAAACGGTAAACATTTTCTGGTTCAGAAGAGATCTGAGGATTGAAGACAATACAGGTTTATTTCATGCGCTGCAAAAAGGCAAACCCGTTATACCCATTTTCATATTCGATTCCAATATCCTTGATAAACTTGATGATAAGGCTGATCGTAGGGTTGCCTTCATTCACGACGCCATTTGCAACATACATGACACCCTGGTAAAAACCGGTTCTTCCATGCATTGTTATTATGGTAAGCCGGAAGCTATCTGGCAAGAGATTACAAATACATACAGTGTAGAAAACGTTTTTACCAATCATGACTATGAACCTTATGCCCAGGAAAGGGATGCCGCTATTAAGAAACTACTCGGGCAAAGGAACATTGCATTTCATACTTATAAAGACCAGGTGATCTTTGAAAAGCAGGAAGTGGTTAAAGATGATTGCAAACCCTATACGGTATTTACCCCCTATAGCAGGAAATGGAAATCTTTGTTAAGCGATGAAAACCTGAAATTATTCCCTATAAAAAAACTTTCTGCACATTTTTATCATTCCAAACCTCAACGTATTCCTGCTTTAAAGGAAATGGGATTTAAAGAAACGGATCAATCCTTTCCAAGCGCTGAAGCCGATCAGTTGATTTTACAACATTATGCCGAAAACCGCGATTTCCCGGGCATCAGGGGTACATCTAAATTGGGTGTTCATTTACGTTTCGGCACCATCAGTATAAGGCAACTTGCAGCAAATGCAATGGCCCAATCCCCGGTATTCCTGAATGAATTGATCTGGCGGGATTTTTACCATATGATTCTCTGGAACTTCCCACAGGTTGGCAAAGGAGCCGCATTTAAACCAGCTTATGAACACATTGCGTGGCGAAAAGACAATGGTGAATTTGAAAAATGGTGCAAGGGGCAAACTGGCTACCCGATCGTTGACGCCGGGATGCGGGAACTCAATGAAACTGGGTTCATGCACAACCGAATCCGGATGGTAACTGCATCGTTTTTATGCAAACACCTTTTGCTCGACTGGCGCCTGGGCGAAGCTTATTTCGCCGAAAAACTACTCGATTTTGACCTGGCTGCCAACAATGGCGGATGGCAATGGGCCGCAGGGTCAGGTTGCGACGCAGCTCCTTATTTCAGGATCTTCAATCCTTATCTTCAAACGAAAAAATTTGATCCGCAGCTGATGTACATCAAAAAGTGGGTTCCCGAATTCCAGGAGTTCGACTATCCCAAACCGATAGTTGATCATGAATTCGCCAGGAAACGTTGCCTGGAAGTGTATGCAAATGCACTCAAGCCAGGTGAACGCTAAAAAACCTAATTGATAAATATATGTGATGATTGATAATCAGTGTTATTTACTTCATTGAATACAGCAATCATTTTTTTAATTGCATTCATGCCCTCTTCTCCAAGATCCAACGAATATTCGTTCACATACAGATCGATGTGTTTACGCATCACATCCTCGCTCATTTCCTGGGCATGATCCCGGATATAATCATTCAACACAGGGTACCGGGAATAAGCATATTCAATACTTTCCCTGATCAGTTTATTCACTTGTTGCTGCAAGCCTGAACCATATTCATTCCTGATCGCGATACCACCCAATGGGATCGGGCTACCTGTTTGCTTTTCCCAAAAATCACCGAGGTCTATGATCTTGAATAGTCCTTTTTGTTTATACGTAAACCGGTTTTCGTGAATGATCACTCCAAGTCCTTTTCCTTCCTGCACAAAACTTTCAATAGCGTCGTAACGCATAAAAATCTTATTTTTTACTTCCGGGTATGCCATTGAAAAAAGCATATGAGCTGTTGTATTTTCGCCGGGTATGGCTATCATTCTTTCGTGGATATTGATGTCTGCCGGATCCTGGTTAGCAATCAGCAGAGGACCTACTCCTCTTCCCAAAGCACTGCCACTATTGAAAAGCCTGTATTCTTTTTGTACAAGTGGCAATACCGCATAACTTAACTTAGTAATATCGAGTTTACCTTGAAGCGCCCAGTTATTCAAGGTTTCCACATCTTCCAATACAGGTTCAAAGCTTATACCACCTGTATCAATTTTTCCGTTTACCAGTGCATCAAAGATAAATGTGTCGTTGGGACAGGGAGAAAATCCAAGGGTAAATGTCATATTGTATAATTCCTGATTTTAAAAAGTTTTCCGATTTCTGCCGGTTATATTAACTGGCCAATTCATTCACTACCTGTATCAAGGTTTCATTTAATCCTTCAATGGATTCTTTGAGCTTCCAGTTGGCCTTATTCCTTTCTCCTACAAAATTACTTACACTCCTCAATTGTAAAAAAGGTACATTTTCCTGCAAGCAAACAAAATGAAGTGCGGCGCCCTCCATTGATTCGATTTGCGGATTATACTTCGATACCATCCTGCTTATCTGCTTGGCGTCATCAGTCACCGTATTTACAGTCACTGCATCAACATGTTGCAGGAAGATATTATTCAAAACCGGGTTATCATTACCCAACCAGCCATTTGTAAAAGGAAAATGATTTTCATCGGCAAATCCTTTGTCAAATACACTATAAAGGCCGTTCTTTTCTATAACACCAAGATCTGCAAAACAATCCCTTTTCACCAAAACCACTTCTCCCAACGGCAAAGCATGCGAAAAACTACCTGCAATGCCTGCCTGGATCACAAGGTCGTAATCGAGGTGATGAAGCCGTTTTGATAATTGATAAATCGTTACAGGACAACCAACTCCGGTTACCAGGTAATCGGCAGAAGGTTTTTGGGCAAGAAATGGCGCAATCTCATTTTCTGTAGCGGCAACCAGCAAAATCTGCATAGGCGAATTTCGTATTTATGTTTCAAATTTCAGCAAATACGGTTTACCTTTGCCGAAATTTTTGAATAAACCCATGGTGTACATTACCAGGATAGAACATTTTAACGCTGCGCACAAGCTTTATAATCCAAAGTGGAGCAGGGAAAAAAATGAGGAAGTTTTTGGCAAATGTGCCAATGAAAACTGGCATGGGCATAATTTTGAATTACATGTTACCATCAAAGGCCATCCTGATACTGATACAGGATTTGTATATGATGTAAAAAAATTAAGTGTGATCATTCAACAACATGTGATTGAAAAACTGGATCATAAGAACCTCAATGTTGATGTGGATTTCATGGCTGGCCAATTATGTTCTATTGAAAATCTTGTGATAAGCATCTGGCAACAGCTTTCTCCCCAATTACCTGCCAGCATTGAACTTCATGCACTAAAATTGTATGAAACGCCCCGTATATATGTAGAATATTATGGGAATTGACACTTATCCCGCAAACAATTAGTACATTTATTTGTCTTAATACGGGATTCAACATCCGAAAATAAACAGCACACTTCTGTTTTTTTCAAATCTTTTATTGAATCACCAACAAATGCAAAGCTGTTTATCAATTTTTTAATACCATCATGAGCAATAAAGTAGCCGTATACCGTAAAGAACATTTTAATGCAGCACATCGCTTACACAATCCATCGTGGAGCGAAGAAAAGAACAATGCCATTTTTGGCAAGTGTAACAACCCGCATTTTCATGGCCACAATTATGAACTCGTCATCAAACTCAGGGGGATTCCTGATGCAGATACCGGATATGTGATGGACCTGAAGATCCTGAGCGACCTTGTAAAGCAGGAAGTGATTGAAAGATTTGATCATAAGAACCTCAACGAAGATTGCATAGAATTCAAATCACTGAATCCTACTGCAGAAAACATTGCTATTGTGATTTACCAGATCCTGAGAAAGAAAATTCATATGGACCTCGACTTACAGGTAAGACTATACGAAACAGAAAGAAATTTTGTTGAATACCCTGCCTGATATACTGCATTTTAAATACCATATTTAATTTTTATTAATGGCATACAAAAGAATAGAACAATACGACGAAGAGATCACCACGGCGCTTGCAAAAAATTATAAGGACAGCATCTCGTTATTGGGGGAGAACCCGGAAAGAGAAGGGCTGGAGAAAACACCTGAGCGCATTGCTAAAGCCATGCAATATTTAACCCAGGGTTATTCTATGGATGCAAAAGCCATCCTGGAATCTGCAAAATTTCATGAAGACGTGAGTGAAATGGTGATCGTAAAGGACATTGAATTATACAGCATGTGCGAACATCATATGCTGCCATTTTATGGAAAGGCCCATGTTGCGTATATCCCCAATGGTTACATCACCGGCCTTAGTAAGATTGCCCGCGTAGTGGATGTTTACAGCCGCAGGCTGCAGGTACAGGAGCGGCTGACTGAACAGATCCTTACAGCCATTAAGGAAACACTAAACCCACAAGGAGTTGCCGTAGTGATAGAGGCTTCGCACCTTTGCATGATGATGAGGGGTGTTTCGAAACAGAATTCTGTTACCACCACATCAGCTTTCTTTGGTGAATTTGAAAAAAATGAAACAAGAAGCGAATTTCTAAAACTCATCAGCGCCAAACTGCATTAAAATATTTCAAAAGAAGTGAATTATATCCCTCCTTTGAGGGATTTTTTATTTTCTTTGTAGCAATTAAAAAATCATTTCCATGAAACATGCTTTTATTTTTCCAGGCCAGGGATCTCAATTCAGCGGCATGGGTAAATTGTTATATGAAAATCATACTGCAGCCAGGGCCATTTTTGAACAAGCAGACGAGATCATGGGTTTTCCTATCTCTGAAACCATGTTTAATGGTACGGATGAAAATCTCAAGCAAACCAACATAACCCAACCTGCTATTTTCATACATTCCATCGCGGCATTTAAAACGATAGATGCGGCAAAACCAGATATGGTAGGCGGGCATTCGCTTGGCGAATTTTCGGCACTCGTTGCCAATAAAGCTTTGAATTTTGCAGATGCTTTAAAACTGGTGAGCATCAGGGCTGGTGCCATGCAGAAAGCCTGTGAAGCCAATCCTTCCACCATGGCGGCGGTATTGGGACTCGACGATCAAAAAGTAGAAGATATCTGCAAGATGGTGATGGAAGAAACCGGTGAAGTTGTAGTTGCAGCAAATTATAATTGTCCGGGGCAACTCGTTATCAGCGGTTCGATGAAGGGAATTGAAATTGCCTGCGAAAGATTGAAAGCCGCAGGAGCCAAAAGAGCCCTTGTGTTGCCTGTTGGCGGCGCTTTTCATTCACCCTTAATGTTGCCGGCCAGGATTGAATTGGCTGAAGCCATTCAAAAAACGAATTTCGCCTCCCCGATATGCCCGGTGTATCAAAATGTAACTGCTGATGCAGTATCTGATCCTGAAATAATAAAAACAAACCTGGTTGAACAACTAACCGGCCCCGTTAGATGGACTCAATGCGTACAGGCCATGGTAGCCGACGGTGCAACACAATTCACTGAATGCGGACCGGGAAAAGTATTACAGGGACTTGTATTGAAAATTAATAAGGAATCGCAGGTGAATGGGGTAAGCTAAATTACAAGGCTATTTTTAAATAGATTATGGTTGAAGTATTGGGATCAATCTGCGGATACCGATATCGATTTATTGAATGAGTATGGTGCTGCCTTTACGTTGCACCAGTTTACCGTTAAAATCTTCCGCTTCGGCTATCCAGACAAAACTTCCCATTTTCTGCCGCACCCCATCAATCCTTCCGTTCCAGCCAACCTGTGGATTGTTGGTTGTAAAAACAAGCTTTCCATACCGGTTAAATATTCTGAAATAATGAAATGACTTTGTGCCAACCGGAAATGCTCTCAATACATCGTTGGTGCCATCGTCGTTGGGAGTAAAAGAGTTGGCTACATAAATATCGGGTCCTTTATACGTTTTTACTTTCAACGTATCGGTTCCGATGCAATTTGCTGCCGTTTTAGCGGTTACAATAAATTGTGTTTCAAAATCAGAAAGCCTGGCAACAGGGTTCTTTATAAATGCATTGTTGAGGTCCCTCGATGGTTCCCAGCTATAATAAATAAATCCTGTCGCGTTTACATCTTCCGCCATCAGTTGAAGGGGTTGGTACATGCTTACAACCGTATCTCTTCCGGCAAATAATTTTACAGGAGGTGGCACCGTTAATGTCACTTTATCCGGTTTCAGAGAAGTACATCCTTTATTATCGGTTACCGTTAAATAGTAATCAATGGTCAACGGTTGTTTCACATCCGGATCTGCAACATGAGAATTGGTAAGATACGTGGTAGGATCCCAACTATAACTAATGCCGCCACTTCCATGTAAACTCGTTTCTCCGCCAAAACAAATGGTATCATTGGGGCCTGCATCCGGTATCGGTGCCGGGTTTACCATCACCCAAACAGAATCCTTTCGGTTACAGATACCCGAAAATGCTGTTATATAGTATTTTGTAGTAACAATTGGCTTGGCCTCCGGGTTCAATAAAGAAGGATCAGATAAAGTTGTAACAGGGCTCCACAGGAAAGTAAGTGCGTTGCTTGTTGCTGGCAGGAAAGCCGACTTTCCTTCACAAATAACAGGAGCAATGCCGGTTGATAATTGAATGTCATTGATATAAGGCACATCAATTTCTGGTACCAGCAATGTACAGCCATTGGCATCTTTAATGGTAATACTATTCAGTCCTGCATGTACATTAAAATTGGAACTTAACTGAAAGTTTCCCCCATTCAAAGAATACCGGTAAGGCGGATTACCGCCCGTACCCGTTACCGATAGTACCCCATCCGCATTGCCCGAACATGAGGCCGGTTCAATGATCGTATCGGTTACGCTAAGATTGGGAAATGATTGAATGATATTTACTACGGCACTATCCACACAAGTGCCTGCATCTTTTATGAATACTGTATAGGTTCCCGTAACCAGGTTATTGAAGTTGCCTGCAGCCTGGTATGGCTGGTGATCGAGTGAATACTGGATGGGATTTATCCATCCGCCACTACCCGAAACCGTTATAAAACCGGTGGCAGCATCCTGGCAATTTACATTTCCTACAGAATTGATGTTTATCTTTTTCCAGCTGATAAAGATTGAATCCCTTCCATGGCAATTGCCAACCTGTGAAGTACAGGTATAAGTCACAGAATCTGCTGTTGGCGTAGCCTGGGGATTGTAAATGCCTGCCTGGCTCAATCCCGTTGCCGGGCTCCATTGATAGCTTGTATAACCAGCCGTTGCTGAAACTTGAATGGTATTATTCCTGCAAATGATGGTAGAATCAAATGACAGGCCCAATGTGTCATAATCCTTAATCTGGAATATGGTACTGTCGATGGGTATGGTTGAAGCACCGCAGGCCGTTAAGGCATATACTTTCAGGAATTCGGTGCCTTCTGAAACATTGTCTACAACAGGAATTACATTGATGGTAACCATGGAATCATTGGCAGGAATGGTAACAATGGCAGGCATCGCTTGTATATCTACCCCATTCACCGCAGTTCCTCCATAGGCCAATCTTATACTAAGGGGTTGATTGCTTGCGGTTGGTCTCTTTACGGTGAAAGTTCCGGGTGTACAACCTTCAACAAGGTAGCTGTTGAATTGAACATCTGTTTGCGCCTGGTTTTGAAAGGTTACAATATTTGATGTAAGACTCTTAGCTTCCAGGAACACTCCGCTGTCGTACATATCGTCGAAATTATCTGAGATCACTAGTTTCAAGTGATACACATTACAGGGTGTTACTTTGGCATGTGCAGTAAATACTGCTGTGTGACCATCATGTACAAAATATACATTGTTGGTATTATCCTGGTATAACGAAGGATTTTGCGGACATAAAGCCATCCCACTAAAATCCATTACATTATTAACGTTGGAAATAGATACCGGCAGGTTGGTATTGGGTACAAGGGCAATATTCTTTAACCCTGCAATACCAGGGCCCGAAATAAAGAAACCAAACGCATCATTGAAATCGGGGCTGCAGGCAAAGGCTGGTGTATATTCTTCGGAAGAAAATACATAATTGAATTTTACACTGTCTCCAGTTGGAACAAAATCAAACTCAAGTACACAGGCATCCTGCATCAGGTTCGCAGCCACCCCTATGGCACTGGCAAGATCTGCATCACCTGGCAGACTCCATTGATTGTCGGCCAGGTCATTGTCGGCGATGGTAACCCCATCTCCATTTACACCGGAAAAATTACCCAGTGTTTTTAGCCTGCCTGAAGTAAGTACGATTCCGCTATCAATATTGATGCTGTTATTGCCGAGGTTTTTGAAGTAACCAGCCATGAGGGGATTGCCGGTAAATGTAACATTGCTGATGCTGATGCCTTCACCAACAAGTTTTTGCGCCAGGGCCTGCGCATTTGGTTCATCAGTAACGATCAACTGCGCTTTACAAAAGACGGTTGTAAAAAGACCTACACATAAAATGAATAATGACTTCATAAAGAGCAATATCAGTCTGGCAGACACCAAGGTACATATTAACCCTTAAAAAGCAAAGCGGCCGGGTAAAAACCCAGCCGCCATCGAGGTTTTCACCAATTCATTAGATTGTCAATGTACTCAGTACACTGTTCATATTGCGCACAGCATCAGCGCTTTTCAGCATGGCTGCCTGCTCTTCGTCGTTCAATTTATAGTCGATAATTTTTTCCCAACCACTACGGCCAATGATCACCGGAACACCAATACAGATGTCTTGTAAGCCATATTCACCTTCCAGGTAAACACAGCAAGGCATCATTTTCTTTTCATCTCTTACAATGGCTTCCACCAACGAAGCACCTGCTGCACCTGGAGCATACCATGCAGAAGTACCTAAAAGACCGGTGAGGGTAGCGCCTCCAACCATGGTATCGGCTGCAACTTTCTTAAGGCCTGCTTCATCAAGATAATTTGCTGCAGGAGTGCCGCAGTAAGTAGCTAACCTCGTTAAAGGTATCATGGTGGTGTCGCCATGGCCACCTACAACAGTTGCCTGCAGATCGTTTGGTGAACAACCCATTGCCTGGCTGAGATAGAACCTAAATCTTGCGCTATCTAAAATACCACCCATACCAATGATCCTGTTCTTTGGTAAACCACTCGATTTCAAAGCCAGGTAGGTCATCGTATCCATTGGGTTACTGATAACGATGATGATCACATCCGGAGAATATTTCAATAAATTCTGGGTAACTGTTTTTACAATGCCTGCGTTGATACCAATCAATTCTTCACGGGTCATACCTGGTTTACGTGGGATGCCTGAAGTAATCACGGCTACCGAGCTGCCGGCTGTTTTGGAATAATCATTTGTGCTACCGGTGATCCTGGTATCAAAACCTTCGATCTGGGCAGTTTGCATAAGGTCCATCGCTTTCCCTTCCGCAACACCTTCTTTAATATCTACCAAAACCAGTTCATCGCAAAGTTGTTTACGGGCAATATTATCGGCGCATGTGGCTCCTACTGCTCCTGCACCTACTACAGTTACTTTCATGATGTTTTTTTAAATATGATAAATGTATTGTTGTAAAGATTCGCAAAGTTAACCTGATTCAGCTTTGCTGCATATGATGAAGAAGAAAATATTTTATGATCCTAAACATCATTTTTAACGAAGCCATGTGAAAGGCTGGACCGATTATTTCATTCAATACGCAAATCCTTTATACATGAGGCGTATCCTGTTCTGTGCCCTTTTGGGAATGTTATGTTGCCAGTCAATTTATGCAGCATCCTCCAACCTGGTGGCTGTTTTCGACCAGGCGAAAAAAGCAGTGAAGCTATCCTGGCAGAACAATGATGCCACCGTCATTCGATTTATATTACAACGTAGTGCAGATAATATCCATTGGGTTGATCTTTACCAGGCCGATCAGCAAAAACTGGCTGATAAGTCTGTCATGAAATACACCGATCGTTTCCCGGATATGGCCAAAAATTATTACCGGTTAAAGATAATCACCAATCAAACTGGTCAATTGTATTCTGAAACGATCATGGTGATCATGGGAAATGCAAAAGAAAGCTGGGTCATGTATCCCGTACCGGTAGGTGCCGTATTAAATCTTCAGTATACAGGCAGTGAACAGATCAGGGGTATCGTTTCGGTATTCATCCAGAGCAGCCAGGGTAAGATATTGGGCCGATACCGGTTTTCATCTCTTACGAGGCTCATCAGTATGCCAGTTACCAACCTGGGGAAAGGCCTTTACGATGTACGAATCCTTGTTGGCAATGATATTGTGTGGAACCAACGCTTTATCAAATGACCATTTCAATAAAAGGAGGCAAGCTTTTCTACATCAATTGTTCCGCTGAAATCCTGGATCAATTTTCCTTTTTTATCATATAGGAATACCGAAGGAAATTGCGTTACCTGGAAAAAAGTACCCAGGAAATAATTTACATCCCTTCCCATATGTATCGCTGGATATTGGGCAATGTTGAATTCTGTATAAAATTGTTTGATGATGGAGTAATCCATAGAAGAGGCCATTACGATTTGTACTTTTTTAAACAGGTCGTAATGTTTAAGCAGATCACTTGTAAAATGCCGGCAATGATCGCAATCAGGACTAAAAATTACCAGCATCAGCTTTGTGCGATTTGATAGGTCTTCTTTTTTAAATGCTGTGCTATCCGGAAACGACATGATGGTAAAGGGAGGCACATTGGGGAATCTCCGGAAAATAGGTAAACTGTCGGCCTGGGCAAAAACTAAATGTGCGGACATTAGCCACACAATGCACAGCAATATTTTTTTCAACTGATTTTCTTTCAAAACTATCGATTTACACGGTACCAGGGGGGGTAATGCTTTGAAATTGTTTTATCCGGTTCTTTTTCGCTTTTAAGTTTAGTATTGCTACTTTTGCAGCAATATTAAAAAGTAAACATTCATTTTTTATGGCAACTACAGCAGATATGCGTTCAGGCCTGATCCTGAAAATCGATAACAACCTATATACTGTGATCGAATTCGGACAGAATAAAACAGCCCGTGCAGCAGCTAAGGTTTGGGCAAAACTGAAAGGTGTTGACAATAGCCGCACCATTGAAGTTACCTGGAACAGCGGTGAAACCATCTTCCCGGTAAGGGTGGAAAAAAAGGCCTACCAGTATTTATATAAGGATGACACCGGTTATAGCTTTATGGATAATGAGACCTTTGAACAAATTACCGTTCCTGAGTCGATGATCGATGCGCCGGGCTTTTTAAAAGATGGCCAGGAAGTATCTGTATTGATCAATGGAGAAACCGATTTGCCCATGGGCGTGGAATTGCCCGATAAGATCGTGTTACTCGTTACCTATAGCGAACCAGGCATGAAAGGCGATACCGCCACCCGTACCTTAAAACCAGCCACGGTGGAAACAGGTGCTACTGTAAACGTACCTCTTTTTGTAAATGAAGGTGAACTCATCAGGGTAAATACCAAAACCGGCGATTACGTAGAAAGGGTAAAAGAATAATGAAATAAATTGCATTTCCATACAGAGCTCCTTCAAAAAAGGAGCTCTTTTATTTTACCCGAAAAATCCCGCTTTTTGCCCATTTTTGGGTGATTTTTATACCATTTTGGTCGATTTTTAGCCATTTTTTGAAATTTAAAGAATTTAATTCTTGCAATTATGAATCAGGATTACCTATCTTAGCTGCCCGTTTCTATATCCAATTAATCATTCAATCATTACACATGGACATTAAACAAATTCAGGAATTGGTAAAACTGATTAATAAAACCTCCATAGGAGAAATTACCATTGAAGAAGATGGAAGAAAGATAACGATCAAACAAAAGAAAGACCCCGTTCAGAATATTGTAGCTACTACTACCTCTCATTCCGTAGCTCCAACAACATCAGCGCCAGCGCAAACTGCCGCCCCTGCATCAACTGCACCTCCGGCCCCAAAAGCGGAAACGCCTAAGACAGATAACTTCATTACCATTAAAAGCCCGATGATCGGTACATTTTACCGCCAGGCAGGTCCGGGTAAACCCATATTCATAAATGTAGATGACGAAGTAACGCCAGGTAAAGTTGTTTGCATCATCGAAGCAATGAAACTTTTCAACGAAATTGAAAGTGAAGTAAAAGGAAGAATAGTAAAAGTTTTGGTAGAAGATGCCAGCCCGGTTGAATACGATCAGCCTTTGTTTTTGGTAGATCCAAGCTGATTTGATTTGATAATGATTTGAAAATTTGAAAATGATGCGATTTGAAAATTTGAAGATGTAAAACCAGAAAACTCTTTTCTTAATTACCAAATCTTCAAATTGATTAAACATCAAATTGCTTCATCTTCAAATCACCAAATCGATTCATCTTCAAATTGATTAATTATCAAATTGCTTCATCTTCAAATCACCAAATCACCAAATCGATTCATCTTCAAATCACCAAATCTTCAAATCGTTTCATCGTCAAAATAACAGAATGTTTAAAAAAATATTAATAGCCAATCGTGGAGAAATTGCATTGCGCATCATACGTACCTGTAGAGAAATGGGGATCAAAACAGTTGC
>JAKQKY010000291.1 GCA_029560415.1 Bacteroidota bacterium | reverse complement strand
CCTTTCCAGCGCCGCATGCAGTATCTTCTTTGAATCATGCTGTTGCTGCTGGGTAGTCTTCACATTTTCATTAAACTCATCTTTCAAAACCATTCTTTTGTGTTTCCTGATGTGATCGATCATCTGGTTGTAGGCAACAGTAAATAAAAAACTCTTACATTTTTCATTGTCCACCTGCTCCCTGTTTCTCCATAATTTTTCAAAGGCCCCCTGTACCACATCCTTTGCATCCTCTTCATGCCTGAGGTTTTTCAGGATAAAGCGGTACACATTGTCTGCGTACAGGTTCACACATTGGTTATACTCTCTTTCTGTCATACAGTAGGTCTGGCAAATATTGTTTTACATGGCTATACTGCCAGTAATACGGCTTCCGTTGAAAAATGTTACAGCAAAAATAAAATAATAAACAAGTTTCCTTATCCCTGGTTATAAAACATAGTGGGGGAAATGATATTCCAGGGCATAGCAGACGGCATTTTCTTATTGCAGGGTCCAGCATCACATTTTGCAGGCTTTTCCCCAGCTGGAATGGCGGCAGTACTGTAAGTAGTAAACAGCAAAAGGCCAAAGGAAATGACCATTAGAACCAGCAGCAGTATGGCGGAACGTTTTTTCATGTAGTGATGGTAAAACGAATGTAGAGCTTAAATGTTACAGGTGGTAGCCACAAATGTTAAAATTTTATGACTTATCCAGGAAATACTGTCAAACGGCTGCCTACATTTGTCCATTCAAACGCTACATATGAATTACAGATTTGTACAACGCATCACCACCGAACTGCAGGACATAGACAGCGCTGGTTTAACTAAAAAAGAACGGATCATCGAAAGTGCTCAAGGTGCCGAAATAACCGTAAATGGAAAGCAGGTGTTGAACTTTTGCGCTAATAACTACCTCGGCCTGTCTTCTCATCCTAAAGTGCTGGAAGCCGCCAAAAAATACATTGATCACCGTGGCTATGGCATGAGCAGTGTTCGCTTCATTTGCGGCACACAGGATATTCATAAAGAACTGGAGAAAAAGATAGCTGACTTCCTGGGAACAGAAGATACCATTTTATATGCAGCGGCTTTTGATGCCAATGGTGGTGTATTTGAACCATTGTTCAATGAACAGGATGCCATCATCAGCGATGCGCTCAACCATGCCAGTATCATTGACGGGGTACGTTTGTGCAAGGCCCAGCGCTACCGCTATGAGCACAATAATATGGATGACCTGGAAGCCAAGCTAAAAGAAAGCGCTCATCTACGCAGCCGCATCATCGTTACCGACGGCAGCTTTAGCATGGATGGCACCATTGCTCAACTGGATAAAATATGTGACCTGGCAGATCAATACGATGCCATTGTGATGATCGACGAATGTCATTCATCCGGCTTTTTGGGCAAAACCGGAAGAGGCACACATGAGTACCGGGGCGTAATGGGCAGGATCGATATCATTACCGGCACATTAGGTAAAGCATTGGGTGGTGCCAGTGGTGGTTTTACGTCGGGCCGCAAAGAAATTATTGAAATGCTGCGCCAGCGAAGCCGTCCCTATCTGTTCAGCAATACGGTAGCGCCCAGTATTGTGGGTGCCAGCATTGCCGTGTTGGATATGCTGAGTGAAACAACTTCTTTAAGAGATAAACTGGAAACCAACACCAAATATTTCCGTACCAAAATGACCGAAGCCTGCTTCGATATTAAACCCGGCGAACATCCCATTGTTCCAATTATGCTATACGATGCTGTGATTGCACAAAACTTTGCAGCCAAATTGCTGGAAGAGGGCATTTATGTTATTGGTTTCTTCTTTCCCGTGGTGGCCAAAGGCCAGGCGAGGATAAGGGTACAATTAAGTGCCGCACATGAAATGCAGCATTTGGATAAAGCCATTGCAGCATTTACAAAAATTGGTAAAGAACTGGGCGTATTGCCTGCTTAATCAAAATGTAAACCAGGGGTAAGGTTCATTGGCTGCATCCAGCAGTCTTGGTAATCCGTCGCCCGGTAAAGTATTCAAGGCCGGCAGCAGGCTTGGATTAGAAGGATATTTTTTTCCATCAAATTTTGCAATGCGGTGTTTTTTGTTGCTGTAGATATACAGATCTTTCCATCCGTTAGTTTTTTCATTGGCAACAATTACAGGGGTACCCGATACAGAAAAGTTTGTTATCATAATTCCATTGCTGTTCAACAGGAGTAAATTGCAACCACCCGTGCCACAAAAATAGCTGCCATTTAATCCGACAAATATTTCTTTGCTGCCATCATCATCCAGGTCATATTCAAACAATATAAACCTCCGGCTGAAAGAATCAATCAGCTGGTTTTTGATATCTGCCTCATACTTTGTAGCCAGCAGTTTTTTTACAATGGACACCGCAACTGGGTTATAGGTATTTATTCCATAGGCAGTTACAGGAATGGTATCTGTAAGATCCGGATCAGTAATAACAGCTGATTCAGATGATGCTGGTTTTTCAGCACTGTCTGCGGGTGCAGCTGCTGCCAGTTCCATTGCAGCTGAGTCTGGTGCATCACTGCAGGAATAAAACATACTGGCCATACTGAATACGATAAACAAACTGCGTTTCATACTATAGAATTTTGTTGTGAACAATTATGATCCAGGTCTGTCGTCTTTTTTTGTTTCGTCGATACTTGTCCGGATATGTATATCCTGCTGCGGATAGGGTATCTCTATATTTTTATCTTTAAAAATGCGGGTGATACTTTTGATAATATCACTTTTTACTGCTGAAACCACATTTACATCCTGCACCCAAAACAACATCTGCAGCTCAATGGAACTGCTGTTGAGGTTATTTACCAGCACTGTAGGGTCCGGGTATTGCAATACTCTTTCATCGGTTGCTATGATCTCTTGAACGAGGGTTGTTACCAAATCAAGATCTGACTGGTATCCAACACCGATTGTTATATCCACCCTTCTCGAATTCTTTCCTCCCATCGTCCAGTTAATAAGGTGTGAATTAAGAATTTCACCATTGGGAATCGTAACATCTGCTCCTTCGGGCGTTGCAATCACGCTGCCCCTGAAGCCGATGGATTTCATCCGGCCTGTTTGTCCGCCGATCTGCACCAGGTCTCCAACATTTACCGGCTTTTCAAATGCCAGTATCAGCCCGCTCACCAGGTTGTTTACCAGTGCCTGCAAGCCAAGACCAATACCCACACTCAGTGCTCCTAAAATGATGGTTAATTTATCCATAGGAATACCGGTGGCAGCAAAAGCTAAAAACACCCCGAGGCTGATGATGAAGATGCGGATGAGTAAGAGCCAGCTTCCCAGCTTTGCCCTGGCCTTGCTGGTTGCTGTTGACGTGTGATGGCCGGGCGGGTCGGATGCAAAAAAAGAAACCAGTTTGGATGCAATGGCAGATAATACAATAATGAATAGAAAAAGAAAGATATTACTGATAGAAAAAGTAAAATCACCGATCGTACGCTCACTCAGCAAAAAATCTTCCACAGGTGACTTTATCAGTTTAAAGGCATAAAAATTACGGGCAAATAAAACAAACCAGCCCAGCACCAGTAAGGCATAAAAAATACCAGGTACACGATCCCCTACTTTTTCAAAATTGATATAGAAAAGTTTTTTATCCTGGCGGCTGTAGGCAATACTGGCCAGCTTTAATATTTGATTGATGAGCTTTACCACCCATAAAAAAACGATGGCTGTTATTACATTTACAAATCCACTAACCATGAGTGTTTTGCCCAGGTTGTACCGTCCAAAAATATTGGCTGCCAGGGCAGGCAGCTCCATTACAATCACCAACCCGATAAACCAGAGGATCGCTTTTTCTCTCAGCTCCTGCCTGTTGGCTTTTAATAAAACAGCTGCAGGAAAAAAGATGCCTGCCAGTGTGAGCAGCAGTATCCACCACCGCTCTGTACGGGAAGCCTGTAGTACAAGATTGTCTGCCGCTGCCATTATAAAAAGAAAGAACAGTGTAAGCCATATCTTCATCCAGTGTGAAGTAATGTACCCTTTAAAAATAAAGCTTAACGAAACAGCACTGGCCATCCACAAGATGGCATCAAAAATAAAAGGCGGATCAGGAAAAAGAAACTGCAGCAGGCTGGTCCCGATAATAAACGCCGATAAAGCGGGATACCGCAGCACCAACTGACCGGCAAAATTGCCGCTGTGGTGCTGTTCCTTCACCATTTTTTTTAAAGAAGTAAGAAACAGACCCAGGCAAAGGATGATCAAAAAACAAACGATCAGCCGGATAGTGTGGTTTTGTATATAAAATCCAAGGGTAAGGGTTCCTTTTTGGAGTGCATAATGCATGATCTGGCCCAGCGGCCTGTGATAAGATGGACCCGTCCAGATATTTGAAAAATCCCTGGAAAAAGTATTGGAAAACAATTCAGCCTCATACCTCGTTACTTCATCTAGACTGTATGATATTTTATTCAGCACACCGTTTACTTTGTATTGCAGCAGCTCATTCCTGTCGATGCTGTTTCGCAGTAAGGAATCTGTTGGTGCGATCTCTTTGGCAGTATGCACCAGCAATTGAAAATACCGGGCCGTGGAAACCGAATCCGAAGGAAAATCGTACAGAACAGAATCGCTGTACAAAGAATCGATCTGGTATTGAAAAGCATACAGTTTATGCTGGTGTTCATCCACCCGCTTTTTTATACCCGCTACCCGCTGCAGTAATTCGTTCAGCAGTTTTTCTGTTGTTGTTAGGTTGCGGTGAGTTTGTGCAGTTCCCTTATTGGTAAAAACACCATCGCCTGCAATGTCATGCCAGTTTTCTGCCTTGGCAAGCTGGCTGCTAACGGCAGTGGCATCAAAATTTCCCTTTAAATAATTTTTGGCGTTTTGAATAGTGGATTGCAGCTGCCGTATCAGTTCATTTTGCTTCAGCCTTTTTTTCTCCGACACAAATTTGTCAATACTCCTCATGGCTTCTTCCCTGCCGCTTTGCTGTAATTTTTCCACGAGGCTTTTTGGTGGGGTACTATCGGGCGTGCCGGCAACCTGCGCAGATGCGATGGAGCCGGTAAAGATAAAAACCGCCAGCAACAAGTGGCAGAAACATACCGACCGGAATAAAATAGCCGCAGGTTTTCTCATATGAAATAATATACTGTCAATGATAATAATACCGTGCAATGAATTATTTAAACCTGTTAACCCAATCTATGTGCAGCTGTCGTTATATTACCGGTTACAGGTTATGAATATAGGAAAGCATCAACCCGGCACTCATCCGCTGTGCTTTTACAATACCGGTTTCGCCATTTAAAATATTACTCTCATTGGGGTTATCATAATTAATGGGTTGGGTGTAGTTGCTGGTAGTACCATAGGTCAGCAACAAGCCGCCTCTTAAATTAAACCTTCTTTTTCTAAAGTTACCACCCACATTAAGGTGGTACAGGTTCCAGGCTGCTGTGGACGATATATAGCCGGACGTACCGGCATATTGCCTGGCCCCTCCATAGTTAAAATCAGTGCGGAGTGAACAATAACCAGTTACCCTTTCTTTTATTTTAAAACTAACAGCAGCAGAAAAATTGATGATGGCTTTACGGGCGTCTTTTAACCGTAACAGGTCGGCTGTATAAAGGTTGTTGCTGCCGGTATCCGGCCTGATAAAAAATTCATTTCTTGGAGTGATGATATTGTACTCTTTCAAAGGGGCAAAATATTCTGTGGCCAGGTAAAGTTGCCCCTTGTCAAAATCGTAAGTATAGCCGGCTGCTGCACTGAGTGGCATTTTCCATTTTGATTGTAGCCCGGTTTGTTTGGTATTGGCCAGTAAAAATATTTCGGTGCCGCCAAGCTGCAGATTGTTTATTACGTTGTCGCTTAATATATCTGCCTTGCTGTGTACATGAATAAGGGGAGCGGTTATTAATATCCCCAGGTGATGATGCGCTGCAAGATCATAAGACAGGCCGGCCTTGATCCCCAATCCCACATTTAGATTGTTGGCCTGGTAATATTCTGATGCAGTAACCAGCTTCTGAAAGAGGTCGTCATTGTTGTTGATAAGCGCCCTGCTGCGGTTGTCTACCAGCATATGCTGTTTACGGATATTGGCCGTAAAAGAAATGCCCACTGCCATCCTGGAAGAAACAGGTTTACCAACAGCCAGTATGCCGGACGTTTCCGTTACAGAATTTGCTAAGGTATATTGGCCGATAAAATTTTCCGGGCCGGGACTGTAACTTTCGTCCAGTACATTAAATCTTTCATCCCTTCTTTGCGAGGCATTAAAGTTCATCACGGGGTTATTCAATATAGCCCATGCCACTGTAATAGGCTTCCCCTTGAGCTTGAGATAAATAGTATTAGAGGCAATCACAGGAATTACACTTACTGAAGTAGTGTTAAGATTAAGTTTTGTTCCAGCCCCATTTTTAATGTTGGTAGCAAAATAGTTGTAAATGTTACCGCTGATGGCCGCAGCATTTTTGGTGTTGTAAGCAAGCAATGCAGGATTGTAAAATAATACACCACTATCCATATTGCGGGCAATGGTGGCACCCGGCACCATAAAACTTCCCGGGCCATAAGAGCAGCTCCAGTAATTGGCATCCTGGGAGCGCATAGAGAATGGTATACATATCAGCATACAAAAAACCAGGCGTTTCTTCATAAGTCAGTTTCGTATTTTAAAAAAGTGACAGGGTGTGGATATACCATAGTCGGTGGGCAGTGGAGTAAATATAAAAAGTTGCGGGCAAAAGACCAGACATTTACTGTCAGAATATTTTTATTGTTTAACAATGCCTGTAAAACAGAACTTAAAAACACAGCAGTAATTGTAGCATGTATCACACAACACAGATAGCCTTATACAAAATTCTGTTTCTTGCTGATGAATATTTAAACCTATTGTATTTTTAATGCCAGCTTTAATGAATACATGCATGACAAACTACAGGAATGTAATAAAGATATGTATCTGCCAGGTTGTACTTTTTGCGGCACTAACGGAAACGAATGCCCAAAATCTTTCGTTTACCAGGCCCGGAGTACTGTTGCCCGGTGCTGCAACTGACAAAGCAGTTGATATCACCCATTTCAACCATCACTTTTTTGTAACCTGGAAGCAGGCGGGCAATGGCCAAATTATGTACAGCCACCTCGGCAGGCAATACGATACTGAAAGAACCCATGTGGCTACTCCTGTTGAAAAGGAGCAATCTGATTATGGACCCAAACTCCGCACAATTGGCAACCGAATGTATATTTTATGGATATCAAAAGAGGGCAACCTGAAATATATTTTCAATGACAGTGACACCGGGTTTAATTCTGCTAAAGTGTATGAAACAAAATTTTCTACGCCGGTAAAATTATCGCTGGGAATCAGCGCCGGCAACATGGGTGATAAAGCTGTTCTTGCAGCTCACACCACTAATAAAAATGAAATGATGTATTGTGTGTTGCGGCCCGGGGCCGACGGACAATTTGAAGAAGCGGATCCATTTTTCATGAAAGAAAAATCGCCGGATTATTCTTTTGTAACAGGGTTAAATAATCAGGTGGCCAGGTTTTGCTGGCGTAGTAATAAAGATGACCTTGTAAAATATGCAGACTATAATACAGATTCAAAAAAATGGCTGCCCGCAGTGACGGTTGCAAATGGAAAGACAAAAGCACCGCCGGTGCTGTATCATATTTGGGGCAAAGAAAGATTGTTCTATATCTGGCGAGGGAATAAAAACGACAGCAAATTATATTATTCAACAGCAGTTGAAAATGAGCAACCAATCAAACAAACAGCATTATCCGCCTATTTCGAAAGCAATTATCCCGTATCGGTATGTACGGTGGATGACAATAATTTTTTGCTGGCCTACACAGGAAACGACAACCAACTATACCTGAGCAGTTTCTCCAACTACGACCCGGCCAACTGGATGCAGGAGATACTGCATCCCCTCAGCAGCCAAAAAACATTGCAGGATATCGTGATACCTGGTGCTCATGATGCCGGTATGAGTGTATTAACGGCTCCCGGCGGCCAACAGCCAGGGACCATCAATGAGTGCAACACACTCACGCAAAAACTCAGCATCGGGCAGCAGTTAAACGCCGGCATACGCATGTTTGACCTGCGGGCCGGCACCTACAATACCAGGCTGCATGCAAAACATTGTGCTTCTGATTGTATGGCCGAGGCTATCGGTGGCGGGTATGGGGAAATGCTGCACACAGTGTCAACAGCCATCCGGAAATTTTTACAACAAAACAGGCAGGAGATCATCCTGCTTTCCTTCAGTCACTTTTGTGAAAAAGAAACCCCCACAGCAGCACTTAAAGACAGCCTGCTGAAACTTATCGGGAAAGAACTGGTGTACGCAAATACCAATGACGCTATCGGCAACGTACCCTTAAGTGAACTTGCTGGCAAAGTGATTATCAGTTTTGAAACAGAAAATAATTCAGATAGTCAATTCCCTAATTGCTCTATTGCCAACAGCTCTTCTGCCTTTATCAACTTTAAAAGATTGTATGCTGCCACCAACGATATAAAAATACTGGTGCAGAAAGAAAAAGCCTTTTTTAATGCAATCACGGAAGTGCAGAAAAATGATATCGTACGGCTCGACTGGCAACTAACACAAAGCGCAAGCGAAGCACCCACCATTTGCAACGAATTTGAAAATGAAAAACTCAGCCCCATTATAAATGGCGCCATGCTGCTGGCAAACGTTATCAAAAAAAATAAAAGCATTATTGATCATTCGGTTGAGGGAAATAAATACTTACCTGCCGTCATTAATGGCTGGATAGAAGATGGCACCATCCATAAAAAAAACAAGCCGCATATCCTTTACGTGGATGTTGCAGGTGCATGGATCACTGATTATTGCATTGACCTGAACAAGTCAGCATTGTACCAATAAGAGCAAACAACATCTCTTCTATTACCAATCAATAGCTATCCGTCACCGGTTAATAAATGGGTATCTGCACATATCCGGCCGGAATAGTTATATTTACCATATGAGCTGTTCTTGTCCTTTATTCAACCAGCTGAAAAAGAACTGCTGAAAAACTAAGCCGCAGGCTTTTCAAATAATAAAACCAATGCCAACTGCCAACCTCACCAAAGCAGCACTACTGATGCTGTGTATAGTTGTTGTTTCACTTATTAGCTGGGAATATATGTGGCGCCACAAAGGCTACGACCGTGGCTTTAATGATGATGTGGGCCTGTGGCGAAAAAACAGGCTGAAAGTGTACCAGCCACAGAACGAGGCCACTGTTTTTATCGGGTCATCCCGTATCAAATTTGATCTCGATATCCCTACCTGGGAAAAAACCACGGGTGAAAAAGCCGTGCAGCTGGCATTGCATGGTTCCAATCCACGGCCGGCATTGGTTGACCTGGGAAATGATGAAAATTTTAAAGGCAAACTGGTGATTGATATTACCGAGGGTTTGTTTTTTGGACCCCGGCCGGAAATTGAAATGAACCAAAGGGTACAATACGGGCAAGAAGCGTCACCAGCCCAAAAAGCCGGGGACCAGATCAGCTTTGCACTGGAACACCAGTTTACCTTTTTACAGAAGGACCTTTTTTCGCTGAACGCCATGCTAACGGACCTGCGTATCCCAAACAGGAAAGGGGTAAGGGGTGACATTATCTTTCCGCCGAAATTCAGCTATGTAACATTCGACCGGCAGGAAATATTGACCGATACTTTTGTTAAAGATTCGGCCATGCTCCGATGGCAAACGGATATCTGGACCATGTTTGGTGCCCTGTCTGATGAGCCGGGTGCAGGTGGTGACACCTTGCAGAAAATTCTGGAAGAGGTGAAAACTGCTGTGGCAAAAATTATTGCCAGGGGCGGTAAAGTGATCTTTGTGAGAACCCCTTCCAGCGGCGGTTACTGGGCCCATGAGCCCATCCAGTATCCCCGGGAAAAATACTACGATCAATTGTTGCGAGCCACGGGTTGCAAAGGCATTCATTTCCAGGACTACCCGGATATGGCAAACTTTATTTGTCCTGAATGGTCGCATTTAACCAAAGAAGATGCGGTAGAATATACACAGGCTTTAATAAAAGCGCTGCAGCAACAAAACTGGTTCAGCAATCCCCGGAAATAATCTTCAAACTACTGTTACAATGGTTTTCAACTCCTATACATTTATTGTATTTTTTATCATCATCCTTATCCTGCACAACCTGCCGTTTACCTGGAGGATGAAAAAGATCAACCTGCTGCTGGCCAGTTATATTTTTTATGCCGCCTGGAACCCGCCATTTATTATATTACTCTGGATCAGCACGCTGATTGACTATTTTGTTGGTATTAAACTGCACCAGGAAACGGTAAAGGCTAAACGAAAAGCCTGGCTGTTTATCAGTATTGCCGGTAACCTGGGGTTGCTCGGCTTTTTTAAATATGGTAATTTTTTACTTGAAAATTTCACCCTGCTCTGCCAGTCAGTGGGCCTGGACTATCATCCTGCCAAAATGGATATCATTTTACCGGTAGGCATTTCGTTCTATACTTTCCAACGCTGTCTTACAGTTTGGATATGTACAAGCGTAAGGGTCTTCCAGAAAGATCATTGCTTGACTTCTCCTTGTTTGTAACATTCTTACCTCAATTAGTGGCTGGCCCCATTGTAAGACCAGATGAACTGATACCACAATTTAAAAGGCCGGTTACAGCAACAAAACAGCAATTATTGCAGGGTTTATTATTGTTGTCTTTAGGCCTGTTTATGAAAGTGGTGCTGGCCGACAGCATGCTGGCCGGCGCTTCAGATGCCGTATTTGACGCAGCCGGACCTTTACCCGCTGTAGATGCCTGGGCAGGTGTACTGGCTTTTAGCGGGCAGATATTTTTTGATTTTGCCGGCTATTCAACCTGCGCCATCGGCATTGCCCTGTGCTTTGGCTTTTTTATTACCCACAACTTTTTATACCCCTATGCGGCTATTGGTTTCAGTGATTTCTGGCGGAGATGGCATATCACTTTATCCTCCTGGCTCAGAGACTATTTGTATATACCACTTGGCGGCAACCGAAAGGGCAATGTGCGAACCTATATCAACCTGATGCTGACCATGCTGATAGGCGGGTTGTGGCATGGTGCCAGCTGGACCTTTGTGGTATGG
>JAKQKY010000192.1 GCA_029560415.1 Bacteroidota bacterium | reverse complement strand
GAGAACCTGAAAGAGCTTCGTGATCGCCTGCTTACTTTTTCCGCCTTGATTGAACTTGAACTGGATTTCTCCCAGGAAGATGTGGAGTTTGCCGACCGTACCCAGTTCTATGCCCTGATCAGTGAAATGCAAACCGCCACGGGTGGATTGATCCAATCCTTCAGTCTCGGTAATGTGATCCGCAACGGGGTGGCCGTGGCCATTGTGGGCAAACCCAATGCCGGCAAATCCACCCTGCTCAATACCCTGCTCAATGAAAACCGCGCCATTGTAAGCGAAATACCCGGCACCACCCGCGATACTATTGAAGAACTGATCAATATCGATGGTATTCTTTTCCGGCTGATCGACACGGCAGGTATCCGGCAACATACCACTGATACCATTGAATCGGCCGGTATCGAACGCAGTCTGGCCAAGATCCAACAGGCCGATGTGGTGCTGTATCTTTTTGATGTAAACGGGGAAAGTGCAGAACTCGCGAACTGGAAAAAAGAAGCGGACGAAGCCGGTCTCCGCTATTTACTCGTCGGAAATAAAATTGATGCCGGTGATGAAGCCGCGGCGCGTCTGCGTTTCAGTGCCTTCGAGCCGGTGGTCTATATTGCCGCTAAGGAAAAAAGGCATATTGAAGTATTAAGAGAACGCATGGTAGACCTTGTATTGCAGGGACAGGTACAGACGGAAAACACGATCATCACCAATGCCCGTCACTACCATGCATTGCAACAGGTGGCCGGTTCCCTCACTGAAATCAAAGCCGGTCTCGATAACAAATTACCCGGCGATCTGCTTTCGCTGGATATCAGAAGATGCCTTCATTACCTCGGGGAAATAACCGGCGAGATTACTAATGAGGACCAGCTGGATTATATTTTTTCGAAGTTTTGTATTGGGAAGTAGACGTATAACTCGGTCATATTCAAATTCTTGTATTTATTGAATTTCCTGATTTTAAATAATTTGTGAAAGCAAGTTTTTGAAAATCAATGTAAACTCGAATGGAAGAGCCTGTTTTTAGGAATTTTTGGTGCCAATTTGGTGCCCAAATGAGCGGGCACCAAAATTTTGAATAAATTCATTTTTTCAGTCAGATAAACAATTTACTTTAAATACAGCTGAAATAGTTGCCCGTGTTAATGAAGCTATCGATAAATGGGTTACCAAGGATAAGGGCAATCTTCAAAGAAATCTTCACGAGGTAAACGCATCGGGGCGATTAACTGCCTTTCTAATTCCTTTATTTTCCGAATATGATGTTGACCCGGAGTATAACGGGGATATGGGAAAACCTAATGATAGAAAAGCGCTGGATATCGCCAGAAATAGAATCATAAAGGTGGGAAAGAAAGTAAATAAGGATGATAATTATGAATGCCGGCCGGATATTATTGTTCATAAGCGAAAGACAAATGATTATAACCTCGTTGTTATAGAAGTAAAGAAGGATATTCATTCGCAAGATGAAAAGGATTATGACCTGATCAAACTGGAGCACCTGACCATCGACTACTTAGGTAATCATTATAATTATAAACTGGGGGTGGCTATTATTATAGGCACAGGAAAAAATGCAGGAAACTGGGAAATTAAATATTTCCAAGAAGAGATCCGCGGCAAGAGAATAAATTAAAGTAAAGCAGATCATTTACCAATCCATATTTCCCATATTATCGGACATCATCTGTTGATGCTCAAGGTAGCCGTTAAGGTCATTTTTTGTGAAAATATTGATTGCGTCATTCTCGGCAAGGCTATCTTTGAAAAACGAAACATTCAATCCAGAATGAATATACTCAAAAACATTTCGTGTGGTTTTATTGCGCCTCAGCAATTTCAGAAAACTGTCCATTGATGCAAAGTTAGTTTCCTGATTTCCCCAGCGCAACATTATATGCTTCTCGGTAAGAGCAACGGGAATTTTATGGCGAGCTCCTTCCAGATAAAATTCAAATGTTGTTTTAGGATAACCATGGGCAGATTGATTACGCTGGTACGCGGCGATGCCGAACAGTGATTCATAAGTCTTGAGCATGGCAGGTTCCGTAATATCAAAAATCAGTTTAAATTTTTCATGCCATTTCTTTTTTGCGAATTTTTCAATTTCACTGCGCGAAGGAATGTCCTTAAAACCAAGAAATAAAATGGAAAGGTGTTCGAGCAAGCTAAAAAATGCGATGTACGTGGCCCCTTCATAGTACTTGTGTTGTTTCATCGCATCGTAAAAAGGTTTATGGAAAGTGTTTTTCGAAACAGGCTTTTGAATTTTACGTCGTCTTCTAAGCGTTTGTTTCTTAAAGTACGCGTACACTTCATAGAGTTCAGAATACTTATTTTCAACTATGACCTCTCCTTTGGCCAACGCTTCGGTTGCATACTGTTCGAGAAGTGGTCGTAACGACATCAATGTCTCATAAAGCACCTTTTCAATTTCTTTCGCGACCTGAGTTGCTTCATCCTCGGTAGGGGCGCGGAGATAAATCCTGAACCCAAATTTTTCGTGTGAGATATAGCATTTGTATTGGGATTTGTATTCAAAAGGAATTGCCCAATTGATCTTTTCCATCGGTTGGTCCAGAATCTTGAACCTGAGAACCTCTGCAAAGAGGAAACGGGCAACACGCCACATTTCATAGTCTCCGGAAAGCGAATGCTTAAACTCAGGTTGATCGTCTGCTATTTTTTTCTCAGGCGCAGTGAAATCAGCTAGGCGCTTCTTGAACATAGAGGGGTTTAGTGGCTTGCTCATTCTTAAATTTACAAGTTTCCAAGCTATGCAGCCTCTTGCTACCTTTGTGAAACAAAAAAAGATCGATGAGCGAACAGTTTTATAATATAAACGGCATTCCGGCTGAAAAAGCGACCAGTGACGAATTCTGGGTGCTGGAATGGTCAGGGCAGTTTAGTATCAATAAACGCGATATTACCCCGGAACTGGATATTGAATTAATCAGGATCGGTCACTTGGTTGCCGAAAGATTGTTTGGAAGTGTGCAGAAAATGTATGATGGCCTGATGCGTAGATCAACATGGCTTGCATATGCCGGCCTTGACGCTGAGATAAAGATATCAAAAACAAATTTCGAAAAACTGGTCCAAGACGAAAAAGGGGAGGACACCCATCGTTACCTTTACTACTACGATTATCAAAATATTATCGGGTCTCTTCAAAATCTTGTGCAGGAATCGAAGTTCCTTCTTTGCGAATTCTACAAGATATTTAATCTAAATCATTACATGCTGGCTCCGCAACCTATCGATCCCGATGGGTTAAATTTTGCTTCTGGGCTATTGGTCACTACTACCTTTTCCAGGATTAATCATCTTTTCATTAACCTGGCCAGCCAGCTTGACTTCATCACCAAGATCATTTATGAGTTGGAGCATATGCCCACGGATTTCTCCAGTTACCCAAAGTTGAAGTGCCGGGGAATATTATTTGGTGATCATAAGAAGTTTAGAGATTTCGATATTACAGGCACAGTGTTCGAAAAGAATGTCGGTATTAACCTGATCCTAAATTTGCGTAACGAAATTGTTCACAACGCTTCTATTGAAGGAAATTCCAAAGTCTACCAACTATTTGAGTCGGGAAAAATGATTGAAAAATTCATTCTTATTCCTGATACGACTGACGGAAATTTTGATGCATCTCGTAACCGTAATAGATTTTACGATAACGACACCAAGCTAAATCAAGTATTGCCAGAGCTGGTATGTACATTTTGGGAGAAGATGATGGTTACGGTAAAAAAAATCCTGGCAATAACATCTTAACCTTCGGGATTATTTTTTTGATTTTATCTATACCGGAACCTTCTCAAACTCTTTTAATACACCCAGCGTTTGCGTGTGCATCTTGATAATAAAATTCATTTCGCTATCAACATTGGGAAATTCGATCTCATAGTCTCCAATTTTAAGATTGTCATACACAATATGTGACTTGGAGCGTTCGATCATTTCATCCTGAAGCCGGTGAATGGTAGCCGTAAAGTCAATAATGCTATTATCTTGCTTGGAGATCTTACGGGAAATAATGTTCCCCAATAACGCATAATTGAGTATGGGGTACTTATCATTCTTTACCCAAACTGTCGCAGAACCGGCGCAGGACCGAATCATTAATATATTTTGTAGGTTTATTCCTGAAAGAGTTGTGCCAAAAGCATTGTTTATTATTGTGTCTTTTTCTTGCGAGGTCAAGGCATCAAACCGCGCCAATTGATCCATGCCTTCCTGAGCCCGGCTTTCCACTCGCTGAACTGTTCTTGCACTATCAGGTGCCACTGTACCCTTCACCTGAAAACAGAGAGCTGCATTTTCGTGCTCTGACAGCACAACAAAATCAATTTCGCCTCCGTGATAATTAATATTTTTTTGAACCTTGATTCCTGAAACTTGCGAAAAAACATACTCCATTTGCTGGATAAGCGTTGGTTCCAGGGAAGGAGATATTTTCTCTGCAAATTGTTTTTGAGTTTTTTTGTTAACTGAGTACAGGATATTATTAAAGGACAACATTTGCTGGGTTCCAATCGAACTAAAAAGGATCCATTTTTCCAGCCAGATAAAAGGTGGGAAGTATCCATCTCCGCAATGACCCTTCTCCTGAAAATTGTCCTGTGTGCTGTCCAAATGAATTGTGAGAAAATACTCGAAGATCTTTTTAAAGACATCCATTTTGAGCTCGCTGATTGTGAGGATGTGTCCTATAGCATTCTTATTCAGGCAACATACAGACCATTCCATATGTTCTATATTATACTGGTCGTCTTTTTCCGGGTCTTTGCGTGTAACCTGGGAAAAATAGGCCCTGGCAAGTTCGTTGGAAAAGGTGGTATAAGCTCTCACCGCTGCACAAAAGGATAAATACTGATCAAAGGAAAAACCAAGCTCGCTTTCTAAAACCTTATCAGGAAGCACCTGAATGTTCAGGGAGGTTCTTTTATAGAATTGTGCCATTAGTTTCATATTACCAGCCTCCCACATACCGACTGTATTATCAAACTGGGCAGCTTTCACAAGCAAAACATTTCTTATCTCATCCATCTTCGGATATGAGACGGCAAATGAGAGGCTGGTATAACTATAGAGACGGTCCAGTGTTTCTGCGCGCTCGTAATTTGCGTCTGTAAATTCGATTCGGAAATTTTTCTCTCCTGCTTCTACAACTTTGAAAGTACCTCTGTGAAACTGGGGCATCAACAGGCTATAGTGAGCATACGCATTCAGAAAAAGTTGATCATTGATATATTTTACAAAGTCCTTGTGCATGATCGCCTCATGACTGCTGACCACTGGCGCGCTTGCAGCTTTATTTCTAATTATATCATACAGATAAGAAATGCGGCTGGTATAATCTGCCGCAACAAAATGCCGCCCGTCTTTATCGATCATTTCAATTGTGTAGAAAAGCGAACTGATGATTGTCTGGAAGGGGATCTTCCAGATCGATAAGGCAGCTAATTTTGCATCAAGTTCTGCTTCCAGGTTTTTAAATGCTATATGATCTGGTTCTGACTGCATGATATTTTCAGCGATTTGAACTAAGATAAAGCTGAATCAGCGAAAATTAAAATGACAAAAGCAGGGCGTAAACCCTGCTTTAAATATATCTCGAAGCCTTCCGGCTGAATAATCATGATGGGAGTCGAACCTTTACGCCTTTCGGCACCAGCCTGCCAGACTGCCGTGTCTACCAAATTTCACCAAAAGTCCGACGAAGTTCAGCAAAAAACATTACAAATTATATCTAAATATTCGGTTTTTGTGAAAAATTTCTTGCGTTTTACTTTGAATTGATAGAATCTTTGGTTGCGGGAAAAGATACCTCTTTTCAAAAATGATTGATTTATTCTCTCCCAACAGTCTCTAAAATCACTATTATCAGCTCACTAGGCAATTTAGGCTGATCTTTCACAACCATATATTATTCAATTGATTAAGAATATTTTCTGCAATCTTTCACCAAGCAGTAATCCGAAAAAATTTTGGAGAGGGGCCAAAAAATAAATATATTTACATAACACTACAAATATATTGTGTCATGTTACCAGAACTTATAAAGATTTCAGGCAGCCCATGGGAACTACTTCCACCCGGTGTTCACGACTCGAACCTGGATGAAGTACTCCATCGTTTTGCCATTAATCCATCACGGAAGTTGCTGTACGATGGACTGGTAAAAGCGCTGGACAATTTATTCGAAAGTGGATGCCCGCAGATCTTTTTAGATGGCAGTTATGTTACAGCCAAACCCGTTCCTGCAGATTACGAGGTGTGCTGGGATATGCGATTTGTAAATCCAGTACTCCTGGACAAAGTATTCTTTGATTTTGATAACCACCGGCAAAATCAAAAAGATAAATACGGTGGAGAATTTTTTCCGGTGCAACTAAGAGAAGGAATGTCGGGGAGGCCATTCCTGGATTTTTTTCAAACAGACAAGTTCACCGGTAAACCAAAAGGAATTGTGCGATTACAAAATTTTTTAAAAGGAGGTTCGATATGATTACCAATGATCGTCAATATAAAATAGTAAAAGTCCAGATTGCCAGCTTCCAGGATTCGCTCGCCACAGCAGATTTTGAAGCAAAGATTGCCAAGGATATTGATCCCATGCTGTTTGATGTTCAAAAGAAAGCCATCAAGTCGCAACTGGATGATTTGACATTGGCAGTAAAAGAGTATGAGGATCTGAAGGCGGGTAAAATAGTCGTGACGGAAGTTAGCAGCGTGAAAGAACTACCGATAGCTCTGATAAAAGCCCGGATTGCCAATGGTCTTAACCAGGCACAGTTAGCCGAAAAGATCGGACTAAAAATGCAACAGATCCAGCGCTATGAATCAGAAGTTTATGAGACAGCCAGTATCAAAACACTGGCTAAGATCGCTGAGGCACTCGATCTGAAACTTTCAGCGGAAATTCAGATCAAACAATTGGAGGCCCCGGAGCAACTGGATAGTAATAATTATCCGTTCAAGCAGATGTTCCAGCGCCGGTGGTTTAAAGACCTTGCCGGTAGTTACAACGATGCGGTTATTGATTCCAGGAATATACTGGAACGATTTTTTGAACAGAGCGGCCTTTCAAAATTGCAGTACCGCTTTAACAAAACTTCCATCCGGACAGGCTCCACTATCAATATGTATGCGCTCAAGGCATGGTATGCGCGTATTGTAGTCAAAGCACTAGATCAACCCATAACTGGTGTTTATTCAAAAAATACGATCACTGAAGATTGGTTGAAAAGTCTTGCCGCATTGAGTATCTATCCTGACGGACCAGTGAGGGCTGCCGAATTTTTAAAGGATAGCGGGATCAAGTTCGTACTGGAGCCGCACCTTGATGGTACTTTCCTTGACGGCGCTGCTTTATTATGGGAAAATGATGTGCCGATCATTGCCATGACGACGCGGTACGACAGGTTGGATAATTTCTGGTTTGTGCTGTTCCATGAGCTGGCGCATGTACAGTTACACTTGTCGCAGAATCTCGCTGTCATTTTCGATGACCTGGATGTAAATATGGAGGGTATTGAAAAGGAAGCCGATGCTTTTGCATTAAATGCATTGATACCTGCAGAGGTTTGGCGGAAATCTCTTGTCCGGTTCAGTCCGTCGAAAGAAACTATCATCAGCCAGGCTAGAAGTTTACACATCCATCCTGCCCTTGTTGCCGGAAGGATACGGAGGGAAAAAGGTGACTACACTCAATATTCCGATTTGGTGGGATTGGGAAAAGTGCGAACCTGTTTTGCTGAAGGCTTAAATTAAAGATGCTATGATCACTAAATTTTATATGCCGATACTAAAGACTAAGCAGGGAGAATTCCTCGCCTTGTCTTTACTCAACCCGAATATTCAAGGGTATGTGGTTCCATTGATCGATGTGGCCAATAAAGAGTTTAACAATGAGGAAGGCATTGACCCGGAAACGATCGAGGAGCACTTGGATACAGTAACAAACAGGATCTGTAAGAAATGGCCCAGGACTAATGCGTTCCTGGATGCGCATCTTGTCAGCGATACCAGCCCCGATGGCATTAACCCGGTTACCTATATCTACAATAACCTTTCAGCAGCCAAAATTTACCCTTCACCGGTTTTGAGACTATCAACAACTAAATCTTGTAAAGAGGCCATACGGGAAGTTATGTCAAAGCATAACCTGCCCGAACCGGCCATCCGGATCTTTATCAATGATATCATGAGTGAAGATTTTGCTGGAAATCTCCAGGCGCTTCTGAATTATTTTAGTTTAAATCCTTCGGGGGTGCATATGGTGCTGGATCTCGCGGCTGCAGATTTTTCCAATACAGAAGATTTTTCGGACAGCATCCTGGACCAGCTACGCGACTTTCCGGAATTTAAAAGTTGGAAATCGTTTACTATCTGTGGGGGATCATTCCCTAAGACCCAACTACTACAAAGCGGAGAAAATATTGTACCCAGGGGTGAATGGATTTTTTACGGAAAGCTTGTCACCAAATTAAAGGTACAGGAATTTAGCAGGCATATAAATTACGGAGATTACGGCATCATAGCGCCCGGTCATTTCAAGTTTGATTTCAGGAAGATGGACAGAAGCGCTAATATCCGGTACACCCATGATGAGGACTGGTTTGTGGTAAAGGGAAATTCAATAAAGCTAAACGGTAGCGAGCAGTATATCGGACTGGCCAAAGACATTGTCAAATCCGATTACTTCATGGGCGAACGCTTTTCCGATGGAGACAACCATTTGAAAAAAACAACGCAGAGAGGAGGAAAAGCTGGCAATACGCTGGTGTGGAACCGGGTCGGATTCAATCATCACTTCGCGAAGGTTATGCGCGATCTGAGCGCCAGTTATCTCGCTTCTTGAGATACCGGAGTACTTTTTTGCTTAATTGCTTTTGAGTGCAACTCTCGCAGATCGCCTGATAGATCTTTTTCTTGGTAAAGGAAGGTTTCAGATTCGTTTGCAGTAATGCGGCAGCCAGATCAAGCGCTTCTGCTTTCCAGAGTAATTGGGCGATGGTAAAAGCATTTTGACCTTCGTTGCGCTTTCCATCTCGCCTGCATTTGAATGAATAGGAATCGCCGGCGTCTAAAATTTCATAGATCCCCCACCAGGATGGAATGATCTTTTTTATCGGTTCCAGATACTTGTGGGTCGTAATGATAAAAGCTTTGTCAAAGACTTCACTATAAGCCATCACCTGTGCAGGTAAACGCTTTAGGGTATCCCTGTCGGTCTTGATCTCGTAACCGATCATTTTGCCGTTGAGTACAACAATATCGGCCCGGACGATACCATTTTTTAAGCCCAGTTCATCAATAACAACCGTGTCGTTACACTCGTTGGCGGCTCTGAGTACTGATCTATGGAAAGCCTGTCTTACCTGTGCATCACGCATTTAAGTTTCGGAGTTTGGTTTTTTGTAAGTTATTACAAATTGGTTCCCTGTGTCACAACGCTCCACAAGTTAAGAAATTGTATTTTTTAGGCGAACATAAGGGAAATTTTGCCTTTTCCCGCATAAGACAATAGAAACTTAGTAATACAAGAGTAAGGAACTATCAATGTCATTTCTAGTTTTGGAGATTTGCACTTTAATGGTTCTTTTTTTGTTCTTTCTTGTCTTTTTCGTGGTCCCTTTTTGGTGCCCAAATTGATTAGGTAGTTGACTATCAGTAAAGAGGAAATATTGTATTGGAAAGTAGCTAGTAATGCCACAACTATTAAAAGGCCGCAAAAGAAACCATGTACCTTGAATCAGAGATATTGAAGGGGAGAAGTAAAGAAAACAAACTGCCTGGCCTCATCCTTCCTTTCTCTGGAATTTATACCTTTACCGAATACCGGTATAGCAACAAGCGACCATGAGGAACAATACAAAAATTAAGAAGCTGTTGGAAGATAATGATCTGAATTTCACCATGGAGCATGAAGAAATCCAGTTAATGGTTATTGACAAGACTACAAAGAGTAGCTATTTGGCAAATGGTACAAATATTACAGAAGTGCTGAACGACGCAATCAAATGGTCAAATGCATTTAAGAAGCAGGCAAAACCAGCAGTTTGAAAATCGGCTATGATTCGCCGGAATCAGCCGGGTATGTCGGGCAGGAATACAGGAAACAATACCATTATAGGCATATCTTTGTATACTTATGGGGTAACAGTAAAAAACGGGATGAAAATACCCTGCAGCCATAAGTAAATAATTCACTAACCTAAAAATTTAAATGTATGTCGAAAAAGAACGCTGAACCCAGGAAGAATAAGCCTACCAAAAAGAAAAGCTCTGCACAGAAGAAAGCGGATCCAAAGAAAAAAGCACGCTAAGATCAAAACACAGATAGCCCGGTTAACAGCCGGGTTTTCTGTATCGGGAAGTTAGGATTGATTGAAATTCAACTCTTTCCACTAACTTAGGGATATGAAAAGTAGCGTATTACTGTTGCTTGCTTTTTTTCTTTTATCTGCCGGTAATGACCAGCAGGGGTATAAGAAACTGTTTAATGGCAAAGACCTGGCTGGCTGGACCCAACACGGTACTGAAAAATGGTATGTGGAAAAGGGGGAACTGATCTGCGAGAGTGGCCCTGATAAAAAGTACGGATACCTGTCTACGGATAAAGCCTACGATAATTTTATACTGGATCTGCAGTTCAAACTGGAGGCAAACGGGAACAGTGGTGTTTTTTTCCGGTCTGGTATTGAAGGCACCAAAATAAGCGGATGGCAGGTGGAAGTGGCCCCGCCCGATCATCACACCGGGGGCATTTATGAGTCGTATGGAAGAGGCTGGTTGATTCAGCCAACACCGGAAGGGGAGAAAATGCTGAAAGCAGACGAATGGAACCATTTAAAAATTAAGGCGAAGGACGATGAAATTACCACCTGGCTGAATGGAAAACAGATGGTATATTTCAAAGACGAAAAGATTGGACAGGGAAAAGGCTTTATTTCCCTTCAGATTCATGACGGGGGAGGAATAAAAGTCAGGTGGAAGAATATCCGGATCAAAGAATTGAAATGAAACCACTAATTTCAGCGGAATCATTTTTTCCTAAAAAATAGCACTAATGGACAATAAGAATGAATCTACACGCCGGAAATTCATCCGGTCACTGGCACTCAGTACGGCGGCGGTAGCGGCAGGCACCCAGGCCTTGGGGGCTGATAGCAAAACGGCCCGTTTTTAC
The DNA here is from genome assembly GCA_029560415.1 of Bacteroidota bacterium. Lineage (GTDB taxonomy): Bacteria > Bacteroidota > Bacteroidia > Chitinophagales > Chitinophagaceae > Ferruginibacter. Next base: position 7,489 of record JAKQKY010000192.1, on the reverse strand, counting down.
ATGCAGAAAAGAAGCGGGATTAATCCGAACGAAAATATCCAGATTGCATTGATCGGTGCCGGCGGAATGGGGGTCCAGGATACCATCACCGCCCTGCAGGTTCCGGGTACAAAACTGATAGCAGTATGTGATCTGTATGACGGCCGTTTACAGGAAGCGAAGACAAAATGGGGCAAGGATATTATCACCACACGCAGTTATAAAGAAATTTTAAACCGGAAAGATATTGACGCGGTAATAATTGCCACTCCCGATCACTGGCATCAGCAGATTTCCATTGATGCCCTGAAAGCCGGGAAACATGTTTATTGTGAAAAGCCCATGGTGCATTCCATACTGGAAGGACCGGCCGTCATTAAAGCGCAGAAAGAATCCGGGAAAGTATTCCAGGTGGGTAGCCAGGGTGTGTCCTCATTGGGAAATGAAAAGGCAAAAGAACTGCTGAAAAGCGGGGCGATCGGGGAATTGAATTATGCGGAAGGTTTCTGGGCAAGACACTCTCCCACAGGAGCCTGGCAATACCCGATACCGTCCGATGCGTCACCGGCAAATGTGGATTGGGATACTTATGTAAGTAATACTGTTAAACGTCCTTTTGATGCCACCCGTTTTTTCAGGTGGAGAAACTACCTGGATTATGGAACAGGCATGTCCGGAGATCTGTTTGTACATCTGTTTTCCAGCTTACATTTTATAACGAACTCCTTTGGACCGGATAAAATTTATGCGGCAGGGGGACTTCGTTATTGGAAAGATGGCCGTGAAGTACCGGATGTACTGCTGGGCACATTCGATTACCACCAAAGCCAGGCACATCCGGCTTTCAATCTTTCCCTGCGCTGTAATTTTGTTGACGGTACCAGCGGCACCACCTATCTGAAACTTGTAGGCAGTGAAGGGTCAATGGATATTACCTGGGACAGTGTAACCTTAAAAAGAAACAAAAACGCGGCCTCCGATGATCCTTTTTTCATTGAACAGATGAAAAAAGCCGGAACACCTGTTACTGGCAGAAAAAGAATACTGGCCCCTGAAGAATATACGTTTGAAGCGGAGAAAGGATACAAAGGCGGTCCGTACGACCATTTTGTAAATTTCTTTACAGCAATAAGAAACGGAGGATCCGTTACTGAAGATGCTGTATTTGGTTACCGGGCTGCGGCTCCCGCGCTCCTGTGTAATGACAGTTACAACCAGGATACAGCTATACTTTGGAATCCGGAAAAAATGCAATTAATAAAAAAATAACAGCGGGTATATGAAAAAAAGCGGATTGAAAATCAGTACGGCCATTTTACTGATGGCAGGAATTGTTTCCTGTAATAATCAGGCAAGCAGCAACAGCAAAAAAACAGATACTTCCGGGAATGCCGGGGGAAATAATTCAGCAGCCGGTACTTCTGCATGGGTACGGCTCTTTGATGGAGTAAGCCAGAAAGGCTGGCACGGGTATAATAAGCCAGCCGGTGAACTGAAGAACTGGACCATAGAAGACAGTTCACTTGTTTGCCTGGGGGCGGCCGCTGATGCGCATGGCGGTGATATCATAACGGATCAGCAGTTTGAGAATTTTGAACTGGCCTGGGACTGGAAAGTAACAAAGGGAGCTAATAGCGGGGTCATGTATCATGTAGTGGAAGATACAGCCTACCAGGCTCCTTATGAAACCGGCCCGGAGTACCAGGTGATTGATGATATCGGGTTTCCGGATAAACTGGAAGAATGGCAGAAAGCAGGGGCAGATTATGGAATGTATACGAGCAATGAACGCAAAAAACTCAAGCCCGCCGGAGATTGGAATTCAAGTAAAATAATTTTCAATAAAGGCCATGTGGAACATTGGTTAAATGGCGAAAAAATCGTGGAGTTCCAGGCCTGGGATGCGGATTGGACAAAGAAGAAGGAGGAAGGCAAATGGAAAGATTATCCGGGCTATGGTACTGCCAAGACCGGCCATATCGCATTGCAGGATCACGGAAATAAGGTGTACTACAGGAATATTATGATCAGGGAATTATAATAAGCTAAATAGATACGGCCTGTTCGCGGAAATAATCATGGATCTGCGGGCAGGCTTTTTTTTGTAGTTATTTACTGTTGCTGAAGGGGAGGGCGGAATCAGCCTGATCATACTTTGTAGCAGGTGGCCGGATACATACTACGAAATTAAAGCGGTCTGGATAATTAACTACCCGTTGATCAGCTGGCTTATTATATCATTTCCTAAGAAAAAAATTCAAATTGAATTATCTTTAGTCAATAACCATACTTGTGAAGTTTTTAATTGTTTTAAGTTTTTTTTGTTCAGTCTTTCCCGCAATTAACCTGTCTGCACAAAGTCTGGATCTTGCCTGGGCAAAAAGGGTCGGCAGTACCGGGCAGGATGAAGCCAATTCCATTACCACCGATGCCCAGGGTAACGTGTATGTAACTGGAACTTTTCAGGCTACCACTGATTTTGACCCGGGACCTGCCGTTCAAAATCTTACTTCTTTTGGGGGATCCGATATATTTATCGTTAAGGTTGATCCGGCCGGCACCTTTCAATGGGTAAAACAAATGGGTGGTGCAGGTGACGATGTCGCCAATGCAATATTTATCGATGTAAATGGTTTTATATACACTACCGGGTATTTTAATAACACGGCTGATTTCGATCCGGGGCCTGCTAGCTTTAACCTGATAGCAAATGGTTCAAATATCTTCGTTTCTAAACTAACAGCCGCAGGAAATTTTATTTGGGCCAAAGGAATGGGTGGTACAACTTCAAATGGCGCCCCTGATACCGGCTTAGCTATTGGAGTTGATCAGAATGGAAATGTTTTCACTGCCGGACATTTTTGGTCTGCTAATGCCGATTTTAATCCAGGCGCCGGGTCCTTCATCCTTTCCTCTGCGGGCAATATAGATTTGTTTATTTCCAAGCTGGATCAAAATGGCAATTTTCTATGGGCCATACGTATCGGTAGTATTGCAGGAGAAGAAGTCAGGTCATTAAAGGTAGACCCGAATGGAAATGTACTTACGACAGGGCTGGTTGGGACACCTTCCGTTGATTTCGATCCCGGGCCGGGGGTGTACAATTTAACCAGTTCGAGTGCTTTTATACTTAAACTGGACCCCAATGGGAATTTTGTATGGGCCAAACAATTTCTGGCAGTGCCAGATCCTATGGGAGCCGGTCAGTGGGGATATGGCATTGAACTGGACACAGGTGGAAATATCCACGTCACCGGTTATTTTTACGGCCAGGTTGATTTTGATCCCGGACCCGGTACTTATTTTCTACAGTCAGTAACCGATGGCTTTAGATCATATTATGAAGCCTTTGTTACCAAACTTGACCCGAATGGAAATTTTATCTGGGCAAAGCAAATGGCCCGTGCAGTCCCAACATCGTTTTTTGGTTCAGGCATTGCGATCGATGTAAATGCAAATGGCAATGTTTATACGGTTGGCATATTCCCTGAAACGACGGATTTTGATCCTGGCCCAGGTACTTATAATATGACTTCGAATGGGTTTAATGATGCTTATCTATCTGTCCTGGATCAATCCGGAAATTTTATTGCGGCCAAAAAAGTGGCCGGGGGCAGCAATGGCGATTGGCCAAACTCCGTGCATGTTGATGCGGCTGGCAACGTGTATATTTCAGGATATTTCAGGAGTACAGCTGATTTTGACCCATGTACCCCGGTTTATAGTATGACTTCTTCCGGAGGGGAAGATGCCTTTTTCCTGAAATACACAGTGCCTTCTGTTACTATTACTTCATCAACCGGTACAATTTGTCCGGGGAACCTGGTAACGTTTACTGCAACTCCCACGAATGGAGGACTCTCACCATTATATCAATGGCAGGTAAATGGAGCGGATGTGGGTAGTAATTCACCAACCTTTGCAACTACTTCACTTCAAAACGGGGACGAGGTCAGGGTCATTCTGATAACGAATCCAACTTGCACACCGCCCAGCGGAGATACCAGCAATGTAATTACCATCAACGTTGTGGCTGCACCTGTTGCCTCGGTTTCAATAGCAGCAAGCGAAACAAATATTTGCCAGGGAAATCCGGTCATATTCACAGCCACTCCGGCTAACGGCGGGTCCACTCCTTCTTACCAGTGGCAGGTAAATGGCAATAACGTCGGCACTGATTTGCCTGCCTATTCCACCAGTAGCCTGCTTCAGGGAGATGTAGTCAGCGTGATTATGACTTCCTCGTTAAGCTGCGTCGCCGGATCTCCGTCAACATCTAATACGATAACAATATCCGTGACCAGTTCAGTGACCCCGACGGTTGTCATCTCCTCTACAAATCCCAAAATTTGTATGGGTACCACTGTGACATTTACAGCAAATCCTGTAAACGAAGGTCCGGGCCCTGTTTATCAATGGAAAGTGAACGGGAACAATGTGGGAACAAATTCTCCGGTTTTTGCTTCAGGCAGTTTTGTCAATGGCGATGTGGTTTCAGTAACAATGACAGCTAACGCTACTTGTGCTGTCGCTAATAATGTCACTTCAAATTCAATCACCATAGTTATAGCAGATCCGGTCACACCAGCAGTGAGTATCATTACCTCTTCTGTTGTGATATGTGCCGGACGTACGGTGAATTTTACTGCCAACCCAACGAATGGCGGTGTTTCACCAGTATTTCAATGGCAGGTGAATGGACTCAATGTGGGAAACAATACACCTGTATACACGACCAGTTCATTGGTAAATAGTGATATTGTCACCGTGATTATGACATCAGATGCGGCTTGCACCACTTTACCTGTTGTGACATCTAACAGCATACAGATGTCAGTGATCAACGAAACGGTAACCCCGTCAATAACCATCATTTCCTCACCGGATATAATATGCTATGGAAGTGCAGTAAGTTTTATTGCGGCTTCAGTCAATGGAGGCAATACTCCCCAGTATCAATGGACGCTAAATGGAACAAGGGTGGGTACAAATAGTCCAACATATAGCAGCAATTCACTTAACGATGGAGATGTGATTAACTGTATATTGACAAGTAGCGAACAATGTTCTTCATTGGCTGCCATTGGGTCCAATGATATAGTAATAGCCATAGATGCAAATACCTGCCCTCAGGACATTTATATTCCAACGGCCTTTACGCCAAACAGGGATGGGAAAAATGACATATTAAAGCCTCTTGTTCGCGGCAATCTTATTCAGTATAAATTCAGTGTTTACAATCGGTGGGGACAAAAAGTTTTCGAAAGCAAAGATTACCAAAAGGGATGGGATGGTAAGATCGGAGGAGTGGATGTAAGTACCGAGGTTTTTATTTGGATGTGTACTTATCAATTTCAAAGTAAACAGCAAAAGAATTTAAAAGGTATTGTTGCGTTAATTCGATAGAAAATATGTTTTGTTAGCGTAGAAAACTTCATTTGTTCAGATTATCCTGAACCCCTTCTTCGCCAGCTTTTCATATTTGTTTTTCTCAAACACAAATAAATAAGCGCCTTTGCGGGAAGAGGCCGTTTCCTTTTCCTCCAGTTTTTTCAATATACCAAGCTCGAGGATACGACGGGTAAAATTGCGCTTGTCCATCTTTTTCTCATAGATGGCCTCATAGAGCCCTTGCAGTTGCTGCAGGGTGAATTTGCGGGGCAGCAGGGTGAAGCCTGCCGGGTGGGTGGATACTTTCTCTTTTAATTTTTCTTTGGCCTGACGGATCATCTCCCCGTGATCAAATACAAGCGCGGGAAGATGATCCAGTTCAAACCATTTGGAGTTATGTTCTTTCATTAACGACTCACTGTAGTCGTTGATTTTTATCAGGGCAAAAAAAGCAATGGACACCACACGGCCGCCAGGGTCACGGTTTACGTTACCAAAACAGCCCAGTTCTTCCATGTATACATCAGTCAGTCCGGTCAGCAGGTTCAGTACACGGGTGGCCGCTTCTTTCACACTCTCCGACTTCTTCACAAAGCCACCCATCAGGGACCACTTGCCCAAACCGGGTTCCAGGTTCCGCTTGACGAGCAGGGCTTTCAACCGGCTGCCGTCAAAACCGAAAATGATACAATCTACCGCCAGGAGTAAATGATCCTCCTTTTTATATAAATCCATTGCCATAATCCTTTACTATTCCGTTTACCAGAATTTAACATAAATAGCTGCCAGAATAAAGATAGTGACCACGATCATAATGAGAATGGACGGCTTTAACTTAAACATTTCCTTATCCAGCTCAAAAGCTTTCGGATTTACTTTAGGTCCGCCAAGACTGATACCGATCATAATCGCCATCGTAAAGAAGAAGGCCCAGCCCATATTAATCAGGAACGGAATTTCGTAGATGCCATCCTTATTTAAATACGCGGTGTATAAGATTGTTTCATTACCCAATAATGGTACGGCAAAACTGTTAAAGAAGATGGCCAGTAAGAATCCGGTCAGCAGGCCGGCAACAGCTGCCGTTCCGGTAGTCCGTTTCCAGAACATACCCAGGATAAACATGGCGAATACACCCGGACTGATAAAGCCGGTATATTTCTGAATGAAGGTGAAGCCACCTTCGCTGCTGATCCCCAGCATATCCTGCCATTCAAAGATCACGGCAATGGCGATAGAAATAAAGGCCGTCAGTTTTCCGATCCACACCATCGAAGATTCTGCTTTTTCTCCGGTCAGATTTTGTTTGCCCTTATTGAAATACTTCATGTGGATGTCCAGCGTATAAATCGTGGCAATACTGTTCAGTTTACCCGCCAGGGAAGCGACAATCGCGGCAGTTAACGCAGCAATAGCCAGTCCTTTTAATCCGGAAGGCAGGAAACCAAGGATCGCAGAATACGCATCATCCATGCCACGCAGACCGGGCAGATGACCATTCTGATGTAAGACATAGGCCGCAATACCCGGAAGCATCACAATGATCGGCATCAGCAGTTTCAGGAAACCGGCAAACAGGATTCCCTTACGGGCGGTTTGCAGATCAGCTCCTAAGGCACGCTGGGTGATATACTGGTTGCAACCCCAGTAGTTCAGGTTTACAATCCACTGACCGGCAAAATACATGGCAATACCGGGAAGGATCAGGTATTTATTTACATCTTCCTGTGAAGTGGCCGCGGTTGGTTTCTGCAGGATCATATGGAAGTGATCCGGCGCCTGTTGCATCAGGGTTTTGAAACCGGCAATAGCATCCCGTCCCAGGCCGAATTTTTCACTGACAATCGTCAAGGCAAAATAGATGGTGGCAAATCCACCAATGATCAAAACAGCTACCTGAATTACATCTGTGTAACCAATCACTTTCATTCCACCCAAGGTAATTACCAATGAAAAAACTGCCAGTGCCACCATTACGGTGTGTAAATACTCAGGACCTATTAAACCACTAATAGCGATAGCACCGAGGTACAAAATAGAAGTGAGGTTTACAAAAACATAGAGTAATAACCAAAATATGGCCATGATAAGAGAAACCGTTTCATTATACCGTGTTTTA
>JAKQKY010000282.1 GCA_029560415.1 Bacteroidota bacterium | reverse complement strand
GTTACCTGATTTCTTGTTTCCTCCACCAAAGGATTGCTTTCAATCAAAGTGACGGGCATATCGAGGTTGAGTTCCAGTTTATCATTCGCCTTTATCTTCAATGCCACATAACCGTTATCAGCTTTTGTATTTACTGCTTTTCCATTCTGCTTTAATGTGAATTGCTTACACCAACCCGGAATACGAAGAAATACCGTTGCATCCTTTTTAGACAATTCCATCACCTTTATCTCAACTTGTCCACTCCATGGATAATCCGTTGTTTGCTCCAACTTTACTTTCGTACCATCATGCAATTCAGTAGCAAGCGAATTTCCACCATACATATTTATATACAAACCGTTTTCACCAATACTATACATATAACTGTTCACTTCGGCAATGGTACGTACCACATTGGGCGGGCAGCAATTTGACTTGCTGATATAAGGAACGCGTCCACCTTCCCAACGCAGATGATATGGATAGTCAGCCGTGGCGGCCAATGGATTGGTGTAAAAATATTTTGACCCGTCCATACTTACACCACTCAGCACACTGTTGTATAATGTCAGTTCAACAATATCGGTATACTTTGATTCCCCGGTTAGTAAAAACATTCTCCAGTTCCACAACACATTACCAATATTGGCACAAGTTTCGTTGTGCGCGCTAAAGTTGGGCAACTGATAATCCCTTCCATAACTCTGATGTACTTTTTGCACCGTATCAGGCTTATAGGCTGTGCCATCCACACTCACCCCATCATACAAAGCCCCGCAACCGCCCGTGATGTACATTTTGGTGTTGGTAACATTGCTCCACATTTTGTTTAAAGTATTCATCAAAGTCAAATCACCAGTTTCGGCATATACATCGGCCACTCCGGCAAACAGGTAATTGGCTCTAACTGCATGTCCCACCACTTTATTCATTTCCCGAAAAGGCGCGCGGTCGCTGTTATCGTCGGTACCTTCTACCGTACCACGAATATTGATCAGGTGAATAACAAGGTCCAAATATTTCTTCTCTTGGGTTGTCCGAAAAAGTTCGGTTAACCCCATATAATGCGAAGGACAGATAGCATTTCGTGCCAACTCGGGAGATGCCGATTGGTAAAACCCAATCAGGAAATCAGCAGCCTTCTTTGCAATGTTCAGTAATGATTCCCTTCCTGTTGCCCGGTATTGAACGCAGGCCGCAGTCATTAAGTGACCAAAGTTGTAGGCTTCAAAACTGAGTTGATCATCAAACATTTTTTCTTTACCTGACTTTTTCTGCTCAATGATATTTTTGGTATAAATGTACCCATCCTGCTTTTGCGCTTTGCCGATTACATCAATGGCTTCATCCATCCATTTATCCAACTTCGGATCTTTGGTATTTGCATACATGGCAGCTACTGCTTCAAGGGTTTTATAAAAATCACCATCATGAAACGAAGGTCCGCGGAACCGCCCGGTATCCAACCCTGCTGCCACACGAAAATTCTGGAATGAAAAACACATTTCCTTACTTGTGTAGGTTTGCCATAATTGCGGAAGCATCGCATCCCTGCAAACCGCAAACCGCTCCGCCCAAAAGCCCTTTGTCCAGCTCACATCGCTCATTCCCACACCGGTAAGTTTGGCATGGCCACTTGCCTGTGTATTCACCAGGCTTGTTTGCGCCCATGATTGGTTCAGCCATAAAACACTTAATAAAATAATCACACCCGCTCTTTTCATCTTATTCAGCTTTATAGTTGATGATATATTCTGTACCCGGCTTTAATGTAATTTCATACAATTCATTGCCCTTGTCTATGGCACGCACATTGCTGCCCGAGGGCAGTGTTCTACTTTTCAGCCTAAGGGTTCCCTCACCTGCCACACCCCTAACTTTTACCTCTGATTTGCTTACATACAATTCAATATTCCCATCGGGGGTGGGCACCTTACCCTGCATCCATTGCAAACCGCCCAAATTCGGCTCAACCAGGTAGGCTGCATATCCCGGGGCAGTAGGCTTTACACCCAGGTAATATTTACCAAGCAGGTACAACGGGCTAGCACCCCACGCATGACAAAGGCTTTTACCGAACTCCCTTCCGTACATGGCATAATGTTCCGCACCGCTTTTGGTGGGATTGTATTCTTCCCAAAACGAAGTAGCCCCAAGCTTCAGCATGCCTCCCCAGTAATCCTTCATCTCATTCAGCACATAGCTTTGTTCGCCCAACGCACACAAAGCTTCCAGTTCATAAAACCGCATGTAGGGCGTGGTGATCTTCTGAATATTATCCTTCAATAAAACAGAGGATTTAACGGCATCCTTTTGCGATTCGTTGAAATAATCAAAAAAGATAGAAAACATGTTGGCGTACCGGGTTACATTTTCAGTTTGCTTTCCCTCTACGCGGCTATGCACAAGAGCCTGTTTCTGCTCATTCCAGTAAATTTCGAACAATTTTTTACGCATGTCTTCGCTCAAAGATTTGTACGCCGACGCCCCTTCGGCATCATTGGCAATGCTGGCGCACAACGCCATTGTTTCGAGGCTGCGCGCAAATAACAACTGCTCAAAACTAACTTCACCTTTTTTGCTTAATCCTGTAGCCCAATCAATAAATACCCAATCGCCAGGCAAACCTTGCAACAAGCCATCTTTATTTCTCCTGCCAAGAACATAGTTCATCAGGCTTTGCATGCGACCGTAGTTTTGGCGAATAAAAGTTTCATTTCCGGTAAACAGGTAGTAATCGTAGATACCTAAAAACCAATAGAACGTATAATCCATAATGGTGTTGATATGACTCGTCACCGGATCTTTGCCGCGCAGGGAGAAAAGGGTACGCTCAACTGAAGGAGAATCGTTAAACAGGTAATAGTTCATCAGGAAACTCTGATAGGCATCGCCGCTCCACATCCAACGATCGCGTTTGATACCGTCAATGAAAAATTCGCGTGTAGTCAGGTGCAAAGTATAAGCCGCCACATCCCATATTTTATTGATCTGTTCATCATTACAACGAAAACTTCCCTTGTAATCGAGCGGTAAATATTCATATAGCATAGACAATGAATCGTAGGTAAGTGTATTTTCCTTTTCTACATAAATGTACCGGAATGCCTTTGACCAGGCAACAGTGTAATCTTTAGCAGTCGAATAATCAACCGGTAAACGATCCAATGTTTCGCAATGCCCGATTGACAAAGCCTCTTCCGGAGATTCGCCGTAATAAATATCCAGGGTTCCTTTGCCTTTCAAGCCGTTGAATTTTGCAAAACCAAATGTCTCTTTCCCGAAATCGTACAACATTCCATTGTTCTTCTTTTCGCTTGAAACAGCCGACATAGGTTGTGTAGTCAGTTTAAACTCCGATGGCAGCGTTTCAGCAGCATTGAAATTCCACGAAGCAGCATTCATGTAAACAGTTCCTGAAGAAGTATCTGAAGCCTTCCCCGATTCATCAATCCATTCTTTATCTTCAAAAGTCACTTTCCACGAATTGTCTGATTGAATGGTTTTTCCATAGACAAAAATCGCCGGAACACCGGACTGATTGTGTACCTTGATATTCAATAAGTGTTTCCCTTCGGGAATTACCACTATTTCAGGAGAACCAGATAGCAGTTTCCCGTCAAGCTTTACGTTATACCGACCTTCTACTTTTATATGGATGGTTTCCTCTTCTGGCAAATCCAGCTTTTTGGAAAATTCAACCAACACGTAGTGACTGTCCATTTTCCAGAAGGGCGGTAAGAAAGTACCACGCTCGGTGCGGCGGTTCTGCACCTGATTACCCAGCCAGATATCATAATCGCCAGGATACCAAATCCATGTTGAAGTTGAAATGACATCCGGTAAAAAAGATTTATTCATGTGTTTAACATTCTAAGGTAATATCAACATCTTTTTAAATATCGTCTCCGTATCTTTCTTTGGTTATTTGTTGCAAAGACTTGCCGCGGGTATCAGGCGTCCAAATAGTTCCTATAATCAACGCGATGATGAGCAATCCGATCAAAATGTAGGCGGCAGTGTTAAACCCTTCGCCGTTTTTACCGTAAATATGCACAAATACCAAACCCCAAAATCCTCCTATACCTCTTACGGCAAAGAACATAACCCCTTGCGCTGCCGCCCTGTATTTGGCTGGAAAGAGTTCAGAAGCCCAAAGCGCATAAAATGCTTGCACACTTACTCCTGCGTGTATGCCCCAAAGAATGGTAAATGTCCATAAAGCAGAATAATTTTTTATTCCAACAAAAATGAGGATAAACCATGCTGATATACCTATCAACGTGCCGATAAAATACAGCCATCGCTGATTTACTTTATCAACTAAAAGGGCAAAGCCAAAATAAGTTACCGCAATTATCACGATCCATTGTATGGCCGATACCATATTAGCTTGTCCGTTGGAAAGACCGCCGGCGGTTTCATAAATATGTTGTTGAAAGAAACCCATCACGGAAGCAACCATGTTCCAGGTAACGTAAATACCTGCCAGAAAAAGCATGGTGCGAATATTTACCTTATTGGTAAAAAGTGATCCGAATGATGCGAAAATACCCGGTTGTTTCTCATTGCCTTGCATTTGCTTAGCTTCTTCCCAATCCTTTGATTCATTGAGTCTTCGTTGCAGAATCCAGGCAATAAACGCGACAATAAACAACGAGCAGAAAATAAGACGGCTGCTGAACACATTGACTGCTTCAACGCTTGCATCATTCCCAATAAAGAATGCCGATATTTTTTGAACATAGCTGAATAAAACACCTGCTGAAGCATCAGCTTTCCCCGGAGCAAGCAACATTCCCAAAACTAAAATGATCGTTGGACCGACTCCCCATGCAAACTGAGAAATGCCCATATTTCGTCCGCGATTAACCACTTCCGAATTTTCGGAAATATAAGTCCACGAAGCAGGAACACCCGCTCCTACCGAGATACCCGTAATCAAAAACCCAATTAACAGCATCGGAAAATTGACCGTGCATATGATAATGGCAATTCCCAACATATACACCAGCATATTGTAGGTGTAAATCGTTTTTCGTCCGTATTTATCGGCAAGAAAACCTCCGATAATCGCGCCGATAGCTGCACCGAAACAGTTGGCACTGATGGCATTAAGCCAGCCGAGATTCCCTTCGGTAAGTC
>JAKQKY010000270.1 GCA_029560415.1 Bacteroidota bacterium | reverse complement strand
CTTGTTAAAGAAAATATCTCCACAGCAGCACACCCTCCTATCCTTATCTTTTCTGCCAACGCAGATATCAAAAATATTTGTGAGAAAGTAAACGCAGATGGATTTGTGGAAAAACCGTTTTCAATAAACACGTTGGTGGATACGATTAAGTTCCATTTGAAGGAAGGCGAATGATACTAATGGAAAGTAAGTTGCAAACAGTATGAGCTCCCATTTATGCGCCAACACACCGACGAAAACTTCTCAGCCTTTTTGAAATGGAGTACATTACAACTACTTTTACACCTATAAGATCTACCATTCAACACTGCTTTCATGATAAAAAAATACTTGTACTTAATTCCATTATTACTGCTTGTACATTTGAGTTTTGCACAAGTTCCTGTGATCAATAGTTTTTCGCCTGCGTCTGGTTCTGTGGGGAGTGCAGTCATCATTAGCGGAAGTGGTTTTAATACTGCACCTACTGGTAACCACGTTTTGTTTGGTGCTGCAAAAGCTGTTGTTACTGCATCCACTGCAACTGCTATCACCGTTACCGTTCCTGCGGGAGCTACATTTCAGCCAATCAGCGTACAAACAGATAGCTTTATTGGTTTTTCTTCCCGTCCTTTTATAACGACTTTTCCGCAAGGCGGGGGAGATCCATTGCCACCGGATGCTTTTGGCAAACCCGTGTCCATTGCGCCCTTATCTAAACCGGCATTTGCAGACTTTGATGGTGATGGAAAAGTAGACATGGCGGGTGCTGTATCAGGTAATAAAGTAGCTATTTATACAAACAGCAGCGATGCAGATTCCTTGTCATACAAGTTACGTTTAACGTTACCTGCTTTTGGCAACGCTCCCGAAGGCATACTGGCAGCTGACTTCACCGGTGACGGCAAACCAGAGCTGGTTGTTTTTACCTTTAATTTGTATGCGATATTCAAAAATACCAGCACAGCCGATACCATCTCGTTTGCGCCGTACACTTATCTTGGTGCTGGTGGAATATACAGCCAGGCAGCAACGGATATGGATGGTGATGGTAAAATAGACCTTGTATCCGGATTTGGGAGTTCAAGCAATGCTTTTTCCGTTCTAAGAAATATTGGAACAGGAGGTAATATCGCCTTTGCACTGCCCGTTCGTATTTCTTTTGGGAGCGTTCCGGGTGGCAGTGGCACCGTTGGTTCTGATAATATTATAATGGTGGCGGATGTGGATGGCGACCGTAAACCGGATGTTGTTACTAAGAGCCGTTTTTATCCCCCTTTTTTAATTTACCGAAATACCAGTACGCCGGGCAGCATCAGCTTTGCCAATAATGTACCGCTTATATCAGGTGGAACCGGTATTACTGGTAACGGCAACTTCGATATGAAAGTGGGAGATATTGATGGCGATAATAAACCGGAGATCGCATTTATAGCACCTGATTCCGCTTTTGTGGCAGTATACAGAAACACCTCTACTGTTGGGAATATTTCTTATAGTTCAAAAATGCGCTTTGAAACAGGATACGCTCCTTATGGCCTGGGTTTTAATGATATGGATGGTGATTCAAAACCTGACCTTGTAATAGCGCAGTATTTTGATTCGATAACGATACTCAAGAATAACAGTACTGCAGGTAGTCTTTCATTTGAAACAAGGAGGTCGTACCAGGGTGGTTATCAATTAACCAGCCATCCCGCCGATGTGGATGGAGATGGAAAAGCAGACATCCTGATGGCCCGAAATGATTTCAGCAATGCAGAACATAACACCGTGGTGTTGAAGAGTTATGTGTTTAGCCCGGTTATCACATCTGTTATACCCATCACTGCAAGCAGCGGCACTCCCATTACGATAAAAGGAAACCGTTTTACAAATGCAACCCTGGTAAGTTTTGGTGGTTCCAAGCTGCATCATTTGAGATCATTTCTGATACAATGATCATTGCCGTAGTGGCAAATGGAGCGTCAGGCAATGTGACTGTATCAACGGCTTACGGGGACGGAAAGTTTAGCGGATTTACTTTTTCGCTTCCTATTCCTTCTATTGATTCCTTTGCACCTGTTTCAGGGCGGGAAGGCTCCACCGTTATTATCCGGGGAAAAAATTTTAGTATTATAACCACAGACAACCTGGTTCATTTTGGATCGGGCAAAGCGGTGGTTATCGGTGCTACTGATACAACCCTTACAGTACTAGCACCATCAGGCACCAGTTATTTACCCATCAGTGTAACGGTGATGAGTACCCGCCTTACCGCATTTTCACGGCTGCCCTTTACCACTACTTTTGATTCACGTATTGCTGCTTTTACCAATGCCAACTTTGGTGATACCGTGAACTATGCCACACCGAGCAAGGGTACGAGAATTGTAACGGCAGATTTTAATGATGATGCAAAACCGGATATTGCCGCTTCTATATATTATGATTATTCCGGTGTTTCAGTGTATAAAAATAAGACTGATACTGGCAAGCCTGCTTTTGATACTGCCAAAAATTATTCCACCTACGGAGCTGCTCCAGGTGGCAATGCAAGTGGTGTTACCAGTACAGTAACGGTTGACCTGGATGGTGACGGCAAACCAGATATGGCAACGATCAGTAATGGTGCGAATGTATTGTCGGTTTTCAGAAATAATGGTTTGGCAGACAGTATTTCATTTGAACTCCCCATCAATTTTGGTGCTGGCCAGAACCCAACGAACATAAGCACTGCCGACCTGGACAATGATGGTAAACCAGACATCGCCATCACCAATCCCTATCCTTCAGGCAGGATCACCATTTTAAAAAACACCAGCAAGCCAGGCACTATCTCCTTCGCACCAAAACTGGATTTTTTAGCAGGCAGCGTACCACAAAGGGTATTGCTGGAAGATTTTGACAACGATGGAAAAAAAGACATGGCCTGTACAAATATCAATGCTAACAATATTTCTGTATTTAGAAATATCAGCACTCCCGGTACCATTGCATTTACCATACCCACCACAAAAGCTACTGGTACAACGCCTATTTCTATGGCGGCTGCAGATCTGAATAGTGATGGATTAATAGATATTTTGGTGACGAACAATTCGTCGAAATCAATCTCCATATTTAAAAACACCAGTACCCCCGCAGGTATTGCTTTCGCAGATAGAGTTGATCATTCCCTGCCCGACTTTCCCGGCGGGTTAACGGTAGCTGACCTGGATGGCGATGCAAAGCCAGATGTGATCTCCGGTACTAACACCAGCCCCTCCACGCTTTCGCTGTTTAAAAATGTAAGTACAACAGATTCCATTATTCTGGCGCCCCGGGCGGCAATAGCAAAAACATTTGCTCCCAACAGCCTTTATACAACCGATGTAAATGGTGATGGCAAACCAGAGATCATATTAACCGGCCTGAATACTAACAGGATTGCCATATTGCGTAATATGATTGGTGATCCCATTCCCACTTCCGTTTGTCCACTTGCCGACAGTACGGTTTTGCAGGCAGGCCTTACCGGTAGTGTGTACCAGTGGCAGTTGAATACGGGTAATGGATTTGCTAATATTTCCAATGGTATCAACTACAGTGGTACCGATTCTGCTGCATTGGTATTGAGAAATCTGCCCTCTTCCTGGTATGGCTATCAATTTCGCTGTGTGATAGATGGCCGTAACTCCGATACCTATTCATTGAAAATTACAGCACGCTGGTCGGGTGCCGTCAATGGTGCCTGGGAAAATCCAGCCAACTGGAACTGTGGCCAGTTGCCCGACCGCAATACAGATGTGCAGATCAATGCAGGCAGGGCAATCGTTAATTCAAATGTGGAGGTACGGAGTCTACGGGTGAATCCTTCAGCAGGGGTGACTGTGATGGGAGGATTTGATGTAATGGTGGTGCAATAGAAGAAACAAAGTAGTTGAATCGAAATAAACTGGCTGAAAAGTAAGATTTAAAATTGTAGCCCCTACAGGAATCGAACCTGTATCTTCAGAATCGGAATCTGAAATTTTATCCATTAAACTAAGGAGCCAAAAACCGGTTTATAAAGCTTTGCCTTCGCTTTCCAACAATCACCATACCGTTGCCTGGTATTTTGCTGAAACAGTCGGCAATATTACGGTAAAAAATTTTCTTGCTGTGGAACAGACCAGAATATCTGGAGCAGATGCGCCAAATCATGTATACGGCTACACATCCATCGTACTATGTATGACTAGACTGGCAACAAGGGCAAACCTGCTCCGACAGAATGCTATTGCTTACTAAACTTAATCACCTCTGTGTTGGTTTGGTATAATAATTTAAATAAATAAAATCCTGTTGGCAGGTCAGCAATATTGTATTGGTTACCTGCATGCGGTTGAATGGAGCGGATCATTTTCCCTGATGAATTAAAAATAGTGATGGATCTTAATTTCTCCACAGGAATAACGGTAACAGAAGAACCGGCAGGGTTAGGGTACACAACAGCGCCCTTTTTTGAAAAATTAACGCTTGCAGTCTTTGAAAAAACAACATTTCCATTCATGTCACTTTGCTTGAGCCGGTAATAATTTATTCCATAGAACGGATTTAAATCTGTATACGCATAGTTTTTTATCCCAACAGAATTACCCGCAGCGGGAACAATAGCTACCACTTCAAAATCAACTGCATTCTGGCTGCGTTCTACTTCAAATCCTTTTGTATTTATTTCCATAGAAGTTTGCCAGCCGAGTAATACAGTTTCATTTTGCTTAAATGCAGTAAAACCAGTTAATGTAAGCGGCAAGGGATTGTTCCCCAGTTTAACAATCCATAGCCCATTTAACCTGCCACCTGCACTATCCGCCAAATCGCCATCAACAGAATTTGTTTGTACTGCTGTAATATACCCGCCATCAGCCGTTTGCACGATATTCATCCCAACGTCGGTACTCGTGCCTCCCAGGCATTTTTGCCATTCAATACCTCCTGTATCAGATAGTTTAATTATCCAACTGTCAAATACTCCCGACCTATGGTTGTTGATAACATCCCCATCGCCACTATTGGTGGTACCTGATACGATATAGCTACCCCCGCTTGTTTGCTGAATAGAGGTTGCAACATCAATATTTACGCCTCCAAGGCATTTTTGCCATTCTTTGTTTCCCGTAATGCTCAATTTTACGATCCACACATCTATATCTCCATGGTTGCCGGTAACATCCCCATCAACAGCGTAAGTACCGCCCGAAACTATATAGCCGCCATCTGAGGTTAAATCTATACAAGTTGCGTTTGAAAAACCGTTGCCGCCAAGGCATTTTTGCCATTCTATATCTCCAGTGTTGTTTAGCTTTACAATCCAATAGTCATAGTTTGTACTATGCAAACCAACAACATCCCCGTCGGAGGAATTGGAACTTCCTGCAACGATAAATCCTCCATCCGGTGTTTGTCTTATTGAAGAAGCATCATCTACCTGGCTTCCCCCGAGGCACTTTTGCCACACGATATCACCGGAACCATTTAACTTGATCACCCAATAATCCACTGCTCCATGCAAACCTGGTATATCACCTGTAATAGAACTTATTGAGCCAGCTACTATATAGCCGCCGTCTGAAGTCTGTTCAATAGAATTAGCAACATCACTGTCACCTGAACCACCCAATATTTTTCTCCATTCTATTTCTCCTGCTGCAGAAAGTTTTGCTATTACCCAATCGTAATAAAGGGTTTGATCCCTGGGATCTGACGGAGTTTGAATCGACCCCGCAACAATATAACCGCCATCCGAAGTTTGGCAAATAGAGCGGAATTCATAACCGTAACCTTCAGTCTCTGCCGGAATTTGCTTGCGCCATTCTGTATTTCCATTACCGTTTAATTTTATCAATGTGGCTTCGCCACAAACAATGAAACCTCCCTCATTGGTTTGCTTTACAACCGCATGAGCCAGTGAATGGCCGCCGATACCTGTAAAATATCTTTGCCACTGGATACCTGGTGCAGAATTTTGACCAACTAAAAAATGGCATTGGAGCGCAAGGCAAATGATTAGAATAATTTTTTGAGAAGACATAGATAATAGGTTTAGTTAAAAGGCAATTGCCAATCAAGCATGAAGGTAAAAAAAAACAGGAGATTAGGAAAATTGCCTTTTTTCGAAATCTAATGATATACTTAAAACAGATGTGGTCGGAATAAATTTGTTGGATGGTTCCTGTTCAACGCTTTTGAGCACTTGTAGTAATCAAGCGTGTACAGACGAAAGGAACCGATACTTAATTAACGTTTTATCTATTCAACAAAGGAGCCAGTAAACGTTTAAAGGTTGAAATGTTCAAATCGTTTAACACGTTATAAAAACCAATCAACGACTTAAACGTCTTAAACGGTTTTGAACGACTTAAACCTTATTTCCCAAACATCACCATATTACTTCCAAATATTTTTACTGCGATCGCCAGTAGTATTACACCAAAAAATTTTCTTACCACCAGCATACCATTAGGCCCCAGCACTCTTTCTATCCACTTCAATGATTTAAGCACCAGATAAATTACTATACAGTTGATGAGGATGCCCGCCAGGATATTGATATCGGCATAATTGGCCTTTAAACTCATCACCGTTGTTAAGGTACCACTGCCCGCAATCAAAGGAAAGGCAATGGGCACCACACTGCCGCTTTTAGGATTGTTATCCGGTTTAAAAAACTCTACGCCCAGCACCATCTCCATGCCGATGATAAAAATCACGATGCTGCCCGCTACCGCAAAGGAATGTACATCTACACCCAGTAGCCCCAAAAATTGTTCACCAAAAAAAAGGAACAGGATCATCAGTCCACCGGAAATTAACGTGGCCTGTGTTGAACGGATCACACCACCCATTTTCATCCGCAGCGTTGCCAGCACCGGAACAGATCCTACAATATCAATCACCGCAAACAAAGTAAAGGATACAGTGAGCATTTGATTGAGCGCCAGTTCTGTGAAATTCATACGCCTGGTTTTTTACAAAGATATATTGAAGCATGCCGAATGCGAAACAGAAATAAATTACTATAGCGGAAGCTGCCCTCCGCTATAGTATTTGCTTTCCCGGTGCATAATCACCTGCCCTGTAAAAATATTTTCAATTGCAGTTTACTTTGCAAAACACTGTATTCGCTCTTTGATGCTATCATGCAGGCCGCACAAAGGCAATCCGTATATTTATCCGAAATATATTTTGTTTCTGCCTCGCTTAAATGGATGCTGCTGCATTGGCAATGGGCTATATCACCCACCTTGCATTCAAAACCTTCACCGCAACGGGGGCAATTTTTTTGTTCGTGTTTGCACATGGGCTGCCAGTTTAAAAATTTACAGCCACACCGGCAATGAAATTAAACTTCCTGCTGTTGTATCCAAAGGTTTCGGCATACTGCTGGTTGGTAATATTTCTTACATCAGCAAAAACCTTTACCGATGTATGTGCCATATAAGAAACATGCAGGTCAAGGTTGTGGTAAGACCGTAATTCTTTTAATTCTGTAGCAAAAGTAGTTGGATTAAAATACTGGTCAAACGCTTTGCCTACTGCACGGAAGCCAACACTTGCATACAGTTTTTTTGAAGCCTGGTATCCAACCGTAGTATTGATGATATGTTTTGGCCGGCGGTACAAATTATAAAAACTGGTATCCTTACCTGTTGGTGAGGTCGTTTCAATGTTACCGTCAACAAACGCAAAGTTGGCCGTAATGCTCCATTGCGCTGCCGGCCTTACTACTGCTTCCAGTTCAAGACCATTATCCTTTTGTTTGTCAGCATTGCCATACTGCCCATAAGGCGGAACAAACAGCGGGTTGAATACGATCAGGTCTTTAGTAACCCTGTTGAAATAGGCAAGGCGCAGGTTAAGCGTGTTTTTTTTATTGATGTATTGCACACCAGTTTCAAAAGAAGTGGACTTTTCCGGCTTTAATTGCTTGTTTCCATACTCGGAAGCAAGGTTGTAAATTGTAGGCGCACGGAAACCAGAAGACAGGTTAGCGAATAATTTAAACGACTGGTTAATAAGATAAGAAGGATTAAAAGAATAAGTAACATTGGAGCCAAATTCAGAATGGTTAGAAAAACGGCCACCTGCTTCTGCATTAAAACCTCCCAATGATTTTAATAAAACAGATGCGTACCCGCTTACCAATGTTGCATTCAGGCTGTCCTCGCCCAAATCGCCATAAGTGGTTTTGATATTTGCTTTTTGGTTGCGCAAGTCCGCTCCAATAAGCAGGCTTATATTTTTATGCAGGTTGAGATTGCTGTATGCTTCTGCAAAAATGGATTTGCCTTTGTACAAACCGTTGAAAGGATCATAATCATTCGGGTCATCAGGCACATTCCTCAGATCGTCCAGCAGCCTGTCTGTATTATTTACATTAAGGTTTACGGTTACAGAGCCCTTTGAAAATTCAAACAAGGAAGAGATGCCTGCCTGCAGGTTTTTATTTTCAATGCTGTTATTTTTATCGTCTGCAAAAGAAGCATCATCAATATCTGCCTTGTATCGATCATACTGGCCAAACAAACGCAGCTTCCACCCTTTTGCAATCGTTGCTGACACATTCAGCCCAAACAAATCCTGGTTAAAACCGTCCTTGTCAAAATTGCTTTTGCCGGTAGTATCTTCTGCTGCAGAAAAACCATTGGATGACAATTTAGAATACTGCACATTGTACGTGAGGCCTTTCAGCTTTCCACTTATTGCTGCGGTTCCTTTGACAGTGCCATAAGTACCTGCAGCTATATTTGCCGTAAAACCAACAGGTTTGTTGCTGTGTTGTTTTTTAGTTATGATATTGATCACTCCGGCTACCGCGTCTGAACCATACAGAACAGATTGGGAGCCTTTTAAAATTTCAACTCTTTCCACCTGGTCAATAGCAAAGTGGTTGATATCAAACTGGGCCGAAATGCCGGAAGCATCATTGGCAGGTACACCATCAATCAATATTAGGGTACTGGCGGTAGCTGCACCCCGAACGTACACAAACTGGCTGCCGCCTAATGGATTTTGTGCGCCACTGATCACCACGCCAGCCTGTTCATTCAGCACCTGTGCCAATGTGCGGCCCGTGTTGTTCTCAAGCGTGTGCCTGCTGATGACGGTGAGGACTTTTCCTGTAGTGCTTTGCTTTTGTAGCGATTTGTTGGCAGTGAACACCACTTCATCCAGTGTTTTACTGCTGTCAATTTGTGCCTGCAATTGGCCGCTGAATAATACAGCAGCCACAATAAAAAAATTTCTTTTCATTTTTTGAAAAATTTTTTTGGTGACTGCTTCCGATTGAATGTGTGTTTGCACTTAACACAACTAAGTGTCACAAACACGCCGTGATAGAAATATAAAAGCGTTAGCCATTACACCCCTGCCTTTCTCCCGAAAGCAAAATGATTGTTTGATGAACCTGGCAGGTCTTCTGGCTTAGGCTTTTACCTTCCCATTCTGTGTTAAAAACAGAACAGTGGTTTGTAGAATTTTACTCTCTTATGCCTCCCGATAAATCGGGAGGTTTGGGGAGGCCCTTACAGCTACGGGGATAGCGCCGGACTCACACCGGCTTCCCTTTTAATCCCGGTATGACCCGGGAACCAATATTCGCTGCAAATGTGCAGCAAACAGTTACATCTTCCAAATTAAACATTCAACAATGTGCAAAAAA
>JAKQKY010000267.1 GCA_029560415.1 Bacteroidota bacterium | reverse complement strand
AGTGATGAATCGGTAGAAAAAATGAATGAGATCATCTGGGCACTCAACCAGGGAAACCAGCAGTTAGAAGAGATATTGTATTTTACCAGGAGTCAGTGTAGTGAAATGATCAGCAATGCCGGTATAGACTTTAGTTTCAATTTACCTGATAAAATTCCAGCCATAACGATGTCATGGAAAGATTGCCGGAATATTTACCTGCTGGTAAAAGAAGCTGTGAACAATGCCATTAAACATGCAAATGCCAGGAAGATAAGTGTAGAAATATACATTCAGGAGAAACTGGTCATCAAAGTAAATGATGATGGAAAAGGGTTCGATTCATCCATTCAAAACAAACCTGGTAACGGATTAAGAAATTACAGTAAGCGGGTTGACAATTTAAAAGGTACTTATACTCTTCATACTTCTCCGGGCAATGGAACTTCTTTGCAATTTGATATTCCGATCATCTAATTACTGCTTTCTTCGGCCCTAAGAAACGTTATATTGTTTCTACAATGATCTACAGTTAGTTTTGGAACACGGGTAATGAACAGAACCGATCATTTTTCTGCTCAACTTACCGGCACTGCTTCCGCTGAAATCCACTTCAATGTATTAGAACTTTTACTATTAAACTTTCTGTATGAAAAGGATTTTTGCGCTATTATTTGGCATGGTTTCATGCTGTTTTCAATCTTTGGCTCAACCTGGAACAGCCGATCTAAGTTTCAATGGAGGATTGCCAGCCCCGGATGGAGAAGTAATAACTACAGTGGTACAATCGGATGGAAAAATACTAATTGGAGGCAATTTTAGCAATTACAATGGAGTCGCTAGAAATGATATTGCGAGGATCAATCCCGATGGAAGTTTAGACCCATCATTCGATGCCGGAACCAGTTTGGGAATTTCTGGTGAGGTACATTCTATTGCGATACAGAGCGACGGTAAATTTTTAGTCTCGGGTGTTTTCAATACGATAGCAGGCTTCAGGTTTCTACTCAGGTTGAATACAGATGGTAATCTTGATAATACTTTTATTCCTTTTTTTAATTCCAGTGGTATTGTCACTGGTTTTAGAGTATTGGAAAAAATCAATAAAGTAATCATTCAGCCCGATAATAAATTACTAATAGTTGCCAGAGAAGGAGACAACCTTGGAAGCAATGGATTGTTTTTCCGTATGCATCCGGATGGTAGTTTAGATGAAAATTTTCTCATTATAACTTCATCAGGAGATTTTAAAACCGCTCTCCTGCAACCAGATGGACGAATTCTGATAGGTGGTTATTTTCAAGGTTATTCTGGATTTTCAACAATTTTAAATATCACCACATTTACGCCTATTCCTAAGAATATCATTCGTGTACTTGATAATGGTTATTTAGACGAGCTTTTGAGCTTTGACAGAACTGGCGTTGATGGAATTGTTAATGATTTATGTTTACAACCCAATGGAAAGATACTTGTGGCTTGTTCTTCAGTGAGTGAAACCGGGAATGTATCAACAGGTATTAGCCGCCTCGAAAGCAATGGTGTAATTGACCCCGGTTTTAATCCAGGACCTGTTTTTGCGAATGGTACATTAGGAGTGCTTGTTGGTGTTCAATCGGTTTTGCTACAAAACGATGGTAAAATAATTATCGGCGGAGCTTTTAATAATTTTATTGGAACAAATAGTCTCGGCGGACTGGCAAGGCTCAATACCGATGGCTCGGTAGACAATAGTTTTTCTTCCGGAACAGGTGTTGCACCAGGTGTGATCAATGATATGACGCTTTTGTCAACCGGTCAAATGCTGATCGGCGGCAATTTTCCTTCATATGCAGGAAATACAAGCACTACTAACCTCGCAAGAATCCATACAAATTGTGTTCAACCAACCATTAATATAGTTCAGCCGCAGGGTGGTATAGCCTGTTTGGGAACCACATTTAATTTTACTTCAACCATTACAGTTGGTGGCAGCAATCCGGTTTATCAGTGGAAAAGAAACGGGAACAATGCCGGTACCAACAGCAGCACTTTTTCTATTACCAATTGGGTCAATGGAGATATCATAACGTGTACGCTTACCAGCAATGACCCCTGTGCATCGCCTTCAGATGTAACGAGTAATGCGATTACGCTGGTGGCTGTAACAGATACATGGTACCTCGACGAAGACAATGATGGATTCTATTCAGGTTCTCCGGTTAATTCCTGTATTAACCCTGGTACAGGTTATGTGAGTACAGTTTTTGGTGGAGGAGATTGCGACGATAGCAATAACCAGGTATATCCCGGTGCCACTGAAATCCCTGGAAATGGCATCGACGATAATTGTAATGGTCAGATAGATGAAGTTTGTACACCGTTGTTTGTTTCAGCTTGTTTTCTGTCTATTGAGTCGGTAACGCTGAATACTTTGGTGAATGCAAACAATGGTTGCACAAATAGCTACAGTGATTTTACTGCCAGTCATTCTCTCACCATCGAACAGGGTGGCATAGTGAATTTTACAATAGCTCCGCCAGATGGATCACTGAATCAGAAACTGAATATTTATGCAGACTTTAATAAAAACGGACTCTTTACAGATCCTGGTGAGCAGGTGATTACAGATGCATTGATGGCTTCAGGATCACCGGCAACGGGTTCATTTAATATTCCTTTAAGCATTCCAAACGGCAATTACCGTTTAAGGGTGATTTCAGATTATGATATCTTCTCTTCACCTGACCCTTGCTTCACCAATTACGGCGAAGCAGAAGACTATAACCTTAGCGTGTATACGCAGCCTGTTTATTGTACAGCATTGGTTGATCAGCCATGTATTTTTACAGATATTTCACAGGTGCAGATTGGAACTATGGTGAATAACACTTCCGGCAATTGTTTAACTGGTTATGCTGATTATTCTACTGCTAATTATATTGTCGCAAGACCTGGCAATACACTTAATTATGAAGTGCAGACTTCTACTGGTGGCTATCAGCAAAATGTAAACATTTATGTAGACTTTAATAATAATGGTAATTTTAATGATTTCGGCGAACAAGTCGCTTCAGGTATTTATGATGGATTTGTTTTTTCAACTGGGTCTTTTAGTATCCCGGCTATACAAGCTCCAGGTACATACAGGCTGAGGGTAATCAGTACAGGCATCAATGATCCTGCTGAACCTTGTCATTCTACTACTGGTGAAGCAGAGGATTATAGTTTAATAATAGTTGAAAATGTTTGTGTTCCTGTTGTATATAATGCTTGTATGAATGCTGCAATTAACCATGTAGTTATTGGTGTGGTAGAAGGAGGATTTTTTTACACAAACCTGAATAGTTATACAGGATGCGATGGATACACATCTTACCCAGTATCGGGTAATAATTATACAAAAGCTGCTCCCGGGAAAACGATAGGCGTACAGGTAGAAACCAATTCAATAAACTTAGCAAGGGTAGATGTTTATATTGATTATAACCAGAATGGAGATTTTAATGACCCGGGAGAACATTTATTCGAATCCTCCATGTCTTCAGCTGGGCTTGCTTACCAGGAATTTGTAATTCCTCCGTTGCAACCTTTGGGAAATTATAGAATTAGGGTGATATCACAAAAGTATTTGACAGCTTACAGTGATCCATGTTTTACAGATGGGGGTGAAATTGAAGATTATACTTTGATCATAGCACCTTGTGCACCTTTTACGGCTACACTAAGTTTGGCACCCGGAAATCCATCTTCTATTTGTGAAGGTGGGTCTTCAAATTTACAGCTTGTTATACCGAATGCAGTAGAACCATATTTCGCTCTTGGAATTACTGATGGTATAACATCAGCGGGCTATATTGTTAACACTATGATTGGAAATAACCTGGTTGAAACACTTCCGGTTTCGCCAACTATTAATTCTACATATACGATTGATAGATTAACAGATCCTTATGGCTGCCCCGGCACTTACAGCGGATTAGTTACTATTGAAGTAGGTACATTAAATATAACTCCATCAGCTACTATTACACAGCCAACCTGTGCTGTACCATCCGGAACTATTACACTCAATCAACCTTCGGGTACGGGTTACAGTTATAGTATCGGCGGAGCCTATCAGAGTAGTCCGGTATTCAGTAATCTTCCTGCCGGCAACTATACCCTTTCACTTCAAAACAGCGGAGGCTGTGTGTCAAATGAAACAACCACGGTAACGATTAATTCTCAACCGTTACCTCCGGCAGCTCCCGGATCAGTATCCGGTCTCGTAAACGTTTGTTCCTATGTGGGTACCGGTGCTCTGCTTGGGTATAAAGTGACTCCGGATCCTAATGCCAGTGGTTACCAATGGACAGTGCCGCCAACTGTTTCCATCCTTAACGGACAAGGAACAGACAGCATTACCGTTACCATCGGAACAGGTTTCCTCAGCAGTGCCAATAAACTGATCAAAGTAAGAGCATTATCTACCTGCGGCAACAGCAGTGAAAAATTCTTTTACCTGGCAGCACAGTTGCCATCTACACCTTCGCCCATTACCGCTTCTTCGGGAAACAGTTGTCAGTCAATTGCAAATGGAACGCCAATAATCTATAGTATTCCTAAAGTACCCGGTGCTACATCCTACAACTGGTCGGGCTTTACAGCAGCCATGCAGGTGACACATCCGAATGGTACCGGGATCAATGATACATTGGTGGAAATAGTTTTCCTCAATACCCTTGCGCCGGTTTCAGTTATTTCTGTAAGGTCGGTCAATGATTGTGGTACCAGTGGTGCCCGGAGTTATACAATCAACAGGAACCCGCCTTCAACACCCGGATTAATAAGTGGCCCTACGAATATTTGCCCGTTTATAGCTCCCAATGGAGGCATTGCAACTTATTCAGTTTCTGCAGTTGCCAATGCAACAGCTTATACCTGGATACTTCCTAATGGGGTAACGGATATTACCGGGCAAGGAACCAATTCAATCAGCTTTAAATATCCATCTACTGCGGTAAGTGAAACGATCGCTGTATTTGCCAGCAATGGTTGTGGCTCATCTGCTTCACCCAGATCGTTATCTGTAACCCGGTTAAACCCGGGAACACCTGGTATCATTGATGTGATCCAGCTTCAATCCTGCCCTGGCAGGCAGTATAGTTATACCCTTGCTGCAGCACCTTCCAATTCAAGTAATTTAGTGTGGACCGTACCTATAGGGGCTAGCATTGTATCGGGAAATGGCACGACCAGCATCGTGGTAAGCTATCCGCCAACCGCCATCAATGGACAAGTAACGGTAACGGGTACCAGTAATTGTGGAAGTGGTTCTACCCGTTCTACCTCAGTTAAATTGCCCGCCTGCCCGCCGGGTGTAGCCGGTAGGGGACAACCGCATGGAGATGATCAATCAAACTTAAGTACTATGCAGGATGAAATAATGGACATTCAGGTTTATCCCAATCCTACGACGGATGTATTCCGGATCGATCTTCCTGTCATACAAAGTAATTCAATCAGTATCAGGTTAGTTGATCTGCAAGGTCGCATAATGCAACAATGGAAGAATCTGAAGGAATGCAGATTCAGTTTTGGTGAGCAACTTTCTCATGGTATCTATTTTATTCAAATAGAGGCCGGCAAAACCAAACAGACAAAAAAGCTTATCAAATTTTAATCAGTACATTCATTAAACTATTCAAACGGCAGCTTTTTAAGGCTGCCGTTTGTTAATTATACCAGGTCAGTTTTTTAATAATTATTCTGGCAAATTGTTTACTTTTAATCAGTCCTGGTCTCCACATCACCCTAACTACTTATCATGAATCGTTTACTCATCTTTATATGTTTAGCTTTTTCCCTGGTTTCGAAAGGACAGGGCGATGGCCTTGTCATCAGCCAGATCTACGCTGGCAGTATAGGTGGCCAGAATACCTATGTTCGTAATTATGTAGAATTGTTCAACCGCTCCAGTACACCCATTAATTTATCAGGTTACTCATTACAGGTAGAATGGAATACTTGGGATGTTGTTGTTTTACCCAACAGGATGCTGGGACCCGGCCAGTATTTTCTCATAGCAGGAAGCTATCAATGGACAGGAGCAACGTTTTTAAGCTTTGACCTGTCTAGTTATGCCCTGGACCATTTTTTTTCAACGGCCAATGGATGCGTGACCCTGGTCAGGCAGCAGGCTGCCATTCCCGGAATCGGTAATTGTCCGGGAAATGCTATTGTCATTGACAAGGTAGCCTGGGGGAATGGTACATGCCCGGAAGGGTTAGCGGCTACAGGCAATCCGGATATTACACTTGCACTTTCCAGGAAAAATGATGGCTGCCAGGATACGAATGACAATGCAACAGATTTTATTATAACTGCCGCATTGCCCCGTACCAGCCAGTCGCCGCGAAATATATGCGGATTGGGCAGCAGCCCGCTGATTGCTGCAGGCCCTGCTGTTCCTACCCTGAATACATATGCAGGGGCATATTCTCCCTCCAGGCCATATTCTTTATCGGCCTACCAGTTATCGCCTGCCAGCGGAAATATAACCATAAGCTCCTCTTCTGCAGATTTTGAAATTTCTTTCGACAATATCAATTTCACTTCGCAGTTAACGCTCCCTTATTCAGGAAATAGTCTTGCAGATACCCTTGTGTATGTTCGCATAAGCAGCAACGTTAGTAATGCTGATCCGGGCACATCCATCTCGGGAAACATTGTACACAGTGGCGGTGGGGCAACAGATGCTGTAGTACCTGTCAGTGGATTCTTTACAGATCTACCCGGACTTGTGATTAGCCAGGTTTATATGCGGGCAGGCTACGGCCAGGTATATCCCTACGGCCGCAAATACATCGAGCTTTTCAATAGGGGAACCAAACCCGTTAGCATGGCAGGGTATTCAATACAGGGCAGATCCACGAGCGGAAATTATTGGGAAGTCATGGATTTACCTGATTCGGTGATCAACGCTGGTCAATATTTCCTCATCGGTGACAACAATTATTATGGTGGACCAAATATTATCACCGATCATAACCATAGTAGCAGTTTTTCTATTGAATCGGGATTGGCATTATCCAAAACCAGTGAAAAGTTTACCAATTGTAATTTTACGAATAATGCAAATATCATTGACCGGGTTGTATGGAGTAGTGAATCAGGTTGCCAGGAGGGTACCACGAATGCCAATTATGCCTTTTCATATGTGCCGGCACTAACCCGAAAACTAAGCGGCTGCCAGGATACCAATGAGAATGGTGATGATTTTTCAGGTGTCACTGCCAATCCACATAACATGCAGGCTGCTTTTAATGTATGTAATGTTAGCTCTTCTCCCATGTTATCAGCTGGTCCTGATCTGACCATTAAAACGATTGAAGGACAGGCATCGGCATCAAAAAGATATACCCTGGCGGGATACAATCTTTCTCCTGCTACAGGATTTATCACCATCACGCCACCGGCAAATTTTGAACTATCCACCGACAATGTACAGTTCACTGCAAATCCATTCAATATTAGCTATATAAATGGCCAGTTACCTGTTTCGCATATTTATGCCAGGATAGCGGCGAATGCATCAACAGGAGCGATCACCGGGGATATTTTGCATAGTGGAGGGCTTGCCAGTATTGTGAAAGTAAAACTCAATGGGGCAGTTGCCAAACAATATTACAATACAAAGGCAAACCTGGGCTTACAGGTTCCCGGTACCTGGAGCAGTAAGGCAGATGGTACGGGTACTTCACCGGTTAGCTTAACGGATCCCAACCAGTATTTCAATATTATCAGCCAGGTCAATGCAAATTATAGTGGTTCATTGGCTATTTCAACAAATCATTCAAAGATCCTGGTAGGGGATGGCATTAACCCGGTCAAATTTACCATCAATCCAGGTGCCGATTCGGTCAGCAGTTCGACGTTGATAGATGTATTACCCAATGCAACCCTTGAAATCAAGAATAACCGCCTGCCCCGGATAGGCCTGCTTGCAACAGGGTCCACTATTGATTTCGCTCAGGCGGGTACCGGGCCGAATGATAGTATAATCATTCCTTTGCGTACTTATTATAACCTAAGGCTCACCAATGGTATTAAGAAATTGCCATTTGATACCGTCAGGCTTGGATTGTATTACGAATCTGTCGTGGTTGATAAAGATTTTACAGCCGACGCCGTACAATCTTTATCTGGTCATTATAATAGTTATTATTTTCAGTCTTCACTGAAATGCCGGGGCGATCTTTATTTTCTGAATGGAACGATGTTTCGTCCTTATATATATCCGGCAGGAAGAAAATTCCAGATATCCCTTCAGCTGAATGGATCAGGTCCAACGCAGCATATTTATACGGATGGAACAAGATTGGAATTCGCCGCCATTCAAAGAGCCGCTACCACCCCGGTAAACATCATTGTTTCACCCAATGCGCAGTTTTTGTTCAACGTGGGTGGATTTTATTTAGCGAATGCCAACATCACCATAACACTTACACAGGGCAGCGTTACGTATGAAAATGCGGCGGTGAATTATGAGACTCATTTGGGTAGGATTGCCTGCACAGGAACATCGTTTAATTTTAATATGTCGGATTATATGCCTCCACAAACGGCCTTGCTTCGTTTTGCGCCTAATTCAACCATACAGGATATAAACCTGAATATAAATCTTCCCTATCCATTTCGGATGGATACGGTGCGTTTTGCCAATGATGTAACGGTAACGGGTAACCTAAACCTGGTAAAAGGAAAATTGCGTGTACTGCCGGGTGCAACGCTTCACCTGTCATCAACAGCAGTGGTGAATCCTCCGGGCGGATCGGATACCAGCTTTGTAGACGGAACCATCAGCTGGGAGGGTAGCACCCCGTTTGTTTTTCCTTTAGGCGCTATAAAGTCGAACAAATATGCACCTTTGGCCATCAGCAACTTATCGGGTTCTGATACTTACACGGCATCCTATATTTACAATAGCTTTTATACACATGCTATAGACCCCATTACTCAGGCGCAATTTCCGGATTATGGCATTAGCATGCCGGAATATTGGACGTTATCTCCATCTACTCCCGGCAGAACGGCCGATGTAACATTTCATTATAAAGATGCCCGCAGCCTGATCCTGGATCCGGCCGCCATACGGATAGCCCATTTTGATGGCACAGACTGGAATGATATCGGTGGAACCTGTGATCCTGCTAATTCGCTCACATCAGGTTCGGTTACCGTAACAGGGGTAAATGAATTCAGTCCTTTTTCTTTCGCGGGTGCTACAGCGGGCGTGGTGCCTGTTCAATTGATCAGTTTCACGGCGAAGAAGGCTAGCGGAAAAGTATGGTTGCAATGGACAACCGAACGGGAAGTGAACAGTGGCAACTTCCTGGTGGAAAGATCGGGTGATAGCAGGAACTGGATCACGATCGCTACCCGTCCCGCAGCGGGTAACAGCTCGGGGCAGCTTCATTACGCAACTTTTGATGAGCAGCCGTTAAAGGGGATCAATTATTATCGCCTGAAACCGGTGGATCTGAATGGCAGAACGACTTATTCGGAGATCAGATCGGTTTATATGGGCCAGGAAATGGGGATTATGCTGGTACCTAATCCGGCTACCGATAAGGTGATGGTCCTTTTATCCGGCAATACCAACCCGGCCAATATTAAGCTGTTTGACCAGCAGGGTAGGTTGATAAGAGAACTGAATGCTACGGAAGAAGTGACGACCCTGAATCTATCGGGGTTGGCAAGAGGGCTTTACCTGCTCAGGATATCGGGTAAAAATATTCAGGAAGTGAAAAAATTACTGATCGAGTAGGGTTGCGTACATATACTATTTTACGAGATGTCAACTCATGAGTTGACATCTCGTATTTACTGGGTATCGGATATATGCTTGATTATCAACGTACTTGCAGTTTGTTTCAATGGAGTTGACATCTCCTGGGTTGACATCTCCGGAGTTGTCAACTCATCCTGCAGACCTCCAACCGATTAAATATTCAACTATTTCCAAAAAAGCTTCATTATTTTTTTTCTATTTAATAACCAACCCTTACCTTTGCACTCCAAATTAAAAAACGGAAGTCTAAAAGTTCTTTACATATGTCACAACGAATCAGAATAAAATTACAGTCTTACGACCACAACTTAGTTGATAAATCAGCCGAAAAGATTGTAAAAACTGTACGCAGTACGGGTGCGGTAGTAACAGGTCCTATTCCTTTGCCTACGCACAAGAAGATCTTCACCGTATTACGTTCTCCTCACGTTAACAAGAAAGCACGTGAGCAGTTTCAATTGTGTACGCACAAACGTTTGTTAGACATTTACACCAGCAGCAGCCGCACAGTGGATGCACTGAGTAAGCTTGATTTGCCAAGTGGTGTGGATGTTGAAATAAAGGCTTGATGAACCTCCCTGCCCCTCACGGGAACCAGGGAAGGCACCAGGTAAGCTCTTATAAAGAAAAATATGAACGCCTAAGTCTCCTCACGAAGAGACCGCTGGGCATAAAACAGATACAATGAAAAGTATTATTGGAAAGAAGGTTGGCATGACCAGCATTTTTGATACGAATGGCAAACAGACTGCCGTTACGATCATTGAAGCAGGTCCATGTGTAGTAACCCAAAAGAAAACCGTAGAAACAGACGGTTATAATGCACTCCAGATTGCATTCGGCGATAAAAAAGAAAAGCACTCCACTAAGTCAGAAGTTAGCCACTTCGCAAAAGCTAATACAGCTCCTAAAAAATTCGTTCAGGAAATACGCGATAGCGAAATTGATAAAAACGTTGGTGAATCCATCACAGTCGACATTTTTGCCGAAGGTGATAGCATTGCCGTTGTTGGTACTACCAAGGGTAAAGGTTTCCAGGGTGTTGTAAAACGCCATGGCTTCTCTGGTGTGGGCGAACAATCTCATGGTCAGCATGATCGCCAGCGTGCACCAGGTTCTATCGGTAACTCATCTGATGCCAGCCGTGTATTCAAAGGAATGCGCATGGCAGGCCGTATGGGTGGCGACAGGGTGAAAATGAAAGGCCTTAAAGTGGTGAAAATTTTCGCAGAAAAAAATTACATCCTGGTCAGCGGATCGGTTCCGGGCCATAACGGTTCAATCGTTTTAATTCAAAAGTAACGCCAACGCATAGAAGCGAATTTCTGAAAAAATTAATTTAAGTACAATGCAACTAGATATATTAAACACAGCAGGCAGCAAAACCGGAAGAACGATCGAGTTACCGGAAGAGATCTTCGGTATCGAACCGAACGACCACGTTATTTACCTGGCTGTTAAACAATACCAGGGTGCTCAGCGCCAGGGTACGCACAAGGTTAAAACACGTATGGAAGTAAAGGGTTCATCCAAGAAGCTGCACAAGCAGAAAGGAACCGGTGGTGCCCGTAAAGGTAATCTCCGTAACCCGCTGTATAAAGGTGGTGGTAGCATCTTCGGACCAAAACCGCACAAATACGATATCAAACTGAACCGTAAGGTGAAGGATCTTGCCAAGATGAGCGCACTGGCCTACAAAGCCAAAGAAAATGCGATCGTGATCCTGGAAGATGTGAACATGGATGCACCGAAGACCAAGACTTTCTCAGGTATCCTGAAGAGCCTTAACATCGGACGTAAAAAAGCTTTGTTCGTAATACCGGAGTATAACGACAACCTGTACCTGAGCCTCCGCAATGTGGAAGGTGTTAGCGGTACTTTGTTGGCCGATATGAATACGTACGACATTTTAAATGCCAACGTACTGGTGATGACCGAAAGCGCTGCCAAACTGTTCAGTGCAACAGAAGCAGAAGCATAATTTTTAATTTTTCAAATTTTACGACATGAAACTGTCTGATGTTTTAATAAAGCCGATTTTATCTGAGAAAGCCAATAAGCAATCAGAAAAAATGAACCGTTATACTTTCATCGTAGACCGGAAGGCCAACAAGCTGGAGATCAAAAAAGCAGTAGAACAATTCTACGGCGTTCAGGTAGAGAATGTGAACACCGCGGTAATGCCTTCTAAACTGAAAGCAAAATACACCAAAGCCGGATTCATCGTAGGTCGCAAGCCTGCCAAGAAGAAAGCCCTGGTAACCGTAGCAGAAGGTGAAACCATCGACCTGTACGGAACGGTATAATCAACGAATTAACATGAATGGTGGTCAGCACCGCAAAGTTTTGACAAATAAAAAAAGTAATTAACAATGGCACTTAGAAAATACAAACCGGTAACTGCAGGAACCCGTTGGAGAATCGGAAATGCATACGCAGAGATCACTACGAATGTTCCTGAAAAGAGCCTGCTCGAAAAGCAGAAAAGCACTGCCGGAAGAAATGCACAGGGAAGAAGGTCAATGCGCTACATGGGTGGTGGAAACAAGACCATGTACCGTATCATCGATTTCAAACGTGATAAGAAGAATATCCCTGCATTGGTTAAAACGATCGAATACGATCCAAACCGTACCGCTTTCATCGCTTTGTTGGCATATGCTGATGGAGAAAAGCGTTACATCCTTGCACCACAGGGTTTACAGGTAGGCCAGACCGTTATCAGCGGTGATGATGCTGTACCAGAACTTGGAAATGCATTAATGCTTAAGAACATGCCGTTGGGTACCAACGTTCATAATATTGAAATGCAACCCGGACAGGGTGGTATCCTGGTTCGCAGTGCGGGAACATCTGCACAGTTGACCAATAAGGAAACTAAATATGCTGTAATCAAAATGCCAAGCGGTGAATTGCGCAAGGTGCTGATCAATTGCTACGCAACAGTAGGAGTTACCAGCAACAGCGATCACAACCTCGAAAGCATGGGTAAAGCCGGCCGCAACAGGTGGAAGGGTATTCGTCCACGCACAAGAGCGGTAGCGATGAACCCGGTAGATCACCCGATGGGTGGTGGTGAAGGAAGGGCTTCAGGTGGTCACCCAAGAAGCAGGAAGGGTAAATATGCAAAAGGACAGATCACGCGTACCGTAGGAAAAGGTTCAAGCAAAATGATCATCCAGCGCAGGAATGGTAAGAAATTGCCGAACAAATAAAACCGGCAACTAAACAACGTATTCATCATTGTTAAAATATCCGGCCATTAAAACCGGAGAATAAACAGAAACAAAATAACATGGCTCGTTCATTAAAAAAAGGACCTTACATAGAAGCAAAACTGGAAGGAAAAGTGTTGTCTATGATCGAAGGAAAGAGTAAAAAATCGGTGATCAAAACCTGGAGTCGCAGGAGCACCATTACTCCGGATTTTGTTGGACAAACATTCGCCGTTCACAACGGGAATAAATTCATCCCGGTTTATGTAACAGAATTCATGGTTGGACACAAACTCGGTGAATTTGCACCTACCAGGAATTTCAGGGGTCACTCAAGTAAAAAGATATCGTAATAAAACCCGTTACTCGTCTACAGGTAATCGTTATGAACGGTTATTGAAAACGGGAAACAAGAAAAATAATAAAATGGAAGCAGTAGCAAAATTGAATAATTATCCCACTTCGCCACGTAAAATGCGTTTACTGGCCGACCTGATCCGTGGTATGAAAGTTGAGAAAGCCCTGGCTGTATTGGATCACAATCCAAAACATCCTGCTGTGCCTTTGCGCAAATTGGTTTTATCAGCGATCAGCAACTGGAAAGCAAAGAACGAAGGTGCGGATGAAACAGCTTTATTGGTGAAAACCATTTTTGTAGATGGCGCCAGGGTGATCAAACGTATGCGTCCTGCACCACAGGGTCGTGGATACAGGGTTCGCAAACGCAGCAACCACGTAACGGTGATCGTTGATACAGTAGGCAATGGCGTTAAACCAGTTAAAGCAGCCGTAGTTGCGGAAGAAGTTCCAACAGTTGCTTCTGAAGTAAAAGCCAAAAAAGCAGCAGCTCCTAAAAAAGCAAAAGCCACAACAACAAAAAAAGAATCAGCTTCTAAAAAATAAATAATAAACCGAATATGGGTCAGAAAACAAATCCGATAGGCGCAAGGTTGGGAATCAT
This sequence comes from Bacteroidota bacterium, assembly GCA_029560415.1. Taxonomy (GTDB): domain Bacteria; phylum Bacteroidota; class Bacteroidia; order Chitinophagales; family Chitinophagaceae; genus Ferruginibacter. The sequence continues at coordinate 6,516 of JAKQKY010000267.1, read as the reverse complement.
CCGTGGTTGGGACAGCAACTGGTACGCCCACAAAAAGGATTATGCGAACAAACTGATTGAAGACGATAAGATCAGGAATTACCTGAACGCTCGTATCAACAAAGGTGGTATCGCCAAAATTGTTATCGAACGTACACTGAACAAACTGATTGTAACCATACATACGTCTAAACCCGGTATCATCATTGGTAAAGGGGGTGGCGAAGTAGACAGGATCAAAGAAGAGTTGAAGAAATTATGTGGTAAAGATGATGTGCAGATCAACATCCTCGAGATCCGTCGCCCTGAACTGGATGCAAACATCGTAGCCGATACCATTGCACGCCAGCTCGAAAACAGGATTAACTACAAGCGTGCCATTAAAATGTCGATCGCATCGGCATTGCGTATGGGAGCTGAAGGTATCAAGGTGAAAGTAGGTGGCCGTTTAGGTGGCGCCGAGATCGCCCGTAGCGAAGAGATCAAACAAGGTCGTACTCCATTGCATACACTGCGTATGGACATCGATTACGCAAACGTTTTTGCGCTGACTGTTTACGGTAAGATCGGTATCAAAGTATGGATCTGTAAAGGAGAAGTACTTGGCAAACGTGATCTGAACCCGAACATGGTAGCCGGTGGTGGAAAAGAAGGTGCTGAAAGGCCAGGTGGATTTGATCGCAGGGATGATCGTGGTGGAAGAGATGACCGCAGGGGCGGAGGCGACAGGAGAGGTGGTGGAGACCGTGGTGGTCGTGGCGGTGAAAATCGTGGCGGCGGCGGTGGAAGAAGATAATCGCTGATTAATAATTAAGAATTAATAATTGATAATTAATAATGTTAACGGGAATGGGTAGTAGCAGTTTTGCAAAACCCGGAACCAGCAACCAGAAACTTTTATAAGATGTTATCACCAAAAAGAACCAAACACAGAAAGACACAGAAAGGAAGGATGAAGGGAGACACTAAACGTGGCGCTACCCTGGCATTCGGAACCTTTGGTTTGAAAGCACTGGACAGTGTTTGGTTAACAAACCGCCAGATTGAAAGTGCCCGTCAGGCCATGACGCGTCACATGAAACGTGAAGGAAACGTTTGGATCAGGATCTTCCCGGATAAACCAATTACCGCCAAGCCTGCAGAGGTAAGGATGGGTAAAGGTAAAGGTAACCCTGAAGGTTGGGCTGCTATTGTTCAGCCAGGACGTATCCTGTTTGAAGCAGATGGTGTACCAGAGCAGGTTGCAAAAGAGGCGTTTGAACTGGCCGCACAGAAATTGCCGATCCTTACCAAATTCGTGGTAAGCCGCGATTACCAGGCTTAATAAATAATGAGGTGATTTGGAGATTTGAAGATGTATACTTCATTATCAATTTCACAGATCATCAAATGTTCAAAATTTTCAAATTAATAGAAAATGTCTAAAAAAGTAGATTTCGTAAAAAGCCTCCAGGGATTGAGTGAGGCTGATCTGAAAGCGAAGATCCAGGAAGATGAACTGCGTTTGAAAAAGCTCAGCTTTGCACACGCCATCGCTCCGCTGGAAAATCCACAGAGCATCCGTTCACTGAGAAGGGACGTAGCACGTTTAAAAACTCAATTAAGAAAAACGCAAATGGGCGCTTAATCCCGTTAAAACAATACAACAATGGAAGCAATAACAAACATAGACAGAAATTTACGGAAGACCAGGGTAGGTGTGGTATCCAGCAATAAAATGGATAAAACCATCGTGGTAAAAGTAGAACGTAAAGTAAAGCATCCGCTCTACGGAAAGTTCCTTAAAAAAACCACCAGCTTTCATGCCCATGATGAAAAGAACGAGTGCAGCATAGGTGATACAGTTAAGATCATGGAAAGCCGCCCGATGAGCAAAACCAAACGTTGGAGACTCGTTGAGGTTGTTGAAAAAGTGAAATAACCTGTATGATGTATGCGACCGGGTTTTTAAAAGAAGCCGGTTGAAATGCCTAACAAAAAATTAAACATTGGTTTGGATTGAATGAAGATCCCAAATCATCAAATCATAAAGAAATGATTCAGCAAGAGAGCAGATTAAATGTAGCAGACAACAGCGGAGCCAAAGAAGTGCTTTGTATCCGTGTACTGGGTAACAGCGGGCAGGACTATGCGAAGATCGGGGACAAGATTGTTGTTACTGTAAAAGATGCCATGCCTGCAGGTGGTATCAAGAAAGGTACGGTTAGCAAGGCCGTTATCGTTCGCACCAAGAACAAACTGCGTCGTAAAGACGGATCTTATATCCGTTTTGATGACAACGCTGTGGTGTTGTTAAACAATTCAGACGAACCAAGGGGTACACGTATTTTTGGACCAGTGGCCCGTGAGCTGAGGGATAAGGGTTACATGAAAATCATCTCCCTGGCACCAGAAGTATTGTAAGTACTGTTTCTCGTAAGTGGTTTCTCGTTTTTAGTCTGGATCGTAAAGACTTTACAACCCGAAACAAGAACGAGTGACACGAAACCAGAAACAAATTTTTAGGAAGACAAGTTATAAAGAAACTTAACAAAATGAGTACAAGATTTAAACCAAAATTCAGCATTAAAAAAGGCGACCAGGTAGTGGTAATTACCGGTGAAGACAAGGACCTGAAAAAGCCACGTAAAGTGCTGGAAGTTATTTTGGAAAAAAGCCGTGTATTGGTAGAAGGTGTTAACATCATCACCAAGCACACAAAACCTACCGCACAGAATACCAAAGGCGGTATCGTTAAAACTGAAGCACCTATTGCCATCAGCAATGTAATGCTTTGGGATGCGAAAACCGGCGGTCCTACGAAAGTAAGGCGCAGCAGGGAAAATGGTAAATTAGTTAGAATCGCTAAAAAATCAGGGGAGGTAATCAAATAATGAGCACAACAACAAACACTCCGAGATTAGCAGTTAAGTACAAAAAAGACGTTGTACCTGCTTTAATGAAAAAATTCAGTTACAAAACCGTAATGCAGGCGCCAAGACTGACTAAGATCTGTCTGAACCGCGGTGTAAACGGAGCAGTAACGGATAAGAAACTGATCGACGTAGCCGTTGATGAACTGTCCAACATTACCGGTCAGAAAGCAGTAGCTACGATGTCGAAAAAGGATATATCCAACTTCAAATTGCGTAAGAACATGCCAATTGGTGCAAGGGTTACTTTACGTGGAGTGAAGATGTATGAATTCCTCGACAGGCTTGTATCAGTATCACTGCCACGTGTACGTGATTTCAAAGGTATCAACGACAAGGCATTTGATGGCCGCGGTAACTACACCCTGGGTGTAACCGAGCAGATCATCTTCCCTGAAATCGACATCGATAAAGTAAATAAGATCACTGGTCTTGACATCACTTTTGTGACAACAGCCGGTACCAACGAAGAAGCTTTTGAGCTGTTGAAAGAACTGGGTATGCCTTTTAAAAACATCAAAAAATCTGAAAGTTAAGTTATGGCAAAAAAATCAATCATCGCCAGGCAGGCCAAAAGGGTGAAAATCGTAGCCCGTTTTGCAGAAAAAAGAGCCGCCCTTAAAGCGGAAGGAAACTATGCAGCACTTGACCTGTTACCTAAGAACGCTTCACCTGTACGTTTGAAAAACAGGTGCCAGCTTACCGGACGTCCAAGGGGATATATGCGTCACTTCGGTGTGAGCCGCGTAATGTTCCGTGACATGGCACTGCAGGGAAAAATTCCTGGAGTAACAAAGGCCAGCTGGTAATACCGGGAACCGGATAATAAGGTTTCTAGATGCTGGAAACTGGATATCGCATTGTAAAAAATTATTCAATCAATTAACAAGACATAACAATGGTTACTGATCCAATCGCAGATTATTTGACAAGAATCCGTAATGCACAGATGGCGAATCACCGTATTGTAGAAATACCGGCGAGCAACCTGAAAAAGCGCATCACCGAGATCCTGTATGATAAAGGTTACATTTTAAAATACAAATTCGAAGACGATAACAAACAAGGTTTGATCAAGATCGCTTTGAAATACGACGCTACCACTAAGTTACCTGTTATCCAGAGCCTGGAAAGGGTAAGCCGCCCGGGATTGCGCAGTTATGCAAAACCAGAGGATTTCAAACGTGTGAAGAATGGTTTGGGTGTTGCGATCATCTCTACTTCAAAAGGTGTGATGACCGATAAAGAAGCCAAGGCACAGAATGTAGGTGGTGAAGTGCTTTGCAATATTTTCTAATCAATTTGATGATTAGTCGATTTGATGATTAGTTGATTTGGAAATTGGAAGATGGTTTTCAAATCGGAATATAAAGATTGAATTAAGCTTTCTATACATAGCTGATCGCAATCAAACTACATTTTCAAGTAAACAAAATTTAAAATTTTCAAATTAACAGAAAATGAGTCGTATAGGAAAGAAGCCGGTAGACATGCCAAAAGGTGTAACCTTTACCGTTAGTAAAGACAACGTGGTGACTGTAAAAGGACCCAAAGGCGAATTGACCCAGGCTATTGACAGGGACATCACTGTAGAAATCAAGGAAGACAAAGTTGAATTTCTGCGTCCGACCGAACAGATCCGTCACCGTGCCATGCATGGTTTGTATCGTTCCCTGATCAGCAACATGGTTAAAGGTGTTACAGAAGGATATACCAAACAGCTTGAACTGGTGGGTGTGGGTTATAAAGCCGCCAACCAGGGCAACATCCTTGATCTTTCTTTGGGTTATTCACATAACATCCTGTTTGAGATCCCTAAAGAATTAAAGGTGACCACAGCACAGGAAAAAGGTAAGAACCCAACGATCACACTGGAAAGTATCGACAAGCAATTGCTCGGCCAGGTGTGTGCAAAGATCCGCAGCTTGCGTAAGCCTGAACCGTACAAAGGAAAGGGTGTGAAATTTGCCGGTGAAGTGTTGAGGAGGAAAGCGGGTAAGTCAGCTGGTAAGTAATAATTTGATGATTTGAAGATTAATTGATTTGAAGATTTGAAGATGAATCAATTTGAAGATGAATTGATTTGAAGATTTGAAAATTAGTAGAGTTTACGAATTAGATGCATGTTCACATCACCAAATTTTCAAATTGGAACTTTTTCAAATTAACTTTTTCAAATCGGCTTAATAGAAATAATTTAAAATCTACCCCGGCAGTATCGGGGAACAAAATAAAATAAGATGAGTAACAACAAATCAAGCGCCAGGCAGAAAATCAGGTATCGTATCCGTAAGAAGATCAGCGGTACATCTGCTACACCACGCCTGACCGTATTCAGGAGTAACAGTGATATCTATGCGCAACTGATCGATGACAGCAATGGAACCACCATCGCAGCAGCATCTTCAAGGCAGAAAGATATTACCGCACAGAAAGCTCCAAAAATTGCAAAAAGCAAAATGGTAGGAGAAGCCATCGCACGTAAAGCTGTTGAGCTGGGTGTTAAAAAAGTGGTTTTCGATCGTAGCGGATACATCTATCATGGCCGTGTGAAAGCGGTTGCTGAAGGTGCAAGGGAAGCAGGCCTGGATTTTTAATTTAATTCATACTAATAAGCATAATACATGTCAAACAATATTGTAAATAAAATGAAAGCCGGCGACCTTGAGTTAAAGGAAAAAGTTGTTGCCATTAACCGCGTGGTTAAAACCACCAAAGGTGGACGTGCATTCAGTTTTTCGGCCCTGGTTGTTGTAGGTAACGAAGCAGGCGTAGTAGGTCACGGTCTTGGTAAAGCGAAAGAAGTACAGGAAGCCATCACAAAAGGTATCGAAGATGCCAAAAAGAACCTGATCAAGGTTCCGGTGATGCACGGTACTATTCCGCACGACCAGCTAACTAAAGAAGGTGCTGCTAAAGTACTTATCAAACCAGCCGCTCATGGTACGGGAGTTATCGCAGGAGGCAGCATGCGTGCTGTGCTGGAAGCTGCAGGTATCACCGACGTATTGGCAAAAAACCTTGGTTCAGCCAATCCGCACAATGTGGTAAAAGCTACCATCAAAGCGTTGGCCACTTTGCGTGAACCAATCGCTGTATCTAAAACAAGGAACATTTCTTTAAAGAAGGTTTTTAACGGATAATTCGTCGTATGTAGTTGTATCGGTGAAGATTGATTTCAAACATCTTTCTATATCGATAAAAGTTCATACACGGCGTCCATTAAATAAAATGATAAATTCTGAATAATGAAAAAGATTAAAGTAACCCAGGTAAAAAGCGTGATCGACCGTTCTGAACGTCAGAAGAGGACCATGATCGCATTGGGTTTGAAAAAAATGAATGCAACAGTGGAAGTTGAAGCTACCCCGCAGATCCTGGGCATGGTTACGAAAGTACAGCACCTGGTGAAAGTGGAAGAGGCTTAATTTGAAGATGGGTCGATTTGAAGATGGGTCGATTTGAAGATTTGAAGATGAGGCAATTTGAAGATGGGTCGATTTGAAGATTTGAAGATGAGGCGATTTGAAGATGGGTCGATTTGAAGATTTGAAGATGAGGCAATTTGAAGATGGGTCGATTTGAAGATTTGAAGATGAGGCGATTTGAAGATGGGTCGATTTGA
>JAKQKY010000233.1 GCA_029560415.1 Bacteroidota bacterium | reverse complement strand
CCTGCTACCAAATTCTCTGATTCATTGGAACTAACGGTGCCGATTAACCCCACTTCTGATAAAGGGCTAAACCAGATCATTGTGAACCTGGATCATACCGGCAGGATCGACGAATCAAACGAAGCCAATAATACCGTTACCAAAGATTTTTATGTATTTGAAGACGAGCTGAGGCCCTCTTACCCTTATAATTACTCCATTGTAAACAGGCAGAACATTACTTATGTTGCCAATACCGCCAATGCACTCAGCGGTCAACGCGATTATGTAATGGAAATTGATACTACCGAATTATTCAACTCGCCGTTTAAGAAAATTTACAATAAGAATGGAATTGGTGGCATCATTGAATTTACTCCAACCAATATAACCTTTACAGATAGTACCGTTTATTATTGGAGAGTAGCCATGGTGCCTTCAGGTACGGCCAATTATATCTGGAATAGTTTCTCTTTTGTGTATTTACCCAATAGCAGCCCTGGTTTCAACCAGTCACATTATTTCCAGCATCTTAAATCAACGTACAATAACATCAACCTTGATGATGACCGGAAGTTCCGTTTTAAACAGGTGGCAAGAGAACTTACGATCCGTACAGGTTTGTATCCATTCTATAATTATGATAAGATCAATGTGAACCTCGATTTCGATCAACTGGAATTATATGGATGTGGTTACAGCAATATGCAGTTCTATGTGTTTGATACCGCTACGCTCATGCCATGGAGAAACCGGAATGTAAGTCCTACGAATGGTTTGTATGGCAGTCGCAGGGTTTGTCCAAACGGTGCTACTCCAAACGATTCTACCAGGGCATTCTTTGAATTCATTTACAGCGATGCTGCTCATCGTAAGAGTGCCATGGATTTTATTGATCTCATCCCCAATGGCATGTATGTGGCCATTACCAACCTGGGTCGCCAGTTTGTGAATACTTCATTTATCAATCAATGGCAGAACGATACGCTTACACTGGGTTCTGGTAATTCACTTTATCATAAGTTGAAAACGATCGGCTTTACAGAGATCGATAGTTTTTATCATAACCTTCCGTTCCTTTATTTCTTCAAAAAGGGAACCAACAGTTTCACCCCCACGCAGGTGATGGGTCCACAGGATACTTCTTATATCGATGAGTCATTTACTTTGAATACAACCAGTACCATTGGAACCATAGAATCGCCTGTATATGGCCCGGCCCGTACATGGCAATCGCTTCATTGGCGTGGAACCACAACAGATCCGCTACCCATGACCGATAGTGTGAAAGTGCAGGTATGGGGTGTGAGGGCAAATGGTACTTCTACATTATTATCAACCGTTGCGCCTTCTGTTGATACGAGTTTAAGCTTTGTAGATGCACAATTGTATCCTTATGTAAAACTGGTGATGATCAATAAAGATCTCGTTAACATCACACCAAATCAGTTAAGATACTGGCGGTTGAACGCAGAGTTTGTACCCGAAGGGGCGGTGTCGCCCAATATCCTGTTTACGATGAAAGATTCGGTTGAACAGGGTGAACGCATCGATTTTGCGCTGGCATTTAAAAACATCAGCCAGACAAGTTTCGATAGCATGAAGATCAAATTCATCATCACCGACCGAAACAATGTGCCTCATACATTGTCTGTACCTAAAGGAAAGATACTGGCAGGGGGTGATACGTTGTCGCTGCATTATTCCATCGACACAAGGGATTACCCAGGCAACAATACTTTGTTCGTGGATTTCAATCCCGACAATGACCAGCCCGAACAGTATCATTATAACAATGTATTGTATAAAGATTTTTATGTGAAGGCTGATAATTTTAATCCTTTGCTGGATGTAACTTTTGATGGCGTACATATTCTTAACCGGGATATCGTAGCGTCCAAACCGCATATCCTTGCCCGGTTGAAAGATGAAAGCCGGTTCCTTGAAATGAAGGATACCGCATTGTTAAAAGTGATGGTTCGTTATCCCGACCAGAGTTTGCAGAATGTTTATTTTGGCGACATACTTCGTTTCAACCCGGCCAACCTGGCTGCAGGAGAAAATACGGCCAGTATAAATTTTGATCCTTATTTCCCGGAAGACGGAGAGTATGAACTCATCGTGTCGGGTAAAGATGCATCAGGAAATAAAGCGGGTGAACTGGAATATCATATTGTATTCAATGTGATCAACAGGCCGATGATTTCTAACATGTTTAACTATCCTAATCCGTTTACAACTTCAACAGCATTTGCGTTTACGGTAACGGGTAGTGAAGTACCACAGAATATCCGCATCCAGATATTGACCATCACCGGTAAAGTGGTAAGAGAAATTACAAAGGCGGAACTCGGTAACATTCACATCGGCAACAACATCACCGATTTTAAGTGGGATGGAACGGATATGTATGGCGCAAAACTTGCCAATGGTGTTTATCTCTATCGTGTACTTACCAACCTCAATGGAAAACGACTCGATAAATTCGATGGTAAAAATGCAAATGGACAGGTGATCAACAGCAGTGTGAGCGGCACCGATGTGTATTTTAACAAAGGGTACGGTAAAATGTACCTCATGCGATAAATTTTTTCTTATATCGGAAATGAACGAAAGGCTGCAAACTGTTTGCAGCCTTTTTTAGTTTTACTTTGCAATAAGAACTTATAACATGGCAAAAATAGCAATCAATATAGCAACAGGCAGTCTGCAAAAGGAAGAGATCATTGTGGGGATCGACCTGGGCACCACCAATAGTTTGATCGCCATCATTCATCCCGAAACAAAACAGCCGGTAGCATTAAAAGAACACAACAGTGCATCTTTGGTGCCATCGGTGATTTATTTTGATGAGGCTGGTAATGTAACGGTTGGCGAAGAGGCACGCGACCACCTCATTACATCACCTCATCAAACCATTTTTTCGGCGAAGCGTTTAATGGGAAAATCTTACCAGGACTTAAAAAATCATGCATCCTTTTTTACCTATAAGATCATCGATGACAATTCGGAGAGCCTGGTAAAAGTGCAGGTAGCTGATAAATTCTATTCCCCGGTTGACCTCTCTTCTTTTATTCTGAAAGAATTGAAGCATCGTGCCGAACACATCCTGAAAACACCTGTGAATAAAGCCGTGATCACCGTGCCCGCCTATTTTAACGATGCACAGCGACAGGCAACCCGCGATGCAGGAAAGCTGGCAGGGCTCGACGTACTCCGCATCATCAATGAACCAACAGCAGCAAGCCTGGCATATGGTATCGGGCTCGATAAAAGTGAAGAAAGCATCATTGCAGTGTACGACCTCGGTGGAGGCACATTCGACATATCTATTTTAAGAATAACCGGGGGCATTTTTGAAGTACTGTCTACTAACGGTGACACATACCTGGGTGGCGATGATTTCGACAATGCCATTGTAAAACATTGGGCTGCAGAAGCAGGGATCAGTGATGAAGATCTGCAGGCAAATAAATCGCTGGCGCAGGCTTTACGCCTGGAGGCGGAAGCTGCTAAAAAATATTTATCAGACAATGATGTATTTGAAACCGTACTGCATGGCGATCCATTGGTTTTGTCGAAAAAAACATTTGAAGAACTCATTGCAACTTTTGTGAATACCAGCATTTCCTGTTGCCGAAAGGCGTTAAAGGATGCTTCCCTGGAACCAAAAGACATCGGCACGGTAGTGATGGTAGGAGGCAGTACCCGTGTGCCATTGGTGAAAAAATCGGTGAGTGAATTTTTTGGCAGAACCGTAAATGATTCGGTTAATCCCGATGAAGTTGTTGCATTGGGTGCCGCCATACAGGCCGATATCCTTGCAGGTAACAACCGTGACCTGTTGCTGCTGGATATTACTGCATTGAGCCTCGGTATAGAAACAGCCGGTGGTTTAATGGATGTACTCATTCCACGGAATGCAAAAATTCCTTCCAGGGCTTCCAGGCAGTATACTACGCAGGTAGACGGACAACCGGGCATGCGCATCAGCGTGTACCAGGGCGAACGCGACCTGGTGAAGGACAATCGTAAACTCGCCGAATTCAACCTCAGCAATATACCCGGTATGCCTGCCGGTATGCCCAAAGTGGAAATAGGATTCCTGATCAATGCCGATGGCATACTAACGGTTACGGCTAGGGAGTTGCGTAGTGGTATAGAGCAAAGTATTGAAGTAAAACCGCAATACGGACTAACAGATGCGGAAGTGGAACAAATGCTCCTCGAATCCATTACCCATGCGAAAGATGATATTGCGATGAGGGCGATCACCGAAGCCAGGACTGAAGCAGAACAACTTTTAAAAACGACCGAGCGTTTCCTGCAGAAGAACGCAACATTGCTGACACAGGAAGAATTATTGCAAACGGCAGCCTCCATGCAGGCACTGCAATTATCTATTACCATGAACGATAAAGACCTTATTCATAAAAAAATTGAAGAACTCAACGATATATCCCGCCCTTATGCCGAAAGGGTGATGGATGAAGCCATCAGCAAGGCAATGTCTGGAAAAAAGATATAAAGAAAAAACTTACCGGGCAGGCTTGTTTGTATAGAATGCCTGCATTGCAGCCATAATTATAAAAGGAGTGAGCGTAAGGAAAAAACGGTTATGCCATTCATCGCATGAAAAGATAACAGCCAGCCAAAAAATTCCTGCAAGTGAAATCAAGAAAATGTAAGAACCGGGTAATCTCTTCCAATACCTGGTAATTCCGAATATGATCAATACATACAGGCTATAAAAATATCCCGCTACAAAAAGATTATGCCCCGTAGAATAATATGACCGGGTTAACCCAAAAAATGCCTTTGTTTTTAACCAGGCGAGCCTGGAAAAGCTTTGTGGGTTTGTCGTTACATAATTCATCAAGCCGGCAATGGAATTGTCAGCAGAATCATCTGTTGGCAATACAGGCGAAATCTTTGTAGGCACTTCGCAGATCACCTGTTCTTCCCGGAACGGTACCAGTACCTGAATGCCGCCGCCGGTT
>JAKQKY010000194.1 GCA_029560415.1 Bacteroidota bacterium | reverse complement strand
CATGTATTCCTGGTATGGAATATATTCCTGGCCTGGATTCCTTACATACTCAGCCAGTATTTTAAACAATACCGTACCAGTCAGTCCTGGAAACAGGCATTCCTTTTTGGAAGCTGGCTATTGTTTTTCCCCAATGCATTATACATTGTAACTGATCTTATTCATGTACAGGACGACCCGGCAGCGCCTGTATGGTTTGATGCCATCCTGCTGTTTACCTGTTCTTTGATGGGGTTGATCATGGCCTATGTATCCTTGTATAACGTTGAGCGATACCTGCAGTTCAAGTTTAACAGTAAAACCATTTCTCTGTTGATGCCTTTGATCATATTCCTTGGTTCTTTTGGGGTTTACCTGGGCAGGTTTGAAAGATGGAATAGCTGGGATATAATTCATAGTCCTTTGGCGTTGGCTTTCGACATTGTGAATTGTTTTGTATCGCCGGCCGATAACCTGCGTAACTGGGGCATTACGGGTATGTTGACAATCCTGTTTTATATCATTTACATATTTTCAAAAATTGTATCCGGCCAAATACCCGAAAAGAAAAATGCCGGGTCCTGAGGATCCCGGCATGTAATATGTTTTGAAGAAGTATTAAAAATCAAGTCCTAATGAAAGATAGGTCACTGGTTTTCCTTTAAAGAATCCGCTCATTGGCCAGCCAGCATCAAATTTTACAAAATAACCAAAAATGGTACTCCTGGCGCCAAAACCATAGCCGCCTGCAAATGGACCAACACCGCCCGCTTTCACTTTGATCAGTACATTTCCCTGCTGGTTTGTAAAGATTGACGTTGGGCGTTTAATACCATCATACCCGCCATTCCAGGCAGTTCCAAGGTCGGTAAACTGAACAATCTGGAAATTACGTAAGAAGGCATTATTAACCGTACGATCGAAGAATGTTGAAAAAACGGGTAGCCTGAACTCACTGTTGATCACCAATGCATTGTTACCGCTGGCTACATTCTGAATATATCCTCTCATGTTTACTGCCAGGCTTTGAAAAGCATAATCCTGGTCGCCGGCTGGTGGATTATTGGTATTGAAATAACGGTCACTTCCGTTTTTCTTTGTATTGCTACCAAACATCAGCCATCCATCTACACCACCCAGGTAGTAGATGAATTTCTGGTTGCCCCAGCTAAAGTCCCCGGCAACTCTACCTGCCCAGATGAAATTGCGATAAATAGGATAATAGTACCGGGCATCAAAACCAACATTGAAAGTATTGGGCCCATCTGAAAATTCAATCTTACTCACTTGCCTGTTCCAATCTGCAAATACTTTAAACCGTAATCCATTCCAGATATTCTGGGATGGATTCAGCGTATTATCATGTACATATTCCAGTCGGTTTACAGAATACAAAACAGGTTTGGATTCAAATTCACTCGATCCATCTACGATTGGGTCGGAAGACACCACAACATTATCAGAACGTATTCCTGTAGAAAAGCGGATGCTGCGTACCTCATCAAATGGATAGGCGATATTGCCCTGGTAAAGATTGGTGAATATTTTTCCGGCTAAAGGATAAGGGTTAGCAGGATCGCCTATCGGGATTGTAACACCTTGTACGTTCCGGTAATATGTTACGCCCCAATCAAGCCTTCTTTTATAATTCTGGTAGCTGGCCAGCCATTCGTTATCCTTCAGGTTTGTACCGATCTTAAAGGCACCGGTGATCTTGATGTCTTCCAAAAGATCAGATGTACCCAAAGTAATCAATCCGTTTAATGGCGTGGCGCTGTTGAGCATTATCGGGCCAGAGCCCCCTCCATAGGGCTGGTATTTATTTACCAATACCGAGCTGCTAAATCCAACAGAACCGTAATCGGCCGAAAATTTTAATGGTTTATACCTGAATAACTTGGCCGATTTCAACACCGATTCTGGTTCAGCAGGTATAACTGGAATTGCCTCTTTGCTTTTTTTACTACTATCCGTACTGGTTGGGCTATCAAATTCCGTCTGGAAAAAATCATCCTGCCGTTTCGTCGTGTCTGCGTTAACGTTATTATTTACCTGGCCAGGTATATTTGTTGCCTGCTTTGTTTTTGTAAACCGGCTTTCCCTCATCAGTTTTTTCGCATATTCGGTTGGCTGTGCAGAGATATTCCTGCGGCTCAAAGCAAATTCATCGATCTTTAATTTGTACAGGATCTTCTCATCGCTCTGCCTGGTAACTTCACTCACCTGTTTGCTATCGCCTGCTATCCTCGATTCTGCCAGGGCACTTGGATAGTTAGATAACGGGAACGAATAGGCGGAATCAGAAGAAACAGATACAACAGCAATTGAATCTACATCAGTTTTTTTATAAACTCTTAATGTAGAATCCACTTCTTTCGGTGAAGGATTCCTGAGTATATCATCTCCAATCAATACCAATGTATCAAGGCCTTCCTTTTTTGTAGTGAAGAAACCTGCATACCTGTTGGCGATACCATTTTGATCGCTGATAAAAGTAAAGTGGTTGTTGTTGTATTGTGTTGGGAAACGGGCATCGCCGTATTTAACATCGGTTAATTGGGTAATCTGGTTGAGCTCGGGTTTGTCGCCGAAATCGGTTATTAAGAAAATGTTGAAACGGTTATTGCTTGGCAACACAGAGTCCCCGGTTTTAGCAGATGCTGAAGGCCGGTTGCTGGCATAAATGATCCCGGTTTTATTTGGAAATGATACGAAGGATGCATCGAGGTTATCATACACATCATTGGTGATCTGCTGAACTTTTTCGTTTTCGAGATTCAGCGTATAAATATCTGTATGGCCATTTTTTACTGCTGAAAGCAATAAGGTACGGCTGTCGAGTTTATAGGTAATGTCCTGCACCTGGTCGAACTTATCGGTGAGATCGAGCTTATATTGTTTTATCCTTGTGATGAGATCATACACGAAAAGTTTCAGCTTCCCTTCTTCGGCATAGATCACCGCAATGCGTGTCCCTTTTGGATCCCAGGCCATCATCGGGTAATTCGGGTTCATTTGGTTCTCATACGTACGGATGCCATATTTCAACAAGGTCTTGTATTCGTAATCGTCGTTTAACAAAACCCGTACGATCCCTTTTTTAAATTGGGTTACAACAAATGAATTGTTTTTCTTATTGGGATTTACATTGAAACGATAATAGTTAAGTCTTTTACTGATGTCGAATCCTTCGATGTAATTTCCTTTGGGGTACGCCTTCCGGCGGGCAATATCCTTGTAATATTTTTCTTCCTGGTATTCCATGAATTCGGCCAGCAAATCTTTGAATTTCTTTTTGGTGATCTGCAGGCTGGCCTTGTTCAGGTTTTTATATATCCTTGCCAGGTACAGGAAATACGTCACGTTCTCTTTCTTATATTTTTCTTCTATAAAAAACCAGAATGCGTGCCCGGCGAGTAATGGTTTTTCGAAAGACAGTTTTGAAAATTTATTGTAATTGCCACTGAGGATCTCACTTTTCAATTCATCATCAAGGGCCGTACTCCAGTTCTCTCCCAGGTAAGCCACATAGCCATCGGTAAGCCATACCGGAAGGTCGAGTAATGTTTGATTACCGGCCACTTCCCCCAGGTCATCGCCGAATAATACATTTTTGGTGATCACATCGGCGATACCTTCCCTGATCTGTCTTTTAAGATTGGCGTGATTTCCATCAAAATAAACAACGATCTTATTATTCACCAGTTTGGTAGTACTGCCGGTACTGATGATGTCGGAACCTAGCCCGATATTGGTTTGCTTACGGTCGGCAAAACTGTTGTAAACTATGATGTTGGCCCTGCGTTGAAGGCTGTATTCTGCCGCTTCTTCTATTTCGGGTAATTCTTTCTCCGCGGCCTGCATCACATATTTCGCAATTTCCTGCCCGTTCTGGTTGAAATAAACATTAAAATTTTCAGTCTGGTAGTATTGCCATTTGAATTTTTTGAATTGCACCCGGTTCTTACCATAGGTAACCGCGTTCACCTGGGCATAAGACCCAACCGCTGCAAGGAGGAAAACCATGGAAATGAAAATTATTCTGCTGAACTTTACCATACTGAAAAAGTTGATATTGAGTACTAAATTACTTGATTACGGTTAATCATTAAAATCAATTTAAACCAAGCAGATGTTAAAAATAAAATCCTTTGTGTTTAGTCCTATACAGGAAAATACTTATATCCTGTACAATGAGGCAAATGAATGTGCCATCATCGACCCGGGCTGTTATTTTGATAGCGAAAAGGATCAAATAGCTGCATTTGTAGATAAAATGAAGCTTAAACCGGTGCTTTTACTAAACACCCATTGCCACTTAGACCATGTTTTTGGCAATAAGTTCATAGCGGAAAAGTATGATCTCGTGCTTCACCTGCATGAAAAGGAAAAGGCCGTACTGGATTTTGCACCTGCCAGTGGGCTGATGTACAACATGCCATTTGACAATTATACAGGCGACTTCGTTTTTTTGAACGAAGGAGACGATGTGAAGCTGGGCGATGATGCATTAAAGGTTTTGCTCACACCAGGCCATAGCCCCGGCAGCCTCAGTTTTTATGACCAGGCCGATGGATTTGTGATCAGCGGCGATGCCTTGTTCAAGAACAGTATTGGTCGCACCGACCTGCCCGGAGGTGATTACGATACATTGATCAGCCAGATCAAACAAAAATTACTGACCCTGCCTGGAGAAACGTTGGTATATAGTGGCCACGGTCCGGTCACGAATATCGGGGATGAGAAGAGGGGTAATCCCTTTTTACAATAAGTTATCCGGAAATAAAAAGGCTGTCCATTACGACAGCCTTTTTTACCTGAATTTAATTATAGATAATGTACGGATCAGCTCGTTTACAACTTGACCAGTTTTTTGATGATTCTTTCCTGGCCTTGCGTTACTTCGATCATGTAGGAGCCGGGTTTGAGGGATGCGCCTAATTGCTCAATTTGATTTGGTTGTACCGTCATTGAATTGATTATTCTTCCCTGCATATCAAATATCCTTGCAACAATTAAATCTCTACCTGGCGTTTTTACCTGGATTTTAAAATCGGTTGTTGTAGGGTTGGGGTAAATATTCAACTCCATTTTTAAAGTCTTATCAACAATTGAATTTACCTCCTTCCGATTGAGATTTGATACACGGCCCACGATAAAACATGCCGGTAATTTTACACCAGTGCTTCTTATAGCACTCGACCTGCAGTTACTGATTGCTTTAACAGTAACTTTTGAATTGATCGCGGTTAGAGGGTATGATACCCTGATGCTGGTGGTACCTTGTCCTGATAATAATGTTGCATCTGCAGGAATGGTCCATTCAA
>JAKQKY010000186.1 GCA_029560415.1 Bacteroidota bacterium | reverse complement strand
GCCATGACCATTGCATTCGCTGCTCTGTCATAGGCAAATAAGCTGTTACAAACATCCAGGTAAATGCCAGCAATACCGTTTTGAGCCACCCCGCCTTTCTTGCAACATCCAGTTGCTTAAAAGGCAGCAGGGGAACAGAATAAATCAATGTGAGTAATACTGCAATCAATGCAACAGGAAGATCAATACCAGAGGAGGAAAAAAGCAAAGCAGCACCGGCAGCACCTAGTAACATCACCAGTAAATTGGAAGGACGGCTGCTGAAAAGGGACCAGGATAACTTTTGCTTACCAATAGCCCCGGCCAATATGTAATGAAAATTGTAACTGGCAAGGGTTGCGCAAAAAACAAAGGCTAACAAATAATAATTAACCGGCAAGTGCAGTAACTGCATCGTTTGAAATACTAAAGCTGCTGCACATAAAGACACCCAAATGGCCAGGGAAATAATGATTTGAACGAAGCGGTTCAGCAGTTTATTAATTTCTAATGAGAATGATTGTTTCTGAGTTTACAGTATCGCTTCTGTTACCCGCTTTATCCATCACGGCAAAACGAAAGTAGCAGGTAGAAGTATCACCGCATTCGCCGGGCGGAGCATTCATTATAGGAGCTTCACCATTATTTCCAGCATAACTATATGTCATTCTTATATCTCCTTCAAAATTTGATGAAGATGGAAAGTCGGGAATAGGCAACGAATCTTTGAAATTAGAATCAGCAGGACAGGTTGGATTTATACGTTGTATAAATACTTGGGCAGGACTTGTAAAATCTCCTTCCGCATCTGTAAAGCCTATGGTAAACTGTATTGTTTGCAAGGTTCCAAAAACATTAGCGTTCACCTTCTTATATGTTACCTGCGGCTTTGTAGTAAATTTATCTTTACTGCACCCGATTATGCCCGCCAAACAAATTAAAGCTATTACAATTGTGTTACGCATCTTTGTATTTTAAAAATCAAATGTACGGACAGAAATTGAATCAACCCGTTAAAGATACAGAGCTTGTACAGAAGGTTTTTGCTGCCAATGCTGAAAATTTTAACA
>JAKQKY010000185.1 GCA_029560415.1 Bacteroidota bacterium | reverse complement strand
GCCATGACCATTGCATTCGCTGCTCTGTCATAGGCAAATAAGCTGTTACAAACATCCAGGTAAATGCCAGCAATACCGTTTTGAGCCACCCCGCCTTTCTTGCAACATCCAGTTGCTTAAAAGGCAGCAGGGGAACAGAATCACTTAATGTAAGCAATACTGCAATCAATGCAACAGGAAGATCAATACCAGAGGAGGAAAAAAGCAAAGCCGCCCCGGCAGCACCCAATAACATCACCAGTAAATTGGAAGGACGGCTGCTGAAAAGGGTCCAGGATAACTTTTGCTTACCAATAGCCCCGGCCAATATGTAATGAAAATTGTAACTGGCAAGGGTTGCGCAAAAAACAAAGGCTAACAGGTAAAAATTCACCGTTAGCTGAAGCAACAGCATTGTTTGAAATACCAATGATGCCGCACAGAGCGCTACCCAAAAAGCGTGAGATATGATAAAGTAAAAGAGACGTAACAGGGCTTACTCTTTAATTAAAACAAAAGATGCTGATGTGATAGTATCACTAACATTTTTTTCTTTATCCCTTAAAGCAAATCGAAAATAACAGGTATCGGTAACTCCACATTGAGGCTCCTGTAACTGGGGTAAGGTTCTGTAACCAAACTTTACAAGAATGGTTCCTTCCAGGTTACCTGACACAGGAAATTCTGTTATTGGATCAATCCTGCTAAAGGATGTTTGCGGACAAAAAGTTGAAACCTGTTCAATGTACAAGGCAGAATCACTAACTACATCTCCCTCCGCATCAGTAAACGTAAGTTTTATCTCCAGCACCTGGCCAGGCCTTAATTCATTTGTATTGATAGATTTAAACGTCAATTGGGGTTTTGTAGTAAAACTGGCTTTCTTACATCCTGCAGCAAACAAACAAATTAAAGCTATTACAATTGTGTTACGCATCTTTGTATTTTAAAAATCAAATGTACGGACAGAAATTGAATCAACCCGTTAAAGATACAGAGCTTGTACAGAAGGTTTTTGCTGCCAATGCTGAAAATTTTAACA
>JAKQKY010000173.1 GCA_029560415.1 Bacteroidota bacterium | reverse complement strand
GTTGCTGTTAGTACCATACAGCCAGTTTCTTTCCGTGGTAATACTATCCACTTCTGTTACCTGTTTGGCCAGTATGAGCCAGGTGTCTGTGATACCCGTTTGCTCTTTTAACTCCTCCTGGTTTTGTGTAAACCCGATCCAGGTCCTGATATCCTGCAGCAATGGTTCCTGCAGACCGCTGCTGTTGGTAAACCCTTCTGTTATCAAAAAGATATTAAGCAACTGCTCCATAAAACGGGCCTGCCAGCCCTCCGCATAAAAGTTGGTGTCTGCAAGGTTGCGGATCATATTGGCCAAACCGGGTGCCTGTGCATCCACCATTCTTTTCGCCATCACATCAAACCAGGCAAAACCTTTTTCCGGCATATTCAAAATACCATTCCGTACAATATCTTTCATCCACAACCGCAGCTCTGCTATTCCATCGGTAACTTTCTGTTGTCTCGCTTGCTGGCGTTTTGCCTGTGCCGCTTCATCCACGGGTTTGTCTTCCTGAATCACTTTCTTCTCCTGCTTCTCTGACCGCTTTTCTATCCACTCCTTTACCCAGGCAGGGGCATTGTTATCTGTAAAAGTATTTTGCTGCCTGCTGTATAACAGCAATAACCCTAGTCCATGTTTGCAGGGAAATTTTCTGCTGGGGCAGGAGCATTTAAAGGCAATATTGGTCAAGTCAACCTGGGTTTGATAAGGCTTGCTGCCACTGCCTTGTGCTTCGCCCCAGAGTGCGAATTCATTTACGCCCTTACTCACCCATTTAGCAGGGCTCGACAGGTCTTTCCCTGATTTTTTTGAGGCTTCATCAGGTGCAAGGGTTAGTATCTGGTCTTCGGTAAGATTCAAGGGAGAAATTTTTTGTAAAGTAATAAAAACGGGGATATGAACCGCAGGGTGGAGGGCAAAGGTTTTTATTCTTTGTGTTGGATACTCAATAAGTTTTTCAAAGCAAGTACCTTCATAACTTTATAATGTTTGATTGCTTAGTAACAAATGGCATCGGAAGACACCTCGCATGGGAAATGCAGGAGATTACTTACAAGAAGGAATACTTTCCCATCCTTGCTCTGGTATTGAATCATTAAGTATGCAATCGGGCACCGGGTGTTTATCTGAAAAAATAACTACTCCTTCAGGCTGATCTCTGATGATCTTGA
>JAKQKY010000172.1 GCA_029560415.1 Bacteroidota bacterium | reverse complement strand
CAATAAAAGCAACCGATTTGAACCGGTTAGCAAAGTAGCGAGTGGAGGTGAATTGAGCCGGTTGATGCTGAGCATCAAATCACTGGTGGCCCGTAAACTGGAACTGCCGACGTTGATCTTCGATGAGATTGATACAGGTATCAGTGGAGAAGCTGCCAAGCAAGTGGGTATTATTATGAAAGATCTTTCCGAAGCACATCAATTGATCGCCATTACCCACCAACCGCAAATTGCAGCCCGGGCAACGGCGCATTTCTTCGTATTCAAAGACATAAAGGCTGATAAGATCGTTACTTCTGTTCGGCGACTGGATAATGACGAGCGGATCACCACGATCGCCAAAATGCTCAGTGGAGAAAAGCCAACGGCGGCTGCGCTGGAGAATGCGAGGGAGATGGTTGGGAATTGATGGGGGATGCTGGATGCTGGATGCTGGATGCTGGATGCTGGATGCTGGATGCTGGATGCTGGATGCTGGATAAAGAATCATAAAAGATACAACTATTATTGCAAAAGTTTATTATACTCTTACTCATCGGGGCCTCTTGTGTAGCGGTTTACATGGCACATTTGCTTTGTAAGAAATGGATCGATCCACGCAGGTCATTCGGGCACTTATTAGTTTACATACTATTGCATTTTGCTGCAGTATTTATCATCATGTATGGATTAAGTTTTTTTTTATTTACCTACAGCAATTTTTTGTTTAAAAAATAATGGTGTTACTTTTACCAAACATTCCCTAAACGTTATAAATCACAATTACAACATGTCGTACAACTTACTCAAAGGAAAGAAAGGAATCATTTTCGGGGCGCTTGATGAAAAATCAATTGCCTGGATCACTGCCATCAAGTGTTTTGAAGAAGGTGCACAGATCGTGCTCACCAATGCACCCGTAGCTATGCGCATGGGCGAGATCAACAAACTGGCCGAGAAAGTGAATGCACCGGTAATTCCATGTGATGTAAGCAATGCGGAAGATGTAGATAACCTTATCACCAAGGCCATGGAACATTTTGGCGGCGGATTTGATTTTATCCTGCATTCCATTGGTATGAGCGTAAATGTGCGCAAGGGAAAACATTATACCGAAATTGATTATGGGTTTAACCTCAAAACCCTCGAGATATCTTCCATGAGCCTGCACCGTGTACTGGCAACCTGCATGAAAAAAGATGCCATCAATGATTGGGGCAGCGTGGTTGCACTCACCTACATAGCCGCACAAAGGGTATTCCCCGATTACAACGAAATGGCTGATGCCAAATCATTGCTGGAAAGCGTGGCCCGTAGCTTTGGATATCACTATGGTGTGAAAAAGCAGGTTCGTATCAATACCATTTCTCAATCGCCAACACGTACTACTGCCGGTAGTGGTGTGAAAGGATTCGATGGCTTTATCAGCTATGCTGAAAAAATGAGTCCGCTCGGCAATGCTAGCGCCGAAGATTGCGCCAATTATTGCGTGGTGATGTTCAGCGACATGACTAAAATGGTTACCATGCAGAACCTGTTTCATGATGGTGGTTTTTCATTTACCGGTGTTACGCAGGCCGTGATCACTCAAATGGAAAAATAATTTCAATTTAAAAATTCCGGAACATGGATTGGACGGAAGTGATCGGCCATATTGGCTCAGCACTCAGTAGCCTCACTTTTATGCCCCAGGTATACCAGACCTGGAAAAGTAAAAGTGTAAAAGACCTCAATTTATCCATGATGCTGATCGTTTTCGTTAGTACAATGATCTGGATCGTGTATGGAATTGGAAGGGGATTGCTGCCGGTGATCATTTGCAACAGCATCATAAGTTTTCTATCTGTCGTATTGATCTATTTCAAGATCAGTTATGGGAAAACAGGGAAATAAACTCTTTTGAAAATAACAAAACAGCCATCGTAATTGATGGCTGTTTTGTTTGGTACGAAATGATATATAATGTTATTTCTTAAAAACCTAATCCAACGGCCAGTCCGTTTACCTGGAATGTTCCAAGGATGCCTCGTCCAGATGCCTGGCCGGTTGCGGTATTGATGGTAAAGATCCTGGTCCTGTTATTATCTCCCCTGAACAGCGCATAGGCCATGCC
>JAKQKY010000171.1 GCA_029560415.1 Bacteroidota bacterium | reverse complement strand
AACGAAGAACTGGAAAAGGGAAATTATGAGGAAGTAAAATCACTCGCAGCCGATCTCAACGAAAACGAACAGAAAATCCTTCACCATGGAAAACGGGCCGATGCCATCGTGAAAGGAATGCTGCAGCACAGCCGAAGCAGTGCTGGCAAGAAAGAACCAACCGACATCAACGCACTGGCCGACGAATATCTGAGGCTGGCTTATCATGGTCTGCGGGCTAAGGACAAAACCTTCAACGCGAAAATGGAAACTGATTTTGATGAAGCGATCGGGAAAGTCAATGTCATTCCACAGGACATCGGCCGGGTGATACTTAACCTGATCACCAATGCCTTTTATGCAGCCCCCCTACCTCCCGAAGGGGGAGTTAAAGACAAGAATCATACTCCAACGGTTTGGATAAGTACTAAAAAACAGGACAATAGAATCACAATAACTGTCAGAGACAACGGCCCTGGCATTCCGGAAAAGATCCGTGAAAAAATCTTTCAACCTTTCTTCACCACAAAACCAACGGGACAAGGAACCGGGCTGGGATTGAGTTTGAGTTATGATATCGTGAAAGCGCATGGCGGGGAATTCAGGGTTGAAACAAAAGATAAAGAAGGAACAACTTTCATTATTCAATTGCCAATCATATGAAAAAAACAATTAAATCAGTGTCATCCGCGTCATCCGTCCTATCCGTGTATCTATATCCGTTTCTGGTTTCTTGTTTCTCGATTGTTCTGATAAACATTATCCTTGTCATCCTTCAAACAACATATGAGCTTACATGAAATTTACCAATCAACATAATCCATATACTTCAATCCTTTTAAATGAATCATATGTGTAAACATATTTTTATATTGATCATTTCATTACTTCTCCTGTGCACAAATAATATCTATGCCCAGGATATTAAGTTTAACCGGGTATTGGAAAATGGACTCGGACAATTAACAGATGTTGTACAGGATAAGCAGGGATATTTATGGATCAGTACTTTTAACCAGGGTTTACAACGATATGATGGTGTGAAACTGAAACCCTTTGTGAATGATCCAAGGAATACAAATTCATTAGCCAGTGGGATGATCCTTAATTTGTGTGTTGATACAAACAATGTTATCTGGATGGGAATGATCGGCAGCGGACTTGAAAAATTCGATCCTGCCACCAATACGTTTACACATTACCGTCATAATCCAAAAATTGCTTCAAGTATCAGCAGTGATACTGTTTTATACGTATTAGAAGATCATTTGGGAGAACTCTGGTTTGCTACATTTAATGGATTGGATAAGTATGATAAAAAAACAGGCGGATTTATTCATTATAAATCAAAAGAGAACGATCCCGCCAGCATCGGGCAAGGTTCTGTATTCAGGATCTATGAAGATAAAAAAGGAATGCTTTGGATCAGTACAGGCACTTTAAATGCAGGTAAACCGTCTACAGATTGTATTTTAAATCGTTACGACAGGTCTACCGGAAAATTTACCAGGTATCAAAACGATCCTGCTAATCCAAATAGCAATCCCGGAAGCCTTGTAACAGAAATCTATGAGGACCGTAAAGGTAATTTTTGGCTTATTGAAGTATCACCAGAATCCGGGCTTTATCAAATGGACAGGAGCACCGGACAATTTACCCGATTTTATGCTGATGCCGCAAATCCGGTTCCATTGAGTCATACAGCACCTGCTGTTAAAACGGCATTCTGGATGAATTTTATCAGGGAAGATGTAACCGGTGCGTTGTGGCTGGCCATGGGAAATTCCGGACTGAACAGGTATGATCCCCAAACCAACAAAGTTTCACATTATGGATATGTATATAATGGAAATAAATTATTGTCAGAAAAAGATACGATCTCAGGTTTTAAATCTGTTTCACCATTAAAAGCTTTTAATTCCAAGGATGGTTTATTCTGGGTAGCCAGTTCGTATGGTGGATTATTCAGCTACAATTATAACAGCAGCACTTTACCTTTTTACAGTATTAAGCAACAGGAATCTAATTCCCTTTATTGTGAACCCAATGGAAAAATTCTGTGGATCGCAACGGATAATGGCCTTTTACGCAGAGATCTTGCCAACAATAATGAAAAATTATTTGAGAATGACCCGAAGGATACGAACAGCCTCAATAATAATGTCATCTGGGCTTTGGAAGTGGATGGCGAAAATAATTTCTGGTTAGGCACAACAGGCGGCGGTTTGAATAAATTTGATCCTGTTTCCGAAAAATTCATTCATTACATCCATAATCCTGCTAACAAGACCAGTATTGTAAACAACACAATCAATTACTTATTCTCAGATCATCAAAAAAATCTTTGGATAGCTACAGACTCCGGAATTTCCATGATGGATAGATCCTCAGGAACCTTTACTAATTATTCATACAAACCGAAAGATAGCAGCAGCATCATTAGTAATCGAATTCTATGCATTGCGGAAGACAAGGATCATTATATCTGGGTGGCTTCAGATAAAGGAATTGCCCGGCTCGATCGGGCAAGCGGTATTTTCCGGAGATACCTGCCTGGTATTGATTTTACCGCATTGTGTGTTGATTCAAAAGGAATAACCTGGGCTGGTGGCAATGATGCGTTGTATTATTTTGATAAGACTAAAGATCAGTTTATCACTTTTGCCAATCAGCAATCAGCCGTTAGCGTGAGTGGCGTATTGGGTATTATCGAAGATAACCAACATAATCTTTGGGTATCGTCCGGTGGAGCCATACTGATGATCAATGCAGACCGTACCTCAACCAGGAAATATACAGAAGCACAGGGTATACGATATAATAAGATGGGATGGGTCGATAATTTTAAAACCAATGACGGAAGGTTATTCTTAGGACACTATGAAGGATATTACGAATTTGATCCCGCTACCCTCAAAGAAAGTCTTATTAAGCCTGATCTATTATTTTCCAGTTTCAAACTCAACGATAAAGAAGTTAATTCAACTACAGATGGCATTTTAAATGCGCCATTATGGAAAGCAACAGAGATCCGGCTCAGGCATGATCAGAATGTATTTTCATTTGATTTCATTTCGATCGATTACATTTCACCTGGTGATGAGAAATACACGTTCATGCTCGAAAACTATGACAATACCTGGCATGATATCGGCAGCGACCACCGGGCTTATTTCTTCAACATCCCTCCCGGCAATTATCATTTCAAAGTAAAAGTGGTGAGTGGAGATGGTGAGTTTACGGAAAAAAGTATTCATATCATCATCAGTCCGCCATGGTGGAAAACCTGGTGGGCATACGGGTTATATATATTGTTGTTGATCCTGGCTGGATATGCCATCTATCGGTACCAAAAACAATACATCGTAAAAAAAGAACGTCAAAAAAACCAGGAGAAAGAACTGGAGCAGGCCAGGGAAATTGAAAAAGCCTACAAAGAATTAAAATCTACCCAGGCACAACTGATTCAATCAGAAAAAATGGCTTCGCTGGGGGAACTGACTGCAGGCATTGCACATGAAATTCAAAACCCGTTAAACTTCGTCAATAATTTTTCGGAAGTAAATAAAGAATTATTGGTAGAAATGAAAGATGAAATGGATAAAGGTAATATCGCCGATGCCAAAGAAATTGCCAATGATATAATAGCAAATCAAGAAAAAATAAACCACCATGGCAAACGTGCCGATGCGATAGTAAAAGGCATGCTGCAACATAGCCGCAGCAGCAACGGTCAAAAAGAACCAACAAACATCAATACTTTGACCGATGAGTATTTACGACTCGCCTATCATGGACTACGGGCAAAAGACAAATCCTTCAATGCAACATTGAAAACTGATTTTGATCAAAGTATTGGGAACATTAACATCATTCCACAGGACATTGGGCGGGTAATTCTTAATTTAATAACGAATGCTTTTTATGTAGTAGATGAAAAGAAGAAACAAGTAACGCCGGGTTATGAACCAACTGTTTCGGTAGGTACAAAAAAAGTATCGGATAAAGTTTTAATTTCTGTGACCGACAATGGCAATGGTATCCCCGATGGTATTAAAGATAAGATCTTTCAACCCTTCTTTACCACCAAACCTACCGGACAAGGAACCGGGCTGGGACTGAGTTTGAGTTATGACATTGTGAAAGCACATGGCGGTGAATTAAGGGTAGAAACGAAGGATGGAGAAGGAACTACGTTTATTATTCAATTGCCTGTTATCTGAATCACGGATTAAAAAGATTATAAGATTACACGGACTTACATTATGATGGAGTTAAAATTTAAAGAAATTACAGAAAAAATTATTGGAGCTTCTTTTGAAGTTCATCAGTTTCTTGGAAATGGCTTTCAGGAAGTCATTTATCAAAGAGCTTTGGCATGGGAGTTAACACAAGCCGGACTTTCATATGCAAGGGAAATTGAACAAGATATTTATTATAAACGACTAAAGGAACCAATCGGATCAAGAAGAGCTGATTTCGTAGTGGAAGGTAAAGTATTAGTAGAGTTAAAGGCAATCATTGAACTTGAAGACGTACATCTTGCACAAGTTTTAAATTATTTGAAAGCATACATGCTAGAAGTTGGTTTGCTAATTAATTTCGGAAGTAAAAGTTAACCTTTAAAAGACTCGTACTTTAATATGAAATCTGTGAAATCCTTAAATCAATTTAAATCCGTGATTCAGACAATTTTCAATAAATGTTGATTATGAAAAGAAAATTATTCCTGCTTTTATTCATAGTAGGTATCAGTAAATATGCATTTTCTCAGCAACCCCAGTTCAATCTGCAGATCGATGAAAAAATGCATCACTTTGGACCGGCATATGCATTCACCCAGGATCAACAGGGTTATCTCTGGTTCAGCAGTTTTACAAAAGGGTTGATCCGATACGACGGTAAAGATTTTAAATCTTTCAGGCACGATCCGGAAAAGCCTAATTCTCCTGCCAGTAATTTTATGGTTTCTCTGGCAGTTGATAAATCCGGCGATATTTGGATTGCCCATTTTGGCAATGGCCTCGACAGGTTTTCTCCCGTTACCAATACCTTTACGCACTTCAGGAATAATAAATCCGATCCCAACAGTATTATTTCAGATTCTGTCATCAGCCTTTTGATAGATCGATCCGGGAAACTTTGGATCGGTACCAATTTGGGATTGGAATCATACGATCATAAAACAGGAAAATTCACCTACTTTCCCAAAAAAATAAACGATAAACCTGCGGATAGTACTGGTATATTTACCATTTATGAAGATAAGAAAGGAATGATATGGTATTCAACTGGTACTATTTTTACTGGTTCAGCCGGCAAATTTGACGGGCTGATCCGATTTGATCCATCTACCCAAAAACAAACTTTTTATAAAGCAGATCCATTGAACCCGGGGAGCCTGATCAATGCTACTGTATCAGCTATGTTTGAAGACAGTAAGGGTAATTTTTGGGTAGGAACCAATCGAAATGGATTACATACACTGGATAGGAAAACCGGCATATTTACAAGACATCTTTATGATCCAGCACAGCCGGGAAAATTGAGCAGGCCCCCGATCTCTGATAAAGACAGTACAGATGGCATAAGCTTTATACAGGAAGATCATGCGGGCAAAATATGGATCGGATCATTTGGAAATGGCATGAACTGGTATGACCCAAAGGCCAATCAAACTTATCACTTCGGAATATCAAAAGTTAAGAAAACTAACTCTGCATTTGAAAAGGATACCCTTACAGGTTTTAAAGACGATGGCACTGTTCGAATCCTATTAGCAGCAGATAGTTTAACGTGGATTACCACCCAGTCTGGCAATATGTATACTGTATCATACGGCCGGAAAACAATCCCCTATTATCCTAATAAAAAGGCAGTCAATTCATTTTATCTTGAACCAAATGGAAATATACTCTGGTTCTGCACCGACTCGGGCCTGGTTCGTAAAGACCTTGTTGCAAATTCACTTAAAATATACACACACGATCCGAAAAACCCAAACAGCCTGAACAATAACAATGTAGTAGCCATTACCGCAGATGAAAACGGCAAGTTATACATTGGTGCCCATACTGGCGGGCTTGATTTGTTCGATCCACTAACGGGAACGTTTACTCACATTAAACCTGGCAATGCAACTCAGGGCAGTACCATGGATTCGTTACATTGTATTTTTATTGAGAATGCCCGTTACCTGTGGCTGGGGGGTGAGGCCGGACTGGCAAGGGTTGAACGTTCAACCAATCAATATAAAGTCTGGCGTCATAACAAAGAAACTGAAAAAGGAATTGTTGGCACTACGGTATATAGCATAGCCAAAGATAAAAGGAATAATCTCTGGTTTGCCAATGTTGGCGGACTGGATAGATTTATCAGCGATAGCAACACTTTCCGGCACTACCTGAAAGGATATAGTGTAAGGGCTGTATTGTTAGATGCAAAAGGAATTCTATGGGCAGGCACTGATGTTGGATTGTATCAATATGATGAAGCCAAAGATGTATTTGTTCAATTCAATTCGCCTGTTTTTTCCATGGGTATAGAAACCATCTTAAATATCCTGGAAGATAATCAGCATACCCTTTGGGTAACAACGGCCAATGCCATTATTAAGATTAGTGCCAACCGGGAACGCATTCAAATGTTCAACGCCGGTTATGGTATACTCTCCTCCAATTGGAACTGGCTTAATAATTACAAGGCATCCGATGGCCGTATATTTATTGGTGGAAGCAATGGATACTATATGTTTAATCCGGAAGAGATCAATGTAAGCAACCCGGCGCCGGTATTGAATTTTTCGCAACTCATCATTGGAAGTGAAGAAATATTTCCTGGTAAAAACGGAATTCTTTCAGAACCTATCTGGAAAACAAAACAAATTAACCTTACCTATAACCAAAATTCTTTTTCTATCGACTTCATTGCAGTCAATTTCAATGCTGATGATCCGATCAAATATCTTTATCAACTCGAAGAGTTTGACAATAAATGGAATAACCTGGGAACCGATCACAAAGCATCTTTTTTCAATGTTCCCCCGGGCCGGTATACACTGCGGGTAAGAGCGATCAATAGTGAAGGTACGATCACAGAAAAATCACTATCCATTATCATTTCTCCACCCTGGTGGAAAACATGGTGGGCATACAGCATCTATGCATTAGGGTTCCTTATTGCAGGTTGGCTGGTATACCGCTATCAAAAAAGATATATTCTTGCCAAAGAGCGGGAACGTGGAAGGGAAAAAGAACTGGAACAGGCAAAAGAAATTGAAAAAGCGTATAAAACCCTCCAGGCAACGCAGGCACAATTAATTCAATCTGAAAAAATGGCTTCTTTGGGCGAACTCACCGCCGGGATTGCTCATGAAATTCAAAACCCATTGAATTTTGTAAATAACTTTTCAGAAGTAAGTGTTGAATTAATTGAAGAATTGAAAAGTGAAAAGGCAAAACCTAAAAGTGAAAGAGATGACCAGCTTGAAGAAGATCTATTAAATGATATTGCTCAAAATCTTGAAAAGATCAATCATCACGGTAAACGGGCCGATGGAATTGTAAAAGGCATGTTGCAACACAGCCGCAGCAGCAGCGGGCAAAAAGAACCTACCAACATCAATAATTTGGCAGATGAATATTTACGCCTCGCCTATCATGGCCTTCGTGCAAAAGACAAATCCTTCAACGCAACATTGAAAACAGATTTTGATGAATCCATTGGCAACATAAGCATCATTCTGCAAGACATTGGCAGAGTTATTTTAAATTTAATAACGAATGCATTTTACGTAGTAGATGAAAAGAAGAAACAAGTAACGCCAGGTTATGAACCAACCGTTTCGGTAAGTACAAAAAAAGTTAATGATAAAATATTGATTTCTGTGGCCGACAATGGCAATGGCATCCCCGATGCGATCAAAGATAAAATCTTTCAACCTTTCTTTACCACCAAACCAACCGGACAAGGAACCGGCCTGGGATTGAGTTTGAGCTATGATATTGTAAAAGCACATGGTGGCGATTTGCGAGTAGAGACGAAGGATGGAGAAGGAACTATGTTTATTATTTCATTACCTGTTGTATAGTATGATCATTTGGATTTTTTGGTTGCACTTTAATTAATTTCAAACAATGAAGAAACTCAATCTGCTGTACATATTTATATTGGCATTTTCGGCCAATGTTTTTTCACAGCACAAAACGGTATCATATGCTTCGAAGATTGATAGTTTAGAAATTTTACTCAAAAATGCCGCTAAAACAGATACTGCAAAAGCACATCAGTTAGCATACCTGGGCCAACTGTATATATGCAATGACCAAATAATGAAAGGCTTAATCCTGTCAAAACAGGCATATGAAATGTACCAAAAACTGAATGATCATGTAGGAAGGGGATATTTTTTACAGGCGATGGCATTGGTTACCAGGGATGCTGGTACTGCATCAAATGATAGAATGTCGCTCTTTTATATAAAAGCTAAATGGCATTTTGATCAAATGGAACTGCCAGGAACATTTCCGCTTTACCAGGAAATTCAATACGTCCAGGGAAACATTTTAGAGAGCCGGACTTTGGAACTTAAAAAAGCGATTGCATATTTTGAAAAGCAGGGTGATAAAGAAATTCTTGCCGTTCTGCTTTTTGCAACTGGGTATAACTTGCTCTCACAAAATCAGGGAAATGAAAGTATCACATATTTAGATCGCTCGTATGTATTATTTAAACAATTGAATCAACCGGAAGCCGCTTTTACGGCCTACCTCACTAAAATACTGGCACTTAAAAAAACTTCTTCTACTGAACAGGTAAAACAATTGGAGCAAAACGCTATAAAACAAATTATTTCTTCTGCCGATAGCAGGGAAAAAA
>JAKQKY010000159.1 GCA_029560415.1 Bacteroidota bacterium | reverse complement strand
GCAGTGACTGCAGCATCCGATTTTGTGAATGATGTGGAAGGACCGGAATCCTGTAATTCCTACAACATGCTTAAATTAACCGAACATCTTTTCCGGCTGAATCCGCTGGCAAAATATGCAGACTACTATGAAAGAACATTGTACAATCATATTTTATCAACGCAGCACCCGGAGCATGGTGGCTATGTGTATTTTACGCCGGCCCGCCCCAGGCATTACCGGGTGTACTCAGCTCCTAACGAAGCCATGTGGTGCTGTGTAGGAAGCGGTATGGAAAATCATGGCAAATACAACCAGTTTATCTACACCCGGTCCAACGATTCCCTGTACATCAATCTTTTTGTTGCATCGGAATTAAACTGGAGAGAAAAGAAAATCAAACTATCACAGCAAACCCTTTTCCCATCTCAGGAAAAAACTAGCATAACCATTACTGAAGGATCGTCCACTTTTTCGATGATGATCCGGTATCCATCCTGGGTAAAAGAAGGTGCTATTAAAATTAAAGTGAATGGCAAAGCTGTTGCATTTACCAATCATCCCTCCTCTTATATAGCAGTTAAGCGGTTATGGAAGAAAGGGGATATTGTTACAGTTAAATTGCCGATGCATAACAGTATCGAATACCTGCCAAATGTATCCAACTATATCGCCCTTATGCACGGACCTGTTTTACTGGCTGCAAAAACCGAGACAGAAAATTTAAAAGGTTTGGTGGCAGACGATAGCCGTTGGGGTCATATTGCTGGCGGCAAAAAACTTCCATTGCACAAAGCGCCGATCATAATTGAAGACAATATTCGGTCCATTACAAATAAGTTAAAACCAGTTGCAGGAAAAACGCTAACCTTTTCCGTTACCGATCTGAGAATGATCAATCCAGCTACAGTAGTCTTCGAACCATTTTATACCATTCATGACAGCAGGTATATGATGTACTGGATGACATTGAGTAATGCCGGCTACCGCAGTTATCTTGATTCGGTTGCATTGGAAGAAAAAAGCAAACTGGAGCTGGAAAAACGCACCATCGATTTTGTTGCACCCGGTGAGCAACAACCGGAAGCCGACCACTTTATACAGAAGCAACACTCCAACACAGGAAACCAGCAGGACGAATTCTGGCGGGATGCCAACAACGAAGGCTGGTTCAGTTACCAGCTTTCCACCAATAATGAAACAAGCCTTTCGCTGCTGGTGAAATATTGGGGAGCCGAATGGGGCAACAGGAAATTTGACATTTACATTGATGATGAAAAACTATTTACAGAAGACAATACAGGTAAGTGGAACCAGTCAGCGTTTCATACAATCGAATACAAAATACCGGATGCTATGGTGAAAGGAAAAAATAAAATAAGGATAAAATTCCAGGCTTTGCCGGGTGCTACGGCAGGTGCGGTGTACTACATCCGTTTAACAAGAAAGTAAATCAATGAGTTTGTTGATACAGCCAGGATCAATTTATAGTAGTAATGCATGAAACGTCCTGATTCTGCAATAGATTGTTTTGACATCTAAATATTTTAATACAATAACAACATACACTTCATGAAAAATATATTTTCAATTGTCTTGTTTTTTTCCGCAACCATCTCCACTGCACAGGATTACAAATCTTTTCCCATGTGGAATCACCATTTACCTTTTGAGCAACGGGTAAATGATGTGGTGAGCCGCCTTACACTGGAGGAAAAAGTACTGCAGATGCTGAATGCCACGCCCGCCATACCAAGGCTCGGCATACTTGCCTATGACTGGTGGAACGAGACCTTACATGGTGTGGCAAGAACTCCGTATCCTGCTACTTCTTACCCGCAGGCGATTGCAATGGCAGCCACCTG
>JAKQKY010000157.1 GCA_029560415.1 Bacteroidota bacterium | reverse complement strand
GCGGTGAACCCAAGAAATTATATCGGCAAATTCTGGATCGATAGCCTTGTACACGACGATAAAGCCATGCGCTATATTATGGATGTGATGGGGGAAGATAAGATCTGCATGGGTAGCGATTATCCTTTTCCGTTAGGGGAGCATCGCCCGGGGCAACTGATCGAAGAAATGAAGTTTACACAGGCGCTCAGCGATAAACTACTTTTTAAAAATGCTGCAGATTGGTTGGGCATCCCATCCATCAAATAAAATATTTTATGGCCTGAACAGATCGGGATAATCTGTAATGATGCCATCCACACCCATTTTTGTCAACGATTCAATTTTGTCTTTATCATTCACGGTCCAGGGGATCACTTTGCGGTGATGGGTATGCCAATCACTTAAAAGTTTTTTAGTTACCAGTGAATAATGCGGGCTCAGGATCGAAGGCATGAAGCCCATTGCCAAGATCTTTTCGCTGATTGTATCACCATCTCCATCTTCGATCAACAATGCCGTGGTCACGTCTGGGTATTTTTCGTGGAGATATTTTAACGTGCGTATATCAAAGGATTGTATGATCACTTTCGATCGAATGTTTTTTTCATCGATTACCTGCATCAGTTTCTCAACAAATTCTCCGGGGCCGGGGTGAAAAATGTTATCGGTTGCCGGGTTGGTCTTTGTTTCAATATTGTAATAAAACAATCCTCTTCTCCCGGTCTTCATGTGTTCATCAAGCGAATCTACCAGGTCGCTGAGCAAGGGCTTGATGACTTTCATTTTCTGTTGATGAGAAAAACGGGGATGGGGTTTCAGGCCTACGTCAAAAGTTTTCACTTCATCATAATTCATCTGGTAGATGTTGTAATTCTTCTCTTCTGATTCTTCTATATAAGTGCCATCGGGTTTTGTACTGATCTCGTGATTGAAGAATGGTTCATGAGACAGAACAACTTTTCCGTCTTTACTGATCACCACGTCCATTTCCAGCGTGGTTACACCCAGGTCGATGGCATGCAACATAGCAGGGATGGTATTTTCGGGCATAAGACCGCGGCAGCCACGGTGGCCTTGTTTATCAAAGTTTTGTTCTGTTAGAACCCTGGTTCCATCCTGCGGTTGATCGCTCATCTTCTTTGTGTTGTTACAGGCCGTTAAGAAAATAATGCTGAATAGAAAATAGTTCATGTTTTTCATGAGCTAATGTAATTTATTTCGGGAAGATCAATATCATCATACTGTTAACAAAAAACCCGCAGCATCACTACGGGTTCAATGTTATAAAGAGCTGGTTATTTTTTAAACTAATATCTCCTGTATCTGGGTGGCTTCCATATTGGCGTTGCGCATGGCAATACCACGGGCAGCATTACCCGCAAATTCTTCAAAAGCTTTCCTGGTGATACTATCATCGCTAACCATCAATGGTACGCCGATGTCGCCGCCTTCGCGGATGCTTTGTACGAGCGGTATCTGTCCGAGGAAAGGAATATCAAATTCATCTGCAAGATTCTTACCGCCATCTTTTCCGAAAATATAATATTTGTTATCGGGCAGTTCGGCCGGGGTAAAATAACTCATGTTTTCCACGAGACCGATCACTGGAACTTTTAATTGTGCCTGTCCAAACATAGCGATACCTTTTTTCGCATCTGCCAACGCAACAACCTGCGGGGTAGTTACTACGATCACCCCCGTAACAGGAACGGTTTGTACAATAGTCAAATGAATATCGCCGGTTCCTGGTGGCATGTCGATGATCAGGTAATCCAGTTCGCCCCAGTCAACATCACTAACAAACTGGCGGATGGCGCTGCTCACCATCGGACCACGCCAGACAACGGCCTGTTTTTCATCGATCAGTAAACCAATGCTCATGATCTTAATGCCAAATTTTTCTATGGGAATGATCAATCCTTTTTCACCATTGTCTTTCATCATCGGTCTTTCGCCACGTATGCCAAACATGATGTGCTGGCTTGGTCCATAAATATCGGCATCCATCAATCCAACTTTCGCACCGCCTTCCGATAAGGCAAGCGCCAGGTTTGCTGCCACCGTGCTTTTTC
Source organism: Bacteroidota bacterium (assembly GCA_029560415.1). GTDB lineage: Bacteria > Bacteroidota > Bacteroidia > Chitinophagales > Chitinophagaceae > Ferruginibacter. The sequence goes on along the minus strand of JAKQKY010000157.1, from coordinate 4,667 downwards.
CAACACCGCCTTTGCCACTCACAACTGCAATAATATTCTTTACACCGTTGAGGATGGTCTTGCCATCTTTACGGTTGCTGCTGGTATTGCTGGTAAAGTTCACCGTTACTTCTGCTTCTTTATTCACCAATATTTTAATGGCATTGATACATGCATTTTTTATCATATCCTTTAAAGGACAGGCTGGAGTGGTAAGGATGACGGTAAATGACACTTTGTTTCCATCGATCTGGATATCGGTTACCATATTCAATGTAACCAGGTCTTTTCCCAGGTCGGGTTCCTGTACATTTCCAAGTGCTTTCAGTATATCTTCGTTGGTCATGGTTCAATTATTTGTTAAAATGCAATCGTGCCCGGCAAAATTAAACATTGAAGGCCTTACTTTGTTTATCAATTGCGAAATGTTGTTATTTTTGAAGCGAACAGCCAGATAAATAGCGGCAATGTTGCTTTATACCTCCGGGGGGAGGATTGCAACGGAAAGCCTTTAGGGTTCCTGCTTGTTAATAAACTAAAACACTAATACAGCCGACTGGCGCTTCATGAAAAAATATTTACGATACTTCATTTTACTTTCATTTTTCACCCCGGTAGCAGCAAAAGCCCAGTTTGAGAGCTTTAAAGATTCTGTTGTACAATTATATGGCGTGGTGATGACGGCCGACAGTCTTAAAGGGATCCCGGCTGTAAGTGTCGTGATCAAAGGACAGAACCGGGGTACCATTACCAACGACCGGGGTATTTTCAGCATTGTAGTTTTAAAAGGCGACCAGGTAGAGTTTTCCAGCATTGGATATAAATCGAAGCTGATCGACATTCCCAAAGATCTAAAGGGCAACGACCATAGCATCATTCAGTTGATGGTAAATGATACTGTATTCTTACCTGCCACCATCATTAAACCAAGGGTTAGCCGAGAACAGTTTGAAAGGGATTTTGTAAACACCAAAGTACCCGACGACGATATTGCCATTGCCCGAAGCAACAATGATGTAGCTACGAGGAGAGTATTGATGTCATCTTTACCTTCCGACGGACGAGAAGCGTCCAACCAATACATGCGCCAACGTTCCAGCAAACTTTATTATAGCGGGCAGGTTGCGCCGCAGAATATTTTCAATCCATTTGCCTGGTCAGAATTTATAAAGGCCTGGAAGCGGGGCGATTTTAAAAAGAAATCCTGATCATATTTACATTCATTTCGGTTGGCCATCCCCGGTAGATTTACCCGGAAGATCATAGCCTGTTCGAAGGCATGCGTGGCATAGTGCTGTTTACCTTACATTTGTATATGCGCATTTTTTTAACCGGATTCATGGGCAGCGGTAAAACGCATTGGGCACCGATATGGGCTGCGGTGCAAGGTATGCCATGGTTCGACCTGGATGAAATAATCGTGCAAACGCATAACCGTTCGGTTGAAGAGATTTTTGAAAAAAGTGGCGAATCCTATTTCAGGTTGCAGGAAGCTGCAGCATTGAGAACCATGATCGCAAATGAACATTGCATCATTGCGTGTGGTGGCGGTACCCCTTGCTTTGATGACAACATGGCCTGGATGAATGAACACGGCCTTACCATTTATCTTTCGGCCGGGCCGCAATTCCTGCTCGACAATATCATGAAAGAAAAAGACAAAAGGCCGCTGTTGAAAAAAGTGAACCAGTCAGAACTATTGTTTTTTATCGAGCAGAAATTAAGTGAACGCCAGGCATTTTACAACCAGGCAAAGCTGATCCTGCACGCAGAAACGCTGCATGAACATAGCCTCAGGGAGATCATCCCACAAACTTAAAAAGCATATTATGCACAAAGGATTTTTGAGAACAGCCGTCATTTTGGGAGCACTTTCCGTGGCCATGGGCGCTTTTGGTGCACATTATTTAAGGGATGTGAAAATGGTCAGCGATCGTGCGGTGGCTACTTTTGAAACGGCCGTTAGGTACCAGTTCTATCATGTTTTTGCACTATTGGCTGCAGCTATTTTGTATAAAGATTTCAGGTCGGCAACCATGCTGTGGGCATGTCGTTTATTCGTTACCGGTATCATCCTGTTCAGCGGTTCTCTTTTTTTACTTACCTATAAGCAGGCGGCAGTGTTGCCCGGTTTTGGATGGGTAGGTCCAATTACACCTTTCGGGGGTTTGGCATTCATCGGTGGTTGGATGTTGATGTTGTTTTCTTTCTTCAAAAAAAATTAATTCCGGGTGTTGCGATATAGCCTGATCGTGGTTCCATTGTGATTGAGTATAGAAAATTCCACGCCGATATCATCCATCCTTTTCTTCATATTTTTCATGCCATTACCAAAGGGCCTGATCTTTTCGTAATCAATTCCTTTTCCATTATCATGTATCAACAGGCTTAACCCTTCCGGTTCTTTCTGTAAGGTGATACTCACCTGGCTGGCGCCGGAATGTTTTACAATATTGTTCAATGCTTCTTTCACAACCAGGAAAACATTTCGCCTGATCTCACCGGTTACAGCAAGTTCAGGTAATCTTTCCGGGATAGATATCTGGCAATTAATTCCGGTGTCCTCAAAATATTCAAGGGCATAGCTCCTGATATAGGCGATCATGTTACCCAGTGAATCATTGCTGCTCGTCATGCTCCAGATGATGGCGTTCATTTTAATCAATAGTTCATCGGCAGAGCTGGAAATTTTTTCAATTTCGGGCATAATCTGGTTGCCCATTTTATTCTTTGCCAATTCGCTATAAAGCCTGATGGTAGTCATTCCTGCGCCAAGGTCATCATGCATGTCGGCGCTGATTCGGTTCCTTTCAGCCTGCTGTGCATGTACAACAGCAAGGCGTGTTTCAAATTCAAGTTTTTCTTCATCCAGTTTCATGGCCTCTTTGGTCCTGATCTTTCCAATAAGTTCAGCCCTGTTCTTATAGGTGAGCCCAAGCAGGAAGAAAAACACTGATGCCACTACACCCAGTTCAAAATAAAAAAGAGCAGAGTTGAATACATTGGTTGATTTGATATCGAGCAAAATGCAGAGTAAAGAAATAAATGAAAACAGAACCTGTATGGCATTGCCCAAGGCCAGGTAATTCATCAACCGGTCTTTATTGCTTAGCCCGATGACAATATAAAATAGACCGATTGCAAGGGCGATCAGCTTCATGGCATTTTCAAGATAATATTCAAAAACAAATAAATCGGTTAAGTAATGAACACTGGTAAAGACCAGCATTAATAACGATAAAAGCCATATCTCCGCTTTAAAAATTTTATCCAGCAATGGATGCCTGTTAGCAGTATCGAGAAATTTCCTGGTAAACTGAACATAAAAAAGGGTTCCGGTGATCAACAGGAACAATGAAAAATAGCTTAGGAAAAAAGCATTGAACCAACCAGGATTATTTTTGAGGTAAGAAAAAAGAAATACAATTAAAAACATACAAACCGAATACAGGCAGTTGTAAAAGAATTCTTCCCGGCCGTTGATGATATAATTCACAAGGGTGAAGAGGATCATCATCAACAAAACGCCGCTTAAAATAAAGCCGGCCGATTTGCTGTCGTACCGGGTATTTGATAATTGCAGTTTAAATGTTTCGAGGTAGGGCGGCTCAATGAGCTTGGCGCTGATGCGGTTATAATCTGCTCGGGCAAAAGACATGCGCAGCACATAGCTAACGGTAGACCGGGCAGGTAACTGAATATATACAAATCCCGTTTTGTGGTGCAGCTGCTTAATCTCTTCGGGTTTACCAGGCGGCATGTTTTTGTACAGGGTCAATTGACTATAATGCATGCCCGGGTAAAAATAAAATTGCCTGTCGAAGTTTCCTGTATTCTGCAAAGTGAACCGGAGATAGCTGGGTTTCAATACCAGCCTGCGGGGGATATTCTTTCTGAAAGGAACCGATTGCAAAGGAACAAATTGTTGCTCTTCGATCTTATCCAGTGTTGAAATGCCCAGGCTATCGATGTAAACAAATGCCTGCTTTTCTATATCCAGGGTATGATTGATGGTGTCGAATCTTGCCACCAGTTCTTCAGCCGCATTTTGTGAAAAACATAGGTTGCCCATCAAAATAAACAGCGCTAGTAAAAAATATTTTTTCAAAATAGCGGGTTTGCTGTCAAACCTACATAAATTCGTTGAAATAGCATCAGCAAATGATTGTGATGTGATATTACGCATCCGGATTTTTATATCTTTGTAACCGATGGCCAATAAAAAATCTAAAGCTTCCAAAACGGAAGCCCTCGAACCTGAAAAGATAGAGCAGGTGAAAGTGAAACAGCTGCTTAAAGATGAACGCACCCACAAAATTGCCGGCAGCGTATGCCTGTTGATCTCCATACTTCTTTTCATTGCTTTTACATCTTATCTTTTTACCTGGAGCGACGACCAGAGCGAAGTGCTTCAGTTTGGCAGCCGCCTGTTCTGGGGTGCCGATGTGAAAGTTGAAAACCTGATGGGGACTTTTGGAGCATTTATCTCTCACTTTTTCATCTTCAAGGGATTTGGCGTGGCCTCTTACCTGTTATGCTCTTTTTTCTTCGTGATAGGCGTAAACCTGTTCTTTGGCAAAAAGGTTTTTTCCATTGCTAAAAATATTAAGTATCTCATCATTGGGTTGCCATTGATCAGCATAACTGCATCTGTTATCATGAGTGGCCATCCCTTTGCCTGGGGCGGT
>JAKQKY010000156.1 GCA_029560415.1 Bacteroidota bacterium | reverse complement strand
CTTACTCATTTGAGCAGGGGCGCCTGGCGCCATCCACATACTTACTTCGCCATCCCATTTGCCATCCCAGGATGCCATCAATTTATGCATATCGCCGGGCGTGCTATATGCTTGCCAGTTTTTCATCATGGTAGCAGAATCAGGCATTGGCGCCGGTGGAGTTACTTCCTCCTTTTTAACGGTAGAAGTTGTATCAGCAGTTGTTACTGCTGCATCTTCTTTTTTTGCTTCATTGTTGTTGCAACTGATTGCAATGGCACAGACAAGTGCTGCAGAAAGTATTTTTTTCATAAATAAATTTTTTACAAATTAGATAATCTGTTGAACGTGTGCAACCGCATTTTATACACATTAATGAGCTTCCAGCCAATTCAATCCCGAGCCGATCTCTGCATCCGTTGGCACGTCGTTTGGCAGCGCCAGTGCATGTTGCATACATTGTAAGATCACCGGCTTCACTGCATCCAGTTCATCCTTCAAAACATCGAATACCAATTCATCATGTACCTGCAGGAGCATTTTTGACTTGAATTTATTTTTTGCAAATTCTTTTTGGATCTGGATCATGGCCAGCTTGATCATATCGGCTGCCGTGCCTTGTATGGGAGAGTTGATGGCATTTCTTTCTGCAAATCCCCTTACCGTAAAATTGGCCGAGTTGATATCTTTTAACCACCTCTTCCTGCCCATCAGGGTTTCCACGTAACCATGCTCTTTTGCAAAGGTTATGGTATTATCCATGTACTGTTGAATATTGGGAAACTGCTTCTTATAATTATCAATGATCTCTTTTGCTTCGGTACGTGATATACCCAGGTTTTCGGCAAGCCCGAAAGCTCCCTGCCCATAAATGATGCCGAAATTTACACTCTTCGCTTTATAGCGCATTTCTTTTGTTACCGCCGATTCTTCCACATTGAAAACTTTTGCAGCCGTTGCAGTGTGAATGTCTTTACCGGTTTTAAAAGCAGCACACATGTTTTCATCTGCGCTGATGGCCGCCACGATCCTTAATTCGATCTGTGAATAATCGGCCGAAACCAATACATGGTTTTCGTCCCGGGGAATAAAAGCCTTCCTGATCTCCTTGCCTTTGTCGGTGCGAATGGGAATATTCTGCAGGTTGGGGTTATTGCTGCTAAGCCTTCCCGTTACTGCCACGGCCTGCGCATAACTGGTGTGTACCCGGCCTGTTTTTGCATTCACCAGCTCGGGCAATGCATCCACATACGTATTTTTTAATTTCGTGAATTCCCTGAAAGAAAGAATATCATCCACGATCTTATTCTGGCTTGCCAGTTTCAGCAACACATCTTCACCGGTCGCATACTGACCCGTTTTGGTTTTTTTTGCTTTGGGATCGAGCTGCAGTTTTTCAAATAATACTTCGCCCAGTTGTTTGGGAGAAGCCAGGTTGAACCGCACTCCTGCCTGCTCATACACACGTTCCTCCGCTTCTTTGGCTTCCAGCTCCAGCTGCCTGGAATATTCTTTAAGAAACTGTTCATCGATACGGATACCTTCAAATTCCATATCGGTCAAAACTTTCACGAGTGGATTTTCTACTTCATAAAAAACTTTTTCTACCTGCTTTGTTTTTAATTGTGGGAGAAAAATATTTTTTAACTGCAGGGTGATGTCGGCGTCCTCTGCAGCATAATCTTTTATTTTCTCCGGTTCCACATCTGCCATATTTCCCTGGCCCTTGCCTTTCTTGCCGATCAGTTCTTCGATATGTACCGGCTCATATCCCAGGTATTTTGCACTGAGTGCATCCATGCTTCTTTTCCCATCGGGCTCAATCACGTAATGTGCGAGCATGGTATCGAAGAGGCTGCCCGACAATTGAAATCCATACCATTTCA
>JAKQKY010000154.1 GCA_029560415.1 Bacteroidota bacterium | reverse complement strand
CGGCCGGACCGGCCTTGCCTGATGCAATAATGCTGAAAGACATACCAACGCACCAGATTACTCCACCGAGAATACCTACCAAATGATCCTTCAATTTTCCATTAAAATAGGTAGAAATGGACAGAGGTGCACCTGCAAACGGCCGCTTCATTTGCAATGAATTGAATAAAAAACTACTCATTACTACACCAAGGGCAAAAAACACCAACGCGGTATATGGGGTAAGTTTACCGGCTTCCGGCATTTTAAAATCAGTAACCATTGAATCTGCGACATATTTATAAAACAGCCCCATTAAACATCCGCTAACTACGGAAAGAATTAATCCTTTTTTGGAAACACCACCTTCTGTGCTGGTCTGCAACTTTTGATACGCCCTTGCATTAAGAAGGATGGCGAGGGTTATAAGGGCAACGCCTCCAAATATCAATACCGGGTTACCCTGCGGATTGGAAATGTAGTTGACAATTACCCCTAACACCAAAGCGATACCAATGCCCACCGGAAAGGCAACCGACATGCCTGCAATTCCAATAGCAGCTACCAACAGAATATTGGCAGCATTGAACACAATACCGCCAATAAAGGCAGAGCCAAGATTACTGTTCTCCGCCTGTTTTATATCCTCCAGAAAAGATCTTCCTTCCGTTCCGAAACTGCCAAGGGAAAATGCGAGCAACAAGGTGGTAATTAAAATCCCGAAGCCATAATCCCAGTAAAGGAGTTCAAAGCGCCAATCTTTTGAAGTAAGTTTAGTTGTGTTGGCCCACGACCCCCAGCATAACATGGTGATAAAGCAAAGCAAAATGGCAATGCCATAGTTTTCAACCAGGAACATAATTTTTCAGTTTAAATGATAAATTTTTACTTTTCAATTATTCTTACCAACAACTTTAATTGTCGTCATCGACTTTAATGCCCGTCCGGGGATTTTCACAAGTCCAATTTTACTTTTCTCGTCAAAATGATATTTCAATGTTTGATGATCAAGTTCAATTTTTAAGTTTGGATTATCTGAATGAATAAGTAACTCCCAGGTTCTGTTCAATTTCATTCCCATATAGCTGCCCACTGCCGGGTATATTTTAAGTAAAAAATCACTGGAATACTTCGTCATTTCAATCAAGGTAGATGCATAGCCCCCTTTCAAATAATCATTATTGCTGCCATCATCTTCCAGTAATCTGAAACTGCCATCTGCACCAGGGTATATATGCAGCATAATGGTATCATTATCCCCCTTTTCAACAGAGGAAGCATACCGTCTCATTGGAATAATAGAACCTTGCTTTACAAAAATGGGTAATTGATGGATTGGTGCCTGAACCACATAGTGGGCATGGCCGGAAAGGTGTTCGTTTGTCCAGTAGTTTACCCATTTACCTTTTGGCAAAAATACTTCCTGTGTAGTGGCCCCCCTTTCATAAACAGGTGCTATTAGCATTTCATCACCAAAGGAATATTGGTAAACATGATCAGGATATTTACCCAGCATATGTTGGCCATCCAAACGGCTGCGAAGTGCATAACTGTATATATAAGGGAACAACTGCAGTCGCAAATGTGAAAATTCACGAAAGATGGAATCGGCCCTTGCGGAATACATCCATGCCAGATTTGCAGTTGGATTTTCCGGTTGAGAAAATACCTGCATAATTGGGTTAAACGTAGAAAATTGTAACCACCTTATGTACAATTCTTCATCCGGTTTCGGGGTTTTCCCCATATCAAAACCACCAAGATCGTTTGCAAGAAATGGAATTTTGCTACATTGTTTACCCGTGTCAGTGAACATGGCAATGTTTTCCTTAAACGCAACCTTTGGCACCCACGAATTGAACTCAACCAGCGGCATTTCAACGGTCCAATCACTTCGTGTGTCGTCTGTCCACTTTGCAGGATAGCGTTTGTATGCTTCGTTATCAGTTTCAAAGCTATGAGAAAGCATAAAGCCACGGCCTCCGGTTTCTTTTCCATATTCCTGGCTCATTTCAAACATTGCTTTGCAGGTACTTATTCCTGCAGTGCGGTCCAGTTTAATAAAATCAGCCCCTTCATCAAAGAAATGCTTCATTTGCCCTTTGAAATAGGAAACTGCCTGTTGATTATCGAAATCTATATTTCCGCATAATGTCCCATTTTTCTTGGTTTTATCTTCTTCAAACATTGCCGTACTGATGCTGTTGTTATGCCAGGTATTGGTTTCAGTATAAACATTTGAAAAATATCCACGCGATTCAAAATCATTGAAAGCTTTTTCATTTCCCGTTTCCAAAATACAATCCCAAACCCAAAAGCCTCCCTTTATTTTATGATCTTTCATAAAATTCCACATAAGGGATCTTTCCGGGAAGCTTATTGTATCAGCAATAAAATCAATATATTTTTTTGGTCCTCTGCCCTTTTCGGCATAACTCCAAAACCATGAGTCAATCCAGTATGCATCAATCGGATAATCATGATTCAATATTTCTTCAATCCTGCTAATGGTTTCCTGCTGATTGGTATAAGCCCCATACAATACACCGAATGCCCAGGATGGCGGTAAAACAATGTTGGTGTCTGCTACCAGCCTGTCGCCTCCAGCAATATTCTTAACGGATTGAGACCAAATCGAAAAATTTGATATCATCAATAAAAGAAAAAGATAGATATATTTTTGAATACTCATTTAATACACAAACTTAATTCACGGCTGAAAACATGAACGCTTTCAACCATTCCCTTTAAAGATCAGGCAAATACTTCTTCGCGATACGGAACAGAAGCCTGCGCCCCCATTCTCGTGACCGAAACAGATGCTGCCTCAACAGCGAACCTGATGGCATCCTCCCATCCCATCCCCTCGGTAAGCGCCACAGCAATAGCGCCATTAAACGTATCTCCGGCAGCAGTGGTGTCTCTTGCTTCCACCTCAGGGGCATTTATACTAAAGCTCATTTGATGATCACGGAAGAAAGCCCCGCTTTTTCCTAAGGTAATAATTACATGCTGAACACCCTTTCTGAGAAATGCTTCGGCAGCTTTTGAAGCAGAACATTCAC
>JAKQKY010000149.1 GCA_029560415.1 Bacteroidota bacterium | reverse complement strand
ATGGTATTGTACATAAATTTATTCCTGTTACAATTGTCAAACATTTCAAAGGCACCGCCATTCCATCCATAATCTTCACTCTCAGCCCAGGCACCACTGAAATAACTATGCATGATGCTATTATCGTTACCCGTAATGGTGAGTTAGTTTGCACCATAATCATTGTCATTTCCTGGGAATGTTGTGCTATAGGTGTTCTGTACATTTTTCAGATCGGTGATCGTACAGGAATCAACTACATTAAAATTTCCGTTGATCACGATACCGCCACCGATATTCGACATATCGCAATTTTTGATCGTGCAATTATTTGAAGACGTGCCATTATATTCCCCGATAAGGATACCGTTCTGGCATGGAGCTTTGTTGATCTTATCATTAACAGGGAAAGTAAGGTCGGTGATGTTGAGACCATCAATCACGATATAACTTGGACCAAGGATCCAGAAAATACCACTGGGTGTTACAGCCTGGAAGATAGGTTTGGCGCCTGTTCCGTAAGAGCCGAATGTGATTGGACTGGTTGCAGTACCTGAAGGACAGCTGCCACCATAAATGGTGGCCCACATGATTGTACCAGTAAATGAATCTCCCTTTTTAAACAGGATAAAATCGCCTGCACGGATGGTTCCGTTGTTACCGGCAGATTGTACCTTGCTTAGCGTTTGCCATGGTGTTGAGGGGGATGTGCCGTTGTTGCTATTGCTTCCGGAGTTGGAAACGTAGTAGGTGGTGGCATTTGCGATTCCAGCAATGAGCATCATCGCTGCACACAAAATGGATTTCATGAATACTGATAATTTCATGGTTTTTCGGTTTTAGGTTATTGGCGTCGATAGTGGATATTAAGGGGGATTTAAGCCCTTATTTAATTCAATACATCATTTACTGACATACATTTTTAATGGTGACTAATTGATAACGATAAATTGAATGGGAAATTATTCCTGGCGGGAGAGTCTTTGGTTCGTTCATTGATATTGGATTTAAACAGCCTGTTCCGGTATTCAAAATATTGGTATTTTAAAAATTCTTCGTAAATGTTTGCAATTTCTATGCCATTTTCAAAAACTTTGTTAAAAACTCTTTTTCACTTATCAACATTTTGTAACCATTTTGTTCTTTATCTCATCTTTTCAAACCTCCCCGATCTAATGGCACTATTTTAACACAGCTCAGCAAATATCGATGTTTGCAAACTTTATTCATGTCATTTGTTTTGTCCTTTTCTTGTAATATAAATACGACAAAAAAAAACGAAAAAAAGTAGAAAAAAAAATTAAGGATGGCCGAAAATGGCTGCTATCAAGCCTATACAAGACTTCGGAAAAGGAGTTTTAGAAAAATTAATGGAAATTAAAAAGAGATTTTGCAGAAGGGAGCAATTTATAAAAACGCAGATCATTCAAACTTATTGCTTTTGACTTACCATTTATTTTTTGACTTTATTTTTAGCAATCGAATTCAAAACGTTCGCTTAATTTGTAACCCGTGGATCGATCTTTTTATACAACAGATCTGCCATCATATTGATGCCAATAAAAATACAGGCACTGAATAAAATAGCACCGGAAACTACCGGAAAATCCAGTTTTTCAAGGGCATCAACCGTTATCTTTCCAATGCCTTTCCAACCAAAAATATATTCTATAAAAAAGGCCCCGGCCAGTAGTTCGGCGAACCAACCGGTTACCGCAGTGATCACAGGGTTCAGGGCATTTCGTAAAGCATGTTTAAATATGACCGCATTTTTGCTGAGACCTTTGGCATAAGCTGTCCGGATATAATCCTGCCCCAATACATCCAGCATCGAACTCCGGGTGAGCTGGGTGATGATGGCCAGTGGACGAATGCCCAGAGTGATCGCAGGCAATACCAGGTTCCTGAGATCAAGGTACCTTTCGCCCGTGATCTCGTCTATAGCATAAAGGCTACCGGTTGGATGCAAGCCTGTATAATCGTGCAACACAATGCCAAAAATATAAGCGATGATAATGGCCATAAAAAACGATGGGGCCGAGATGCCGGCAATGCTGCCGATTATGGCACTATGATCGAACCAGCTTCCTTTTTTTACAGCTGCCAACACGCCCAATGTAATGCCAATGACACAGGCAAAGAGCATGGCTGCCATTGCCAGAACAATGGTACCGGGCAAGGCATCGAGTAACACATCCTCTACTTCTTTTTTGGTTTGATAACTTCGTCCGAGGTATGGAATTTTGAGCCCAACCTTTGTGTCTCCGCCAATAAAGAATCCTTTTAAATTCTTTCGTTCAATTTCATTTTTGGAATGTATGGCCAGTGGCGAAATGTCATTGAAGTAATACCCAAACCTTTTCCAGGCCGGCTGATCGAGGTAAAGATCCTTGCGGATATTATCCATCGTTTTCTTATCACCACTTTGCCCGGTGATGAGCCTGGCGGGATCACCAAATACCTGCAGCATGAAAAAAACGAGCATCATCACTCCAGCTAGTACCAGTGACGCATAGACGATTTTTTTCAGGAAGTATCTCATATTTTATTTCAGTTCATCCAGGTCGGCCCAGCTCAATTTTTGCTGTACTACAGGCCCCTTCATACGATAAAGAGTAGGATTGGCCCTGGCAGCCGTTTTAATGGCTGTGGCATCGCAGGTTAGCACGCCGGTTACTGTAATCTTGTTCTTTGCCAGGAACCCGGTAACCACATCTCTTTGGGCTGTAACCACGTAACATTTACGCAGGCTTACAACAGAACCATCGGTGATCTTTTTAAAGTCATCGAGCCATTCATCCGTATTGCCTGGTAATTCTTTCAGGAAAAACAAATCATACCCGGCAGGATCGCCCAACACCGTTTCCGTAGCATCCGTACCATCTTCAGCCGTCAGCGAAAAATCGTTGATCAATGGAATATTATTTTTCCCCTTGGCAACCAGTGTTTGTTTGCGTTCCACAAAAGTCCAGCTGCTATCGGGCAAGGCTGTTACCGGGAATTCTTTTTTCTCACCAGCCTTTTCATACACAAACTGGTATTCAAATTTATCCTGTACAGCATCGTCAGGCATTTGCCTGAGTTTTAAAATATCATTTCCTTTTTTATAAGGAAGGCAATCCACTACAGGTAAATGTTTAAGGACATAAAATTGTAAGGACAATACCCCGATCGTTGCCAGCAAAACGTAACTGGTTGCTATCATTGGTTTTGCCAGGGGTTGTATATATTTCAGGTTGAAGATCAGGAATAATGCAATCAACAGAAGCACAATATCTTTTGTAAAAGTCTGTATCGGCGTCAACGGTATACAATCGCCAAAACAGCCGCAGGCCCTGATCTTGCCGGAAAAAAGCACATAACTCGTAAGGAAAGTAAAGAACAGCATCAACCCTAATAAAAGCCAGGTAGTTAGTTTTTTCTGCCATCCAATGATAAGCGCCACGCCTACCATTACTTCAAGAGTTATCATGATGATGGAAAAACCAAGGGCATAATCATTGAGTGCATCCATGAGTTTTTTAAGAAATCCATCACTGGCCCAGGCTTCAAAAAACTCAATCATTTTGTAGGCCAGTCCGCGTGGATCAATGGCTTTTACAAGTCCTGAAAAAATAAACAATAATCCCGTAAAAATGCGGGCAATGGTAACCGTTGCTTTCATATTCTGTTAATTTGATTGTTTCCCCTCTTCAATCAGTATAAGGGCAAAAACTGCATAATTCAGTATATCGAAATAGTTGGCATCAATTCCTTCACTCACCATGGTCACGCCCTCATTGGCAATGATCTGTTTAATGCGTAATAATTTGGCGAGGATCAGATCGGTAAAACTTTCCTGGCTCATGTCACGCCAGGCTTCTCCATAATCATGATTCTTATCCAGCATCAGCGATTTAGCGGCCGCAATCTTTTCATCATAACTTTTTTCAACTTCTTCAACCGGCAATTGTTCACGCTCATCATTTCCCAAACTCAACTGAATAAGGCCGATGACCGCATAATTCAGAATACCTTCAAATTCACTCCGGATGCCATCTCCTATTTTTTGTTGCTTTTTCTCCTGTATGGTGCGTATTCTTTTCGCCTTGATATAGATCTGGTCTGTAATGGAAATGGTTCTGTAAACCCTCCAAGATGTACCATAATCTGCGGTCTTTTTAAGGAATGTATTGCGGCAGCCACTTACTACCCTGTCGTACTGTTCGCTGGTGGTCATTTGTTTTGTCATTTGCTCATGAATAATCTGCACATTTGTGTATCGGTTCAAAAATACAATTACTCTATCAATGTTTACACTTAACTGCAAAGGAAAATTGGTTACTGCCGAAAGGCCGATGCTGATGGGCATCCTCAATATAACGCCCGATTCATTTTACGACGGACATTTACACAATTCCGAAACGGAAATCCTAAACCTCGCCGGAAAGATGATCGCTGATGGTGCGGATATCCTGGATATTGGCGGGCAAAGCAGCCGACCCGGCAGTTTGCGCATACCCGTTGAGGAAGAGCTGAACCGGGTAATACCGGCCATCAGGGCATTGCATAAACGCTTCCCGGAGACGCTGTTGTCAATTGATACTTATCAAAGTGAAGTTGCAAAGGCTGCTGTAGCTGAAGGGGTACATATTGTAAACGACATCAGTGCCGGGGAAATGGATGCAGCCATGATCAATGTGGTTTCGGAATTGGGCGTACCATATATATGCATGCACATGAAAGGAAGGCCCGAAAATATGCATGAGTCACCGGCTTATGATGATGTGACCCGTGAAGTGCTCGATTATTTTATCGCTAAGGTTGAAGTCTGCAAAACGGCCGGCATCCAGGATATCATCATCGATCCGGGTTTTGGTTTTGGAAAGACGATCTCTCATAATTTTCGCCTGTTGAAAGACCTGGCCAGTTTTAAAATGCTTGGTTATCCAATCCTGGCCGGACTTTCACGTAAAAGCACCATCTATAAAACCCTGAAGGTAACAGCGGCAGAGGCTTTGAATGGCACTACGGTATTGAATACACTGGCCCTTCAAAACGGTGCCGATATCGTTAGGGTTCATGATGTGAAAGAAGCCCGGGAAGCCATCCTACTGATGGAAGCTTATAAAAAAAGCGCCCCTTAATCAGGAGCGCCTTATAATATATATGCGTTTGTTATTTATTATTTACGTTGGGCAGTATCGAGTTTCTTTGCTTTGTTGATGCTGTCCATGAATTTTTCTTGTTTGATCCTGCTGGCCGCGATCTGTGCTGCACGATCTGCTACTGCCTGTTGGCGGTTCATTACATCAAGGATTTCAATATCGAAAAACAAGATTGAGTTAGGACCGAGTTCTGGTCCGCCGGCTTTGCTGCCATAAGCCAATGGAGATGGAATGTAAAATTTCGCTTTAGCTCCTTTGTTCAGCATTTTCAAACAGTCCTGCCATCCCCTGATCACGGTAATACCCAATGATGGGTCATTGGTAAGATTCACTACAAGTGGTTCAACTGGTCCTTTGGTAGAATCGGTATTGCTGTCGAATATAATGCCTTTCATATTTCTTCCTGTGTAAAAAGTTTTAACTACCGAAGATGTATCGATCATGTTACCGGTTCCTGGCTGAATGATCTCTACATAAGCACCCAATGGCGTTTTTACCGCATTGATCTTATTCTTTGCAAAATATTCGGTTAGGGTCTTATCGTCTTTCTGCATGGTAGCAATACTATTCACAGAATCCCTTTTAACGGCAATGGCCATTTCTGCAGTACGGGCACTGTCTGCTTCCTGGCGGGTAGTGAAGATGTTCAACACTTTTACCGTGGTGGTGAGATAATGTCCTTTTTTGAAGAAAGGAGGCATGCTCTCGATTTGTTTTGCAAAAGCCGAATCGGTCAGGATCCTCAACACCAGGCTATCCCCTTTTCTCAATTGGCTCAAAACTTCAAAGTAAGCCTCTGGCATAGACGAAGAATCCATTAATTCAATTGAAGGTCCGGTGGTAGTACGTGAATCATTCATCACAGAATCTATTTTACCGGTATTGTAACTTTGTTGTACATGAATCTGCATAAAATCACCTGTCTTGATCTTGCGGCTTTTGCCATCTGAAATGATCTTGTATTCCAAACCATTCTTTCCTTTTTTAAACGACGGGGTATTACAGGCCGAAAAGGCTGCAAGGGTCATTAACAATACATAAGAAATCTTTCGCATTTTTTTTATTTTTTTAAAATTTATAGGTGCTTAATTTGTCCCTGTTTTCCATCATGGCTTTCTTAAAGTCTTCCACAACTTTTTCAAGGGGTTCTTTGCTTTGTCCGCCGGCCGCATTAAAATGCCCGCCTCCTCCAAAATATGTTCGGGCAAATGTGTTTACGTCAAAATCGCCTTTGCTGCGGAAAGAACATTTACGTTCTTCACCCCTGTCGATGATGATGGCTGCCAGTTTGATGCCTTCAATGCTGAGTGGGTAATTCACCAGGCCTTCGGTATCGCCGGTTTTAATATCGTATTTAATAAGATCCTGTTGTGGAACGGCGATCAACGCAGTGTTGTATTCATAAAATACTTCCATCCGGTTCATCAGTACATTGCCAATAAAACGGAAGCGGTTTTCAGAAAAATTATCAAACAAAGCTTCGTGTACGTTGCTGTGATTGAGACCCCGTTCTTTCAATGTGGCGATCATGCGATGCACACTGGCCGTGGTAGACGGGAACCTGAATGATCCTGTATCGGTCATTACTCCTGCATAAAGACATTCAGCAACAAATGCATTGATCTTATCTTCATGACCGGATTCCATAATAAAATCATACACCATTTCTGCGGTAGAACTTTTCTTTGTATTGCTTACACCGTAAGCAAATACCTCTACCTGCGGTTGCTGGTGGTGATCGATGAGTATCCTTTCAGCACCGGCATTGGCCAGGCGTTCTTCCATTCGTTTTGTGCGGCTGAGTACATTAAAGTCGAGACAGAATATCCAATCGGCCTGGTCTATTAATATATTTGCCTTGTCGGTATCCCGCTCATAATCCACAACTTCCTTACAGCCCGGCATCCAGTTTAAAAAGGAAGCCCAGTTGGTGGGTGAAATAACCGTGGCGCTATGCCCGAATTGTACCAGGAAATGATAAAGCCCCAGGGTAGATCCCATTGCATCCGCATCAGGCTTCTGATGCATGGTAATGACGATCTTTTTTGGGGTAGATAATTGGGGATATAACGTTTCTATTGTTTGCATAAAGCGGCGCAAAAGTAGGTGGAAATTGCCAATTGACCAATTAGCGTTGAAGTTGTTATGTTAATAATATGCAATAGGAACTGCGTTAAATCGATGTTTTGATACCTGAAAAGGATTTAGAGAAGCTGTCATTGCCTATCTTTGCGGCAAAAATTGAAAATAATGACCAACAGAACATTTACCATGATCAAACCCGATGCTACTGAAAAAGGAAGCACTGGTGGAATTTTAGAGATGATCAATGCCGCTGGCTTCAGGATCGTAGCCATGAAGATGACCCACCTGAGCAAGGAAAAAGCCGGCCAGTTTTACGAAGTACATAAAGAACGACCATTTTATGGTGAACTGGTAGAATTTATGAGCCGTGGCCCGATCACCGCCGCCATCCTGGAAAAAGAAAATGCCGTGGAAGAATTCCGTAACCTCATTGGCGCAACCAACCCGGCCAATGCTGCAGAAGGAACCATTCGCAAAAAATATGCAAGTTCTATCGGTGAAAATGCCGTTCATGGAAGCGACAGTGATGAAAATGCTGCCATTGAAGGTGCCTTTTTCTTCAGCAAACTGGAGCAATTTTAATTGACTGCACTATGTTATATAAGTATACAGCTTTAATATAAGCTGTATACTTTTCCCCTTCTCATTTTTTATTGATGTTGCTCCGGCCTATCTTGCAGGCGATTTATGCAGGCATCTTTAACGATCATACGCTATCACCCGGTTTTTATTCCCTTTGCTTTTTTGGCCATGGCCATTCATCGGTTACCGCTATGGCTTAATGGATCCATTTCTTTTTACAAACTGATGGGTTGCGGCCGGAATGGTACATTTGACAAACAACCCGATTGGCGGCAATGGGCCATCCTGTCGGTACGAAAAGAGCTGCTGGATAAGGATTTACCGGAAAAAATGCTGTTAAGGAAGCTGTACGGCAGGTTCATTGCCGGATGGTTACATTTTTTTAAGTGCGAAACCTTTACGATCTTGTTGAAGCCTATTGAAGGACATGGTTGCTGGGATGGGAAACAGGTTATGGGCGATCTGCCAGCGAAGTCATCTTATGAAGGCCCGATTGCAATACTGACCCGGGCTACCATCCGCCTGAATAAACTGAAATATTTCTGGAAACATGTTGCCCCCGTGGCTGCCAGGATGCAAACAGCAGAGGGATTCATCACATCGGTTGGCATCGGTGAAATTCCATGGATCAAGCAGGCTACATTCAGTGTATGGGAAAGTAAAGAACTTATGAAAGCATTTGCCTATGGCATGAAGGAACATGCTGAAGTGATCAAAATGACCCGGCAGCAACAATGGTACAGTGAAGACATGTTTGTGCGTTTCATCATTACCGGTAGCTTTGGCAGCATCCGGGGCGAAAACCCATTGCGAGATTTAAAAACAACTGATTCTTATAATTGATCTACATATGATTCTGACCGGTGCTGAAAAACCGGCTTAACCAAAAATCATCAAATGAAAAATATTAAACTGATTGAAGTACCTTCTGAGATAGGTGCCGGAACACGTGGCGCCAGCCTGGGCGTTGATGCCATAAAGATCGCTGCGCTCGATTTCATGAGTAATTTCTTTGTACACTTTCCATCCGAAAAAATTGAAGTGGAAAACAACCTGTTGTTCGAACCCATTCAATCACCCTATGCCAAAAGAATTCAAGGTGTGGTGAATATGTATGAACGCATCAGCAAAGCGGTTTCGGACAGTATTAAGAATAATTTTTTCCCGGTGATCCTCAGCGGCGATCATAGCAATGCAGGCGGCAGCATTGCCGGCATTAAAATGGCCAAGCCAAAAAGTAAACTGGGGGTGATATGGATCGATGCGCATGCCGACCTGCATACCCCCTACACCACTCCATCCGGAAATATGCATGGAATGCCATTGGCAACGGCTATTGCAGAAGACAATGAAGAAAGTAAAGTGCATGAGCTGGATGAAAAAACGACGAAACAATGGAATATGCTGAAAACGATCGGGAAGATCAACCAGAAAGTACTTCCCGAAGACATCGTATTTATATCGCTGCGTGATTTTGAAAAAGAGGAAAAATTCCTGATAGAAAAATATGGTATGAAGGTGATCACTACGAGCGACGTGAGGCGAAACGGTGCCGAGAATGTAAGCCGAAAAGTACTTCGCTATCTAAGTGATTGTACCGATATATATGTGAGCTTTGATGTAGACAGCCTGGATTCTGCCATTTCCAAAGGCACCGGCACTCCGGTGAGCAATGGCTTACGGGAACGGGAAGCCGAAGATCTGATCAGTAAGTTCATGCAGAACCGTAAAGTGTGTTGTTTCGAGATCACGGAAGTGAATCCCACGCTCGACAAAGAAAACCTGATGGCAGAGATCGCATTTAATATTCTTCAACGTAGCGTGAATGTGCTGATGATGAATTAATCCTTGTAAAATGTAGTGCTATGAAGCGAAGGTACTTTTTACTACTGTTCACGTTGATTGTGTTTTGCCATGATACGCATGCTCAAAAGAATGGATACATTGATAGCTTAACAAAGTTTCAGAAGGCTTATGCTGATTCTCATGAAATCGTAAAGCCCGCCGATAAAAAATATTTTAAGTTTTACCCGGTCAACAGTTCTTACCAGGTTCTTGCCCGTTTTGAAAAGATCACTGACAGTGCAGGTTTCATCATGAAAACTTCCGGCAGTAAACTACCTACCTACTTCCGGTATGGCAATGTCTTTTTCCAAATCGGCAAAATTGATCTGAAACTCACGGTATACCAGAGCCGCGACCTGATGAACAATCCCCAATACAAGGATTATCTCTTCATTCCTTTTACGGATCTTACCAGTGGGGAAACTTCGTATGCAGGTGGTCGGTACCTCGATCTGTTGATCAGCGACATCAGCAACAACAGCCTGCTTATCGATTTCAACAAAGCGTATAACCCTTACTGTGCGTATGCTACCGGTTTCAATTGTCCCATTCCTCCCAGGGAAAATAATTTATCCATTGACATCAAAGCCGGGGAAATGAATTTTGGTAAAACCCACTGATCATGCAAACCACTTCCCAGCTACTCATGATCCAACCGGTTCAGTTCGGCTATAACCCGCAAACAGCGGTGAACAATGCCTTTCAGCTGAAATCAGAAGGTAGTTTACAAAAAGAGGCACTTGATGCATTCCGGAATTTTGTTGAAATACTGCGAAAGAATCATCTACACGTAACTGTTATTGAAGATACATTGGAGCCTGCTACGCCGGATTCCATTTTTCCAAACAACTGGATCTCCTTTCATGAGGATAATTCCATCATCCTGTACCCGATGTTTGCACCTAACCGGCAACAGGAAAGAAAACAACATGTGCTCGATATCATTCAGCAGCAATTCAAGGTCAGCCAGGTTCATGATCTTACCCATTTTGAAAAAGCAGGACTTTACCTTGAAGGAACCGGCAGCATGGTATTAGACAGGATTAACCAAATCGCTTATGCGTGCTTATCACCCCGAACAAGCAAAGAAGTACTGGAGGCTTTTGAAAAGATAACAGGATACCAGGTACAAATTTTTAATGCTGAAGATGAAAAAGGACAGCCTATATATCATACCAACGTACTTATGTGCATGCTGGAAAATGAAGTAGTGTTATGCCTGGATGCCATTACAAATCCTATTGAGCGTGTATGCATAACCGATATGTTCACAAAAACAGGTAAAGAGATCATCCCCATCAGCCAGGAACAAATGAACCATTTTGCAGGAAACATGCTGCAGGTGCAGAATGAATTGGGAGAGAAATTACTGATCATGTCTACACAGGCATATGATTCCCTTCATCCATCACAACTTGAGTCGCTGCAAAAAAATAACCGGTTGATCCATGCCCCGCTTTCCGTTATTGAATCGGCTGGCGGTGGCAGTGCCCGTTGCATGATCGCGGAAGTGTTCAATTCACCTAAATAAAAAAACGGGAGCGTTACCTCCCGTCTTTGTCCTGTAAAAATCAACCGTAAAGGTTTACAATCTATAAACCACTTATTTCCTTTTTCTTTCTTAAGCCGTCGAGCGATGGATCCATCAGGATCGCCTTGTCGCACATCTGTTGTCCACGGTCTTTGTCGCCCTTTTTTTGAAAACACAGTCCGGCCTGGTACAGTGCCTTACCGTCTTTTGTATCTATCTCCAGTAATTTCTGGCAATAGTCGAGCGACTTATCATATTGTTTCTGCTGGTATAATATTTCTGCCATGTCGCGAAGTATTGTTTTATTACCGGGTTTTTTATTCAATACTGTCAGCAAAAGTTTCTCTCCTTTTTCATATTCACCACTATACAGTGACGCATACCCTAAGTTTTCATTGAAGTCATTCGATTGTACATAACCCGCCTGGGCTGCACTGTTAAATGCATTCATGGCATTTTTATAATCATCTAAATTGTAATACAACAGACCTTGTTCATAGATCCATGCATTTTTGGTGGGATCCAGTTTTACAGCCTGTTCATACACCGGCACTGCTTTTTTATACTCCTCCATATCCAGGTAGGTACGGGCAAGTGTATACGTAGCTTCCGCATCTGCAGGATCCTGCTTCAATGCAGCCTGTAAAGCCGTTACAGCAGAAGGATAATCTTCCTGTTGGTACATACTCATTCCGATAATTCGCTGGGCATTATCGCAATCGGCGCATTTCCTTGCAAACTCAATGGCTTTGGCATATTGCCGGTAATTGAAATAAAGCGATGTCAGTTCACGGATGGCCTTTTTGTTTCCCGGATCCAAAGCCAGTGCCTTCTGGAAGCAGTTTATGGCCTGGTCGGTTTTACGCATTTCCAGGTTTGCCAATCCATTCTCCAGCCATGCGTCGATGTTGGAAGCATTGTACTTGACCGATTTCTCAAATGATTGGGAGGCAACCAGGTAACGTTTGGTGTTTTTTTCGTCGAGGCCCTTTTTAAAAAAGAACATCGAACTATCCACCTGTTGTGCGTATACGCTGGGGCATACCCACAAGGGGATGATGGCGAGGAGGTGTTTCATATTCAGGTTTCAGAGGTTGCGTATCCCGGTTAACGGAATATCAAAGCACTTAACGCTGGAATATCAATTATTATTTCATAAAGTTTTCTTTTTTTATCGACCGGATTGATGTGGATATTTTCGTTGGTATACTCCCCTGTACCCCAGTATTCTATGAGGTTGCTGTTGAATATCTCTTTCCAGGCCGATTTGCCCTTCACCGTCATTTTCCATTGACTGTGGTTCCTATTCGACAGATTTAACACTACCAGTATGTCATCCTCGCGATGTTTTCCTTTTCTTTTATAGGCTACTACCCCTTCGTTCCGACTGTTGAGTTCTGTCCACTCAAAGCCTTTTTGATCGAACTGGTGTTCATACAATGCAGGGTTATTTTTATAGATATGATTTAAATCGCGTACACAATCCTGCATTTTGTTGTGTGAATCATGTTGAAGCAGGTGCCAATCAAGTTCTGAAGAATGGTTCCACTCTGTAGTCTGTGCAAATTCATTGCCCATGAATAACAGCTTTGCACCCGGGTGCGTATACATATAAGCGTAGAGCAAGCGAAGGTTTGCAAATTTTTCCGATTCAAAACCAGGCATCTTATAGATCATCGGGCTTTTTCCGTGTACAACCTCATCGTGGCTTAGTGGAAGCATGAATTTTTCATCATAAAAATACATGATGCTGAACGTGAATTTATCCTGTGCATCGGGCCGGAGATCATGTGCCAGTTTGAAATACCGGAATGTATCATGCATCCATCCCATCATCCATTTCATTCCAAAACCAAAGCCATTCTTTTTGGTTGAACGGGTAATGCCTTCCCAATCCGATGCTTCCTCTGCGATGGTTTGCACATCCGGGAAATCGCGGTAGATAATATCATTCATTTCCTGTAAAAAAGAAATGGCTTCATAGTTTTCGTTGGTGCCGTTTTCATTGGGCTCCCACTCTCCTTCTTTACGGGAAAAATCGAGGCGGATGATCGAATTCACTGCATCTACACGTAACCCATCGATATGAAATTTATTGAGCCAGAAATGGGCGCTGCTGATGAGAAAAGACCTTACTTCGGCTCTTTTGTAATTAAAAATATAACTGTTCCAGTCGGGATGAAAACCCTTACGCATATCCGCATATTCATAAGTGTGGGTTCCATCAAATTTATACAAACCATGCGCATCATTCGGAAAATGCGATGGTACCCAATCGAGGATCACGCCAATGCCGTTTTGGTGGAGCGATTCTACCAGGTGCATAAATTCTTCGGGTACGCCAAAGCGTGATGTTGGTGCAAAATATCCCGCACCCTGGTAACCCCAGCTTCCGTCATAAGGGAACTCCATCACCGGCATGAATTCTACATGAGTGAATCCCATGGCTTTTACATAGGGCACCAGTCGTTCTGCTATCTGAACGTACGTATTGAAACGGTTTTCATCGTTTTTATCGGGGCGCATCCAGCTTCCCAGGTGAACTTCGTAAACACTCCACGGGGCATTCAAAGCATTGTGCTTTTTGCGGGTTGTCATCCAGTCGTGATCATTCCATTGCTTTTCGAAATACCATGTAACCGATGCTGTTCCCGGGCGTAATTCTGCATAATTAGCAAAAGGATCGGCTTTCTCTGCTTCAATCCCATCGAAACCCGTAATATGATATTTATACAGCACGCCTTTTGCAAGCCTAGGAATAAATCCTTCCCAAATACCAGAATTATCGAGCCTGACAAATAATGGATGCAATTGCTTTTTCCAGCCATTGAATGCCCCTATCACCGAAACTGCAGTTGCATTCGGCGCCCATACTGCAAAATAGAAACCATCGGTATCGAGCACACGAAGATGATGGTTACCAAATTTTTCATATCCATTGTACATGAATCCTTCCTGGAACAGGCGGATGTCTTCGTCGGTAAAAAAGGAATAATTCCATACAAGTTTGTTGCTGTCGATGAAATGTTCGTCTTCGTATGCCATTGTAAATGAATTGTTACCGTTTATATAAAAGCTGAATTAACGTAAATTTATGAATAGTTAATTTGCGCAAGCGATAATTAATTAGATTTTTACCTGCCTTTCAGCACCACACCAAATATAACTGTATGCATAAGAAACTAGCCCTGGTTTTCCTGTTAACAATGATGAGTACCATACTATTTGCACAAACCGCAACGGTACAAGGCTCAATTAAAGATACAACAGCGGCGCTTCCTGTTAAGAATGCAGTTGTATTGCTGCTTTCTCCCAAAGATTCGGTTTTAAGAGGATTTACACGAACCAAAGCAGATGGATCTTTTTCAATTGAGAAGATCCAACCAGGTTCATATATTTTGATGGTGATGCACCCCTTATTTGCTGATTTTGTAGATGATGTGCAGGTAAAGGCTGCCGATAATAATTTGCCTGTTATCCCCATCACTTCAAAGAGTAAGCTGCTGCAGGCGGTCATTTTAAAAAGCGGAAGCCCGATAAAGATCAAAGGTGATACCACTATTTACACTGCAGATAGTTTTAAGGTAAGTGCTAACGCAAACGTAGAGGAGCTATTGAAAAAACTTCCAGGCATACAGGTAGATAAGAATGGAGAGATCAAGGCCATGGGTGAAAAAGTAGAAAAGGTATTGGTTGACGGGGAAGAGTTTTTTGGGGATGATCCTGGTATGGCGGTAAAGAACCTTCGTGCAGATGCAGTGAAAGAAGTACAGGTATTCGACAAGAAAAGTGAACAGGCAGAATTTACAGGTATCGATGACGGTAAAACGCAGAAGACAATCAACCTGAAATTAAAAGAAGATAAGAAGACCGGGTATTTTGGTAAAGTAGATCTTGCCGGCGGATTGTTGAAAGACATTGACGACCGCTATAATAATAATCTCATGTTCAGTACTTTTAAAGGCAAGCGAAAACTGTCAACCTTTTTACTTACCGGTAACACCGGACAGGATGGACTTAGCTGGCAGGATAATGAAAAATACGGTGGCGAATCGGATAATTATTCGATGGGCATGGATGATGATGGAGGGTACATGTATATGTGGCGTGGAGGATCATCGGATGATGAACCTTATGTGAACACTGAGAATGGATTTATCCGCAACATCAATGCAGGACTGCAATACAGCAACAAATGGAATGACAAGCAAACATTTAACCTGTCGCCGAAGTACAATAGCCAGGTGTATGATAATACACAGCAGAATTTTTCACAAACCTTCCTTCCCGGTAATACCAGTTTAGTGGATTCTTCGAATAAGGATACGCATATCAACCGGTATAACTTCAAACTCAGCAGCATTTACGATGTGAAGATCGATTCTGCCAATACACTGAAACTAACGGTGAAGGCTAATTTCTATCATACCGAAAGCGAAGAAGATTACCAGCTTAGGAGAACCGACCAGGATAAAAACCTGTTTAATGTAACAGACAGATTTACCAAGCTGAACAGCGACAAACAATCCTACACAGCCAATGCGATCTTCAAACATAAATTCCGTAAACTGCGCAGGACTTTATCTCTTACAGCAGACTGGAACCTGCTGCAAACCGACGGAACCAGTTTTTTACAATCATACAACGAGGATTTCCTGAAGGGTTCAGTGGTAAATGTTGACCAGAAAAAAGAAACAGAAAAATCGAGTCAGAAATTTTCATCAAAGATCGTTTACACCGAACCGTTGAGTAAGAAGTATTCACTTGAGATTGGTCATGAAATATCATACACCCTGGGCAATAATGATCAAACTACCTATAGCTATAATTCAGGATCCGGCAAATATGATACCGGCGTAGATTCGCTCACGAATGACTTCAACCAGAAGATCATGATCAACAGGCCCTCTGCCAGGATCAGTTATTCCGGTAAAAAAATAAAATTCAATTTTGGTGCGGGCGTTGGCTTTACTCATTTCGATTTTATAGATAAAACAGAAAACAAGGATTACATTCGTAATTACACGAATTTCTTTCCCGCGGCTAACTTTACCTACACTTATAAGGCAAATCACAGCCTGCGTTTCAACTACAACGGAAATACAACGCAGCCAACCCTCAACCAGTTGCAGCCGCTCACGAATAACAACGATCAATACAACCAGTACATTGGTAATCCTGATCTGAAACAATCTTTCAGCAATACATTTAATCTATCCCATAATGGTTACAATTTCCTTAAAGACCGTTGGATGTATCAATCGTTGAACGTAAGTGTTACCAGCAATTCCATCACCAACAGCCGCATTTACGATGGTGGTAATATCATCACCCAACCGGTAAATACGAATGGCAATATCAATGCAAGTTTGTGGGCTGGTATAGGATTTAAATTGAAAAAACTGGATATGCGTTTGAACGTACAGCCTAACCTGAACTACACCAAATTTGCGGATGTGATCAATGGTATTACGAATTTTTCTAAAAACCTCAATACAGGACTTGGTTTATACCTTTCCAAATCGAAGGATAAAAAATATGATCTCTCTGTTGGCAATAACTTCGGCTATACCAGCAACAGGGTATCACAAAACAACAGTAACAGCTATTTCACAACCAATACTTTGTCGTTGGATGCAACGATCTATTATAAAAAAGTATGGTCGATCAGTTCAGATTTCCAATATTATTACCGCGGCAAAACGTCTGATTTTGACCAGGCCCAGAACAACAATCTCTGGAATGCCAGGCTGCAGCGCACTTTTAAAAACAATGAATTTACAGTGTATGTAAAAGTGAGGGATATCCTGAACCAGAACATCGGCATCGATCGTAATTATTATGGAAACACTTATACAGAAACCAGGAACGACCGGTTGAAAAGGTATTTCTTACTCGGCTTTGCATGGGATTTCAAAAACAAGGCTGCTAAAACAAAATAGTGTATCCATTCATGACAACAAAAAAATTTCAAATGAAACGCATCATCAACTTCATCATCATATTTTTATTTTCTGCCGGTAGCGTGTATGCCCAACAGTTTGTAGAAAAAGCCGTTATTGAATACGAAGTGAAAACCAATATCAAGAAAACCCTGGGCAATAATTCCTGGGCTGAAATGATGAAAGAAAATATGCCGCAATTCAAAACCGGGTATTATCAATTTACTTTTGCTGATAACAAAAGTGTATACAAATTCGATCATTGGGATGAGGGAGCCAAGATTCCCGAATTTTTACGCAAGAGTGATGAAGAAAATGTTTGGTATTTCGATCATGCCAATGGAAAGTTCAACATGCAAAAAGATGTATTTGGATCGAAGTTTAATGTAGAAGATTCAATTCCAACCATTGAATGGAGGCTCACTAATGAGAACCGGCTTATCGCAGGGTACAACTGCCGCAAAGCCGTTGGAAAGATCCTTGACAGTGTGTATGTTTTTGCCTTTTATACAGACGAGATCACCATTTCAGGCGGACCTTGCTCTATCACGGGGCTACCGGGCATGATCCTTGGTTTAACGATTCCCAGGATGTATTCTTCCTGGATCGCTACAAAAGTAAACATAGAAATGGCAGATGTCAATAAGATAAAGCCGGTTACGGCCAAGAAATATTACACCCGCAAATCACTACAGGTCATGCTGAAAGACCGCACCAAGGAATGGTTCAGCGAAGATGATGAAGATTCCAGGAAATGGATCGAACAATTCTACTGGAGTACTTTGCTGTAAGTTTCCTGTTATTTTAATTCAAATCCATCCGGAATAATGGCTCCTTTTTTGATCACCACGATACCATCTTTGATGGCAAGCAATGAATGATCGGAATCTTCGAGGTGATTACCTCCTTTAATCGTAACGTTGTCGCCTATCCGACAATCTTTATCAACGATCACATTGGTTAGGTTACAGTTGTCGCCTATGCCGAGTTTAGGTATACCCCTCAACAGGTTATGTGCAATTTCTTCGATGGTTTCATAAAAGTCATTTCCCATGATATAGCAGCTCTGGATGTTACTACCCGATCCAATACGGCTCCTGATGCCTATAACGGAGTTGGTTATGCGCTGGGCATGAATGATGGCACCTTCAGCTAAAATGGTTTGTTCCAATGTGGTACCACTGATCTTTGATGGAGGCAACATCCTGGCCCTGCTGTACACCATCTTCTGGTTATCGAACAGGTTGAATGGCGGTATATCAAGTGTAAGGGCAAGGTTGGCTTCAAAAAATGAATAGATATTTCCAATATCGGTCCAGTATCCATCATACTGGTAACTTACCACCTTGTATTTATTGATGGCATCGGGAATGATTTCCTTTCCAAAATCGGTTGCATCCTTCTTTTCATTTTCCAGCAGGCTGAATAATAATTTTCTATTGAAGATATAGATCCCCATTGAAGCCAGGTAATGCCTGCCCTGCTGCTGCATTTCATCACCGGTATTGCTTGTCCATAGCGGAAGCAATTCCTTTGCAGGCTTTTCGATAAAGGAAGTAATACAATTCTCATTGTCTGATTTCAATATTCCGAATTCAGGTGCTTCCCTTTCTCCGACCGGAATAGAGGCAATGGAAATATCGGCTCCGCATTTGATGTGGTTTTTAATCATATCACCAAAATCCATCTGGTATAATTGATCGCCACTTAAAATGAGCACGTATTCAAAGTCGTTCTTATCTATGTGTTTCAGCGATTGCCGTACTGCATCAGCGGTTCCCTGGAACCAGCCCAGGCTATCGGGTGTTTGTTCTGCGGCCAGAATATCCACGAACCCACTGCTGAATCCACTGAACTGGTAGGTATTCTTTATGTGCTTATTCAGGGATGCCGAATTGTATTGTGTGAGCACGAACATCCTGTTGATATTACTATTGATGCAATTGGAAATGGGAATGTCTACGAGCCTGTATTTCCCTGCAATGGGAACTGCTGGTTTGCTTCGTGAAGCCGTTAACGGATATAACCTGCTTCCGGCACCGCCTCCCAATATCATGGCTACCACTTGTTTACTTATCATATGCAATCGTTTTATTTATAGATGGAATCGTAAAGTTCAATGTATTTACCTGCGCTGGTTTCCCAACTGTTGTTGATATTCATCATTCGTTGACGGATCTCATCAAGTTTTGTTTTGTCTTTATATAATTCAACGGCACGGGTAATTGAATATACAATGTCTTCAACACTGGCTTTGTCGAAACAAATGCCATAGCCATTCTCTTCACCAAAGTCGATCACGGTATCTTTTAATCCGCCCGTTCTGCGTACAACCGGCACCGTTCCATACCGCATGGCATACATCTGGTTAAGCCCGCATGGTTCTACCCTGCTTGGCATCAGGATGAAATCGGCCCCTGCATACATCTGGTGGCTGAGCTTTTCGTTGTACTCGATTTGTGAATGATAGTAGCCGATAAAATCATTCTGAATTCTCTGCAACCCATTTTCAACTTCCTTTTCCCCGCTGCCCAGGATCATACAGCTGAATGCATGGCCCGTTTGCTCAAAAGCCTTGCTGATGGCTTCTGCCAGCAGGTCGGCTGCTTTTTCATGTACAAGTCGGCCGATAAAAATGATCAACGGATACTGCATATCAAATCCCAGGTCATCACAAAGTTTTTTCTTGTTGAGTCCCTTGCCGTGTTTAAGGTCTTTCACGGTAAAATTGTCCAGTATATAAGTATCTGTTGCGGGATCCCAAACACTGTAATCAATTCCATTCAGAATGCCGGTACATTTACCGGATTCAAAATTGAAAAGTGATTCCAGTCCATTCGCTTCCCTTTTTAATTCTTCCATATAACCGGGGCTAACGGTATTCACTTTATCGGCACATTTAATACCACATGCCAAAGGATTCACGGTATTACTCCAATCGAGCAGCCCCCATCGCCAGGTATCCCATGCCGGGAGATATGTAGCTTTATCCCATCCCATCCATCCCTGGTATTGTGCATTGTGAATAGTGAGTACGGTGGGAATGCGGGATAAATGTCGATAGCCGAAACAATACTGCATCATGAAAGGGATCAATGCCGTGTGATGATCATGCACGTGCACAACGTTTGGATGATGTTCCCATTTGCTTAACCATTCGGTAACGGCTATCTGAAAAGCGGTGAAGCGTTCTGTATCATCGTCATAACTGTAAATGCGTTCCCGATCGAGCAATCCATAAATATCCACACAATACAGGTCGAAGCCCAGTTTATTGGTTTTCTCTTTGATGATGGTGAAATCCAGATACATCTCTCCCATTCGGAAAGAACCTTTGTGCACTACCTCCCACTCATTGTTGTATAAGAATTTTGTACGGTGCATTGGCATCACCACTTTGGCAGTATGACCAAGCGATTGTTGGTATTTGGGTAATGCGCCCACCACGTCTGCCAATCCACCTGCCTTTGCAACCGGGTAACATTCTGCACTCACATGTAAAATTTCCATCTGGTTTCTGATAAAATTTTAATGAATGTAAGAAGGATATTGCGAATAAAAAACATCGATTTTAATTAATCGCAGGCTCTGTAATTCAAAACTATTTTTTATACTCAGTGAAATTCTTATTATTTTCAGCAATCAAACCAACTACTATGGCCACAGAGCAAAAAAATAATTTATCCAATACAGAAAACACCTCTATGATCCCCACCAATTATGGTGCATTGGGCACGTTGGTTACCGTGTTCTTTTTCTGGGGTTTTATTGCGGCGGGCAACAGCGTTTTCATCCCTTTTTGCAAACATTATTTTAACCTCGACCAGTTCCAGAGCCAGTTGATCGATTTCGCATTTTATACTGCTTATTATATTGGTGCCCTTGCATTGTTTGCCTATGGCTCTTTTGGCGGTAAGGACCTGGTAGGTAAATGGGGTTATAAGCGCAGTATTGTATATGGTTTATTGTTCTCTGCTCTTGGTGCTGCCGCCATGATCATTGCTGTAAATGCCAACACTTTTGCCGGCATGCTGGTAGGATTGTTTATCGTTGCACTCGGATTTTCACTTCAGCAAACTGCGGCACAACCATTTGCTATTTCACTCGGTGATCCCGCTACCGGAACAAGCCGGGTAAACCTGGGAGGTGGTATCAATTCATTTGGTACAACGATCGGCCCCATCGTGGTGGCGTTTGCGTTATTTGGTACAACTGCTGCCATTACTGATGAACAGATTGCGGCACTAAGCCTCAGTAAAGTGATCATTTTATATAGTTGCGTTGGCGCTTTGTTTATCGGCGCAGCGGCCATGTTCTATTTCTCGAAAAAGGTTCCGGCAGGTATCCTGCTCGAAAAAACTGAAAAGGCGAATAAAGCGTTGTATACCTTACTCATCATGACCGGTTTATTGATCATCATGTTTGTTCCGGTATTCAATAGTTATAAAACAGACATGAGCCAGGCCAGCGAAGCGGAAAATCATGCGATGAATTCGTACAGGATGAAATGGCTGCTGGGGGCTTTGGCCGTTGTAGTGGTTGGTTTACTTGCATCGAATATGAGTGCTAAGAAGAATGCAGATGGATGGGGCGCCATGAAATATCCACAGTTGGTATTGGGTATGTTGGCCATATTCGTTTATGTTGGTGTGGAAGTAGCCATTGGCAGTAACCTGAGTGAATTGATGAAGCTTGAAAGTTTTGGAGGTTTGCAATCTTCGGAAGCAGCACCTTATATTTCTATGTATTGGGGAAGCCTGATGATCGGAAGATGGGCGGGAGCCGTATCAGCTTTCAATTTGTCGAAAAATACCAAATTGATTTTGCAGGTTATTGTTCCACTCGTTGCCTTTGGGGTGATCGTTGGGGTGAATACGATTGCCAAATATGATATGGAACCACTTTTATATTATATCGTTTGCGTGATCATACAGATCGTTGCGTTTTTCATCAGCAATAATAAACCAGCCAGGACACTAATGATCTTTGGATTCCTGGGTATCCTTGCCATGGTTATTGGCACACAAACCACCGGAACAATTGCTACGTATGCCTTTCTCAGCGGCGGTTTGTTTTGTTCTATCATGTGGCCATGTATCTTCACACTTTCGATTGCAGGTCTCGGAAAATATACTACACAAGGTTCTGCCTTTTTGATCATGATGATCCTGGGAGGAGGCATCATTCCACCGATCCAGGGCAAACTGGCCGATGTAATCGGTATTCACCAATCTTATTGGATACCGGTTATCTGCTTCGCTTACCTGACTTTCTTTGCGATTGCCGTGAAAAGCATATTGAAAAACCAGGGAATCGATTACGACAACGCAGCGGCTACCGGCGGACATTAATCAAATAAAAAATTCAGTAAATAATGGCTCAGAAATACGCAGTAGGGATCGATATCGGTGGCACCACCACGAAGTTTGGCACTGTTGACAATAATGGACATATCCTGGAACAGGACCGGATCCCCAGCAATGAACACGAAGTGGTGGAGGATTTCATTGATGACCTGCACAGCAAACTGATGCCCATGATAGAAAGAGCAGGTGGTGTAAAGAACTTTGTAGGTATCGGAATGGGAGCTCCTAACGGTAACCTATACACGGGAACAATTGAATATGCGCCCAACCTGAAATGGAAGGGCATCATACCCATTGCTTCGCTGATGCAGAAAAAGTTCGGGCTGGATACAAAACTCACCAACGATGCCAATGCAGCCGCGATGGGTGAAATGATGTATGGCGCCTGTAAGAACATGAAACACTTTATCACCATTACACTGGGAACCGGTGTAGGAAGCGGTATTGTAATAGATGGAAAGATCGTTGTAGGTCATGATGGATTTGCAGGAGAACTTGGTCATACCATCATCAGGCCAGGCGGAAGGATGCACAAAAGCACCGGTATGCGGGGCAGCCTGGAAGCTTATGCCTCGGCTACGGGTGTACGTGAGACCGCCATTGAAATGCTCACCATGCACCCCGAAGAGCCAAGCCTGTTACGCAACTATACCATCAACGAACTTACCAGCGAAACTGTGTATGAATGCGCCATGCAAGGCGATAATATTGCCAATGATATCTTTGAATTCACCGGGCAGATACTAGGTGAATCGTTGGCCAATTTCATTATGTTTTCTTCACCTGCAGCCATTGTACTGTTTGGCGGATTAACCAAGGCAGGTAACCTCCTATTGAACCCTACCCGCAAACACATGGAAGAAAACCTGCTTCCTATTTTTAAAAATAAAGTAGAACTGATCTTCAGCCAGCTGAAAGAATCTGATGCAGCCATTTTGGGTGCGAGTGCGCTGGTGTGGGAGATGGAATAAATAAGGAATAATTAATAAGAAATAAGAAAGTAAAAGCCCCTCAGTATTGAAGGGCTTTTTACTTTTTATAGGTATTTTTATTTCCTTTAGAAACTTATTAAATTCAGAATTCTTCAACTTCCTTATTTTTCATTCCTTATTTATTATTTATTATTCCCTAAGCTTTCTCTTCCATCCACTTATTCCTTCCCCAACCATCGATCACGTGTTTTTCACTGTGATAAGATGAACGAACCAATGGCCCGCTTTCTACGTAATCGAAACCAAGCTGGTAACCGATCTCACGATATTCTGCAAATTCATCAGGATGAATGAACCGATCAACCGGCAGGTGATTCTTCGTAGGTTGCAGGTATTGCCCTATGGTAACTACGTCTACCCCGCTATTGTAAAGATCTTTCAGCGTTTGAACCACTTCATCTTTGGCCTCGCCCAGGCCAAGCATGATACCACTCTTTGTGCGCATACCACCGGCCTTTAATATTTTAAGGGTTTCCATGCTCTGCCAGTATTTGGCCTGTATACGTACCTGGCGTGTAAGCCTTTCCGTTGTTTCAATGTTATGACTCACCACTTCGGGTGCGGCATCAATGATGCGCTGAATATTTTCTTCCTGCGATTTAAAATCGGGTATCAGTGTTTCAAGAGTTGTATCCGGGTTCAATGCTTTTACAGCTTTGATGGTATTCTGCCAGATAATGCTTCCTCCATCTTTTAGTTCATCCCGGTCAACAGAAGTGATCACCGCGTGTTTCACTTTCATCAGGTGAATGGCTTCGGCTACGCGTTGGGGTTCGTCCCAGTCAACATCATCCGGGCGACCGGTAGCTACTGCACAGAAACCGCAGCTCCTTGTACAGATATTACCCAGGATCATGAATGTTGCCGTTCCGGCTCCCCAGCATTCACCCATATTGGGGCAGTTACCGCTTTCACAGATCGTATGTAATTTATGTGTATCAACCAGGTTGCGCACATGACGATACTCCTCGCCAATGGGAAGTTTTACCCTGAGCCAATTTGGTTTTTTAATGGGAGAAGTTTGTTCCGCCGTTCCTGTACCGCATGCCATAGATGAAAATTATTTTGCGTTGCAAAGATATGACCGGGCTGGCTAACAGCCCGCCTGACCAATATTATTTTCGTTTTCCGAAAATGAGGGCGATATAAGCCGAAAAGAAAAATTGTTTTGGTGTCTGGTAAATCATCTGGGGAATTTTTTTACTATAAAATTCACCACTGATGCCAACTTCCAGTGCACTTACCATTTCGTTGTATTTGCCATAATCGAAACGAACAGAAGATTTAAGATAACCACCCGGCGTTACTTTCAATTCATTCCAGCCGGTACCGAAATTTGGCCCTCCAATGGGACCCTGAAGAAATAAAAGACTGTCTTCCGATTCATATCCTGCAAATGCCTGTTCCCCATTTTTTATTACCTCAACTTTATAAGGCCTTAATAGCCCTACAATAAGTCCTCCACCCGCGTTGGCCGTAATGCTGACCCCGTTCTTATTGCCCTTGTTGCCCAATAGAAATTGCTGTTGTACCCCCAGTTTTACAGGGTAAAAGAAATTAATTTTTCCGTAGATAAACGGAGTGGCGGCATTATAAAGCCCCTGGATCTTTTCTTCTTTGGGATGTTTTCTTTCTGCGATATCAAGTTGAAATAACAATGCTTTTTTTACAGACTGGGCCCGGGCTACTTCTACAAAGCCTCCATATCCATCCGTAGTAAGTTTTAGGCCAAAAGCCAGGTGCTTCCTGTATTTGATAACACCTTCTTCCTCCTGCTTTACTATGGCATTGATCCGTTGCTTCCGTTCTTCTCTTTTATTTTTCTTCTTTTCCTTCTTATCATCCTGGGCCATCACTGGTGACAAAAGGATGATCGATATACACATTAAAAATATTTTCTTCATGGATGCTGTTTACTTAAGTAAATTTATACAAAAATACTGTGTTGCAGTGTAAGTTAGGTTCAAATATGATACATTCTGCTGCATAGGTATTGTTAATATATAAAAAAGAATACTATGACCGCAAGTATTGTATATAAAGGCGAATTGCGTTGCGAATGCACCCACCTGCAAAGTGGAACTGTTATTGAAACAGATGCCCCTACCGATAACCGGGGCAAGGGAGAGCGTTTCAGCCCCACAGATACCGTTTGTGTGGCATTAGGCACCTGCATCATTACAACGATGGGTATACGGGCTGCAGATATGCAGATCAACCTGGCAGGCACTAAACTTGCTGTTACGAAATTTATGCTCAGTGAACCAAGACGAATCGGTAAAATAACTGTTTCCCTGGAGTTGCCTGGTTCGGGAATTGATGAAAAAAACAGGTTTATTTTACAAAAGATCGGTGATAACTGCCCTGTAATGAAAAGCCTGCATCCCGACCTGGAAGTTATCATTGCTTATTCCTGGCTTGATTAATAATGGAACATTTATAGAACCGCGATTATTTTCCTGATACCGTATTTTTTAAAATGCTGTTTCCAATCACGCAGTGCAGGCAGCGCTTCTGATCGCAATACTCCTGTTTTAACTGGATGAATGCCTGTGAGTCAAATGCTGAAGCGATAGTAGCGCCCAAACCTTCAAATCCTTTTGTTATGGTATTGCCTTCTGCAGAAACCTGTTCCATCCAACGAAGGGCTTTGTCGGTAATTTTCTCTGACCGGTTGAAATGGCCATATGCATAGATCATGGGAATGATGCTGTTGATGAAAAGATTGGCCTTCATTTGCCGGCCTAAGTTTTTATAAGAGAAAGCCGAGGTTTCATCAAACATATAATGATAATGCCAGTAATCATTGGCTCTTACAGATAGCATCGCCATGGCTTCTTTGAAGTCGTTTATTTCGAGCATATTCGTAAATAACCGGTGACTATTGCAGATCAATGCGGCTAACTGCGCCAGCCTTACGGTGGGAAATGCGGCAGGACGCATTCTTAAAAAACAGATCGGTTCGTGAATGGGCCTGAGACCATATTTTTTCTGCAGGAACCGATATTCTTTCTGCAGCATCACCGGGTATGATTCTTCAAAAACTTTTTCTAGCAAACCCGCTTGGCCTAATAACAATGATTCTACCTGTATCAGTTGATTTTTATGCCTGGTCAACAGGTTTAAAGGTAAGCTGATGGCTATCTTTTCAAAAGCATCGGCGTTGAGGGATATCCCAAAATTGCGGGCCAGCAGTATCCAGAAACATTCTTCCCAGTGACGGCTATTTTTCTCCAGTAATGACAGTATCCGATCTGTTCGATGTAACAATCTTTCTATCAGCAATCTTTCTTTCCATTTAAGAAAAACCGTTTCATCCAACCCGGGCCAATGTTGTTCGCAGGGTATAAAATTCCTGCGATCCAACATCAGGGTTTCGTATTGCTTCAGCAACAATTTTGACACCAGTGGTTGTAATTCGAGGCAGGGAAATGGCAACGGCAACTCTTTATCATTTTGCCAAACGACATGCAGGATGATATTCTGGTAATGTTCGTCATCTGTGTGACCGTGTAAATTCCAGTCGGTTGTACGGATGTGCAGTTCCACATGACCGGCCCACTCTGTATCATCTACTCTTATTCTGCCATGGAGGAAATCGGGGCCCTGGTTGGTATTCAGCCTGCCAACCTGCAATATTTCCAAAGGCTGACCTTGAGTTGTAAGCAGCCCGCTTCTTTTAAAATACTGGTATTGCCAGATGTATTGCAGTAAACGTTCCGTCATGGTAAAAGCGTTTATCAGGAACCGTTATTAGCATACCGGTACCCATACACAAATTACAATGAGGATAAAAAAAGAAAAAGGGAAATCAAACAGGATTTGAAGGTTTTTTAACCGGAAGATGTTGCACAATTTTTAATTTTTAATTAATAATTATTAATTAAAAATTACCAAGCGCTTTTACTACCCTGCTCACCGGCAATCCCATCACATTATAAAAATCGCCCTGGATAGATTTGATACCAATGACGCCGATCCATTCCTGTATAGCATACGCACCGGCTTTGTCGTAAGGTTTATACTTATCTACATAAAAATCGATCTGTTCCGGGTCAAGAGTATGAAAGGTTACGGTAGTGCTATCTGCAAAACTCGTTTCCCCGATGCCATTGAGAATGACAACTCCTGTAATCACTTCGTGTACATTGCCCGATAGTTCATTGAGAATGCGGATTGCATCGGCCCGGTCGACTGGTTTACCAATGATCTTTCCATTACATATCACGATGGTATCTGCTGCGAGTATGGGTAAGGGTTGTGATATTTTTGAAGCTACTGCCAATGCTTTCTGGCGGGCAATGTAAATAGCCGTTTCTGCAAAATCCATTCCCCCGGGAAAACGCTCATCAGTATCACTCACGATTACTTCAAAATCTATTTCAGCCCATTCAAGCAGTTGTTTACGTCTCGGCGATTGGGAAGCCAGGATTATTTTTTTCGACTTCATTTATACTAAAAATTTAAAAAACAACATAGAAAGGATGCCTGCCAGCATCACCCATTTGATAAGGTTGCTGATATGCCGATAATCTGCCGGTTGAGAAGCCAATTGTAATTTTCGCAGGATCAACAACAGTGGCCCAATAACGAGTAAAATACAATATAATACAATCGGCCACCATCCCGATTGCCAGGCATAGAACTGTACAATGGCCAGGGCTGCAGCAGCTACAACGATCCAAACGGCCGAAAAAACCTTGCTGGCAGGTACGCCCCAGGCAATGGGCATGGTATTACAATTATACTGGGCATCGCCCTGCATATCTTCAAGGTCTTTCACCACTTCCCTAACAACAGATAATATAAATGCAAAGCCGGCATATAAAATGGTGAATTTGAACAGGCGACGGATGTCAAAATCATGGTGATTATTATACCAGCCCGAGGTTGCAGATGCATATAAACCGCCACTGAAATAAAAATAAAAAACGAGGATAACCCACGCCGTTAGTGCCGAAATGATGATGTTGCCAATGAGTAATTTTTTTTTGAACGTAGTCGAATAAAACCAAAGCAGGATCACACAGAAAATATTACCAGCCAGGATAAGCCAGGTGCCCGATCTCCAGCTGATGAAGGCGCTGATGAATAATCCTGCCATGGAAAACAACATATGCCAGAAGATAGCCCAACGACGTTTCACATGTTTATCAACCACAACTTTATCGGGCTTGTTTACCGAATCGATATGCATATCAAAGTAATCGTTGATGATATATCCACCGGCAGCAATTAAAATGGATGCTGCCATGAGCAGCCATACCGGCAAAAGTGGGTATTGTGTTTCTACCGGGTTATGAATCACTGCTTCAAACACACAGCTGAAATACAACCATTGCGTGAGCCCGATGAATACGAGGTTGGGCCAACGTACCAGGCGTAAAAAAGCAGACAATAATTTCATGAAGTGTATTCAGGATTATGATAGAGCCATAATATCAGGTGCTAAAGATAACTGATATCGGGATTACCTGGATGCTATGCCGGCACCCGTATCCCAATCGCCATTCAGTTTCATCACTTTTTCGATGATGTCACGCACACAACCGGCACCGCCATTAATGGGAGAAATATAATGTGAAATGCTTTTGATCTCGGGTACTGCATCGGCAGGGCAACAGGGCAAACCTGCAATCTGCATCGCCTGCAGGTCGGGAATATCATCTCCCATGAATAAAACCTGTTCCCAGGTAAGAGTTTGCTTATTTACATATTCGGCTAAAAGAGTCTTCTTGTCGGCCACTTTCATATGCACATCCATAACACCCAGTTTTTGCAACCTGGTCTTAACAGCATCATCATCCCCCCCCGAAATCACCAATACATGGTATCCTTTCTTAATGGCTAACTGCAAGGCGTAGCCGTCTTTTATATTCATGCTACGGGCCATTTGTCCATCGTTGAGTAACAATACCCTTCCATCAGTTAATACTCCGTCAACATCCAGTACAAAGGCCTTGATCTTTTTAAAGTTTGTGAGGACGTTCATGATGGGATTATTTGAAGATGGTTCAATTTGAAGATGATTCTATTTGAAGATTTGAAGATGAAGCGATTTGAAGATGGGTTAATTTGAAGATGAATCAATTTGAAGATTTGAAGATGAACCGATTTGAAGATTAATTGATTTGAAGATTCATTCTCTACAAATTCATTATACACTTCTAATTATCACATTTTCAAATCACCAAATTTTCAAATTATCAAATCTTCAAATTTTCAAATCACCAAATCACCAAATCAATCACTTCTGGTTATCCCTCCACTCATACACCCAGGTACTCTGTATCATTTCCAGGTGACCTTCGTTGCTCTCTTCTGCCTTTCCCTTGAAGCTTGGTATTTCGAGTACCCATTTATGCAGGTCGGTGAACCGGATACGATATATCTGCGCTTCTCCAAAATCATTGCCGAACCGCTCATAAAGTTGAATGGCAATATCTTCATAATCGTTCCAGTAAATAGGTAATTCAAAAGACATGTAATGCTTGATTTTATGATAAATGAATTAGGTGTTTATTTACAGGGCAACCTTACCGGTTTTTATTCCCCTAAGAATTGCGACTGGTCTGGTAAGGTCACTACAAGTTCACCATCACCTTCCAGTAACACACATTGGCAACCCAAACGTGAATTCAGGCGGGGATTAATGGCCCGATCGATAAAATCCTCTTCCCTGTCGCTGAGTTCTTCTATAAGGGTTTCACCAGATTCTACATATAAATGACAGGTACTGCAGGCGCATACGCCACCGCAATTATGATGAAGCTCAATATCATTCTTCAACGCAACTTCCAGGATCGACTGTTCCGGCTCTACCTGGCTGATGGTAACCGGCGCCAAACCCTTCTGTTCAAACTTAAACGTAATATTATACATACCTGCAAATTTCGGATTGCAAACCTACAGGAAATTACCAATTAAGGAAAATCTAAAACATATTGTTTACTTTGCCACGTTATTTAACCCCTGAATGATCTAATTCATCTGCTATGAACCAACAGAAAAAACTGAATCCTATTTTTTCAGGCCTGCTGTGCCTTGTCCTGCTATGTTCCTGCAATAGCGATTCCAAAGAAAAAAGCGATAAAGATACCGTAGCGCCGGTCATATTAAAGAAAGATAAGCCTACTCCCAGGAACGAACCTGCCAAAAACGCCCCGATCATCAATATTACCGATACCATTGCCATTCGCTATAATGTGATCTATGTGAAAGACAGCGCCCTCAACAGCGTAAGGCTTAGCCAGAAACTGGCGCAGATCTATGGAGTAAAAATGGCTGACGTGATCAAAAAGAATAAACTCAAAATTGCCGGTGCGCCCATGGCCTGGTATAAAAGCCAGAAAGCCCCTTTCTTTTTTGAGGCCGGCCTGCCGGTAGATAAGAAACCCGCTAAACTTCCTAAAAACATTTTATTTAAGAAACTGAATGGCGATAGTGCCCTGGTTGCCCACTACTATGGGCCTTATGAAGAAACCAGCCAGGCCTACGATGCCCTGAAAGACTGGTTAAAATCGGCCAAAAAGAAGTCTACTTCCCCACCCTATGAAATATATGTTGGCGACCCGATAGATAAGAATGGTAAACCGGTTGACCCGTATAGGGTTCAAACAGATATTGTATTTCCGCATAATTAAGGTTAGGGAGGTTTAAAGGTTTAAGGGTTGAAGGGTTGAAGGGTTTGAGGGTTGAAGGGTTTGAGGGTTGGAACAATTTGAACGTTCGGAACGTCTTAACCCTTTAAACCTTTAAACCTTTAAACCTTTAAACCTTTAAACTTTTAAACTTTTAAACTTTTAAACCCTTAAACGTTCCCCTAAGGATTCATAATACTATCACTCAACCTCAAATAAGTAGTTCTTAATTTTGGATGATTCACGAGCAGGCGTAGATGTTTATCGAGTGTCTGGATGTCTTTGCGTACAGCCGGGCCCGTTTGTACATCGGCAGGTGAAGTACTTTTAATGCGCTGGGCTGTTTCCAGTATAAGTGGTTTGAGCATGTTAAAATCGATGTGCTCGGCTTTACAGAAATCTTCCGCGATGGCATATAAGTGATTGGTAAAATTGCTTACGATAACGGCTGCGGTATGTAGTTTAAGGCGCTCTTCATCGGTGGTGCGCTGCACATCATGTGATAAAGTGCGGGCGAATGCCTCAATATATTGTAATACGCCTTCATTATTTCCATCCACCAAAAAAGGCACGGGCGGTATCTCCTCCATTTCTTTTCTAAGGCTTTGCAAGGGGTATAAAACGCCATAATTGCTGGAAATCAGCTTTAATACATCTTTGTTAACTGAGCCGGCGGTATGCACGATCAGTTTATCGTTGATGTAAAAATGAGGCAAAGATTCCTGCAGGGCATAATCAGATACTGCAATGATGAAGAGGTCGGCCGACAGATCGGGTTGACCATTGAAATCGGTATGATCGGCCTGCAGTTCTTCGGCGAGTTTTTGGGCATGATCGATGTTTCGGTTGATCACCTGCACCACCGTATGGTTGTTTTTAAGCAACATTCTGCCTAAAACCGTGGCCACATTGCCCGCACCTATTAATGCAATCTTCATATGTATTAACTTTGAATTGATGAATGTACAAAAAAAGCTAGCATTTGGTTTTATCAGGGCCAAATTAAACACTTTGAGCATTATCAATAAGAAAAAGGCCGGTGAAGAAGCCTTCAAGTTATTTTCCACGCCCCTGCTCAAATCGGCTAAACAGAGCGATGTGTTTAGCCAGGCCGAGCCATTGCAGTTCCTTCTCAACGGTAAATCGGTAAAAGGATACCGGTTTAACCATCCCCGCGATCAAAAAATTCTCATCCTGCATGGCTTTTCTTCCAGTTGCCACAATTTTGACAAATATGTAACGCCTTTAATCAATAAAAATTATGAAGTGCTGGCATTTGATGCCCCGGCACATGGTGCCAGCGAAGGCACTACGGTGAATGCTGTAGAATATGCAGATATGATCAAAAGGATCATGGATTTATACGGGCCCATCACCGGTTTTATAGCTCATTCCTTTGGCGGACTGGCCGCTTGCCTGGCCCTTGAAAATATAACCCATGATGCACGTAAGAAACTTGTGTTGATTGCCCCTGCAACAGAAACCACCACGGCCATCGATAGTGCTTTCAAAATCATCGGGCTGAAAAACCCCACCCTGCGTAAATCGCTTGAAGACCTGATCCTGAGCAGCAGCGGCAAACCCGCCGAATGGTATTCTATCCGGCGAGCTATAAATAACATTAAAGCTACTGTATTGTGGTTTCATGATGAAGATGATGATGTAACACCGCTGCGGGATGCTATAAAAGTGAAAGAAGACGGGCATTATAATGTTCAGTTCCGCATCAGCAAGGGTCTGGGGCATCGTAAAATATATAAAGATCCTGCGATCAGGAACGAGATCATCGCCTTTTTATAACTATTCGTACGCATAAAAGAACCTTCTCTCAAAATATACGTATTTATAGATGATCATACGGCCGCTGTGCCCAACATATCATTAAAAAATCATGTGGGTTCATTGGTGCGATTCGCAACAAAAATTTTGATTTTTCAATTTTAAAGTAATATTGCATAGTGCAAAGTATGCTCATTTGTGCCATGGCTGAGGAAAGGTATGCCGTACAAGTGAGTGACACAACGATGCTGAGACCTGCTGCTGCAGCCGGTTAACAAAGAAAAAGTAATAAAAAAATATGGCAAAGAATTTATTGATCGTGGAGTCTCCCGCAAAAGCCAAAACCATTGAGGGG
The DNA here is from genome assembly GCA_029560415.1 of Bacteroidota bacterium. Classification (GTDB taxonomy): domain Bacteria; phylum Bacteroidota; class Bacteroidia; order Chitinophagales; family Chitinophagaceae; genus Ferruginibacter. The sequence continues at coordinate 985 of JAKQKY010000149.1, read as the reverse complement.
ATACTCGGGAAGGATTTTGAGGTGAAAAGTTGCTATGGCCATATCCGTGACCTCGAGAAAAATGATATGGGCATTGATATCAACAATAATTTCATGCCTAAATACATTATATCGCCCGATAAAACCAAGGTGGTGAGCGATTTAAAAAGCCTGGCCAAAAAAAGCCAGGAAGTGTGGCTGGCATCGGATGAGGACCGTGAAGGAGAAAGCATCAGCTGGCACCTGGCCGAAGTGCTGAACCTGGACCCGAAGACCACCAAGCGCATCGTGTTTCATGAAATTACCAAACCTGCCATTGAAAAGGCGGTACAGAATCCCCGAACCATCAACATGAACCTGGTGAATGCCCAACAGGCCCGCCGGGTACTCGACCGCATCGTGGGTTTTGAATTGAGCCCGGTACTCTGGCGCAAGATCGGCCAGCAGGGCGGACTCAGTGCAGGAAGGGTACAGAGTGTGGCTGTGAAGCTTATTGTTGAAAAAGAAAGAGAGATCAACCAGTTCAATGCCGTGGGCAGTTTTAAAGTAGAAGCCAGCCTGGCCGCCACGGATATTAACCAACGCACCGTTGTATTTAAAGCCGAAGGCACCCGTTACACTGAATCAGAAGCGGCTGAAAAATTTCTGCAAAGTTGCATCGGCGCAAAGTATACGGTTAAAGACATACAGGTAAAGCCTGGTAAACGTACGCCGGCAGCGCCTTTCACTACCAGTACCCTGCAACAGGAAGCCAGCCGTAAACTCGGCTATGGCGTAAGTAAAACGATGTTGTTGGCACAAAGACTCTATGAAAGTGGTAAGATCACCTATATGCGTACCGACAGTGTGAACCTTGGTGAAACCGCTATGGACGGCATCAAGGCCGAGATCAGGAAGAGTTTCGGTGACCGTTACCTGCAGGTAAGAAAATACAAGAATAAGAATGAAAGCGCACAGGAAGCGCATGAGGCCATCAGGCCAACCTATATGGAAAACAGCTCGGTGG
>JAKQKY010000147.1 GCA_029560415.1 Bacteroidota bacterium | reverse complement strand
CACTTCCAAATACAGCCAGGAAAGAACTGATGATGGTTAAACCGGTTGCATAAAAAATAAATAACCACATGGCAATAACGAGTATCACAGGAATAGGGTAAGCCGGCATTTTATAAGGCAAATGCCTGCTGCCATTTCTTTCCCGGAGTAAAACGATCCCGGCTGCCTGTCCAACAAACTGTACCATGATGCGCATGGCAAGTATGCCGCTGATGATATCGCCCATTCTGAACAGTAAACTGAAAATAAATGCCAGTGCGGTTAACAGCAGCAAGGATACGTAAGGAAAATTTTTTGTCGGATGCAGTTTGGCAAACACGGAAAAGAAAGCGCCATCTACTGCAGCAGCATAGGGTACGCGGGAATAACCCAGCATCACAGCAAACAACGACGCCAGGGCAACCCACAAGATCATGATGGTGGCTACAATGCCTGCGGTATTTCCATAGAGTCGTTCGATGAAAACACTTACCACAAAATTATTCTGACCGCTATCCTGCCAGCCTTTTATTTCCTGCCAGGAAATGACACTGCCTACACTCAGGTTCATAGCCAGGTAAAGAAACGCAATGCCAATAACAGATATGAACATACTCTTTGGAATATTGCGCCCAGGATCTTTGATCTCGCCACCGAGGTGACAAACATTATAATAACCAAGGTAACTATAGATCGTTTTAACACAGGCTTGTCCGAACGCAAACGAACCCAATACTTCCCAACTGAAGGAAGAAGGAAAATCTCTCAATGGTTGCAAAATGTTTCCATGACTTAATCCACCATAAATGATCCAGCCCAGCGTAGCGATCACACCTGCCCATAATAAAATTCCGATGCGGCCGATGCTGTCAATTTTCCGATACAATAAAAAACTGATGAAGAGTATAACGGTACCGGATATGGCTTTTTGTTGCCATGGTTCTAATGGGACAAGGTAAACGAAATAAGCTGAAAAGCCGATCGCTGCAGAAGCGGCCACCAGCGGGGCTTGTATAACGGTTTGCCAAACATACAGGAAGCTCATCATTTTCCCTGCCCCGTTCTTACCATAAGCTTCCTTTAAAAAATTATAGCTACCCCCGGCTAAAGGATAAGCAGCTCCCAGTTCACTCCATATCATGGCATCCACCAATGAAAGGATGGCCCCTGCGATCCAGGCATATAGGTACATACCACCGATCAGCCCCATTACAATGGGAAGGGTAATGAATGGGCCAATGCCCACCATATCGATCATGTTTATTACGGTAGACTGAAAAAGCCCCAACCTTCGCTGAAGCATAGAAGAAGCAGTAGCCATTGGCTAAAGTTACGAAGGTATCCAGTATCCAGCATCCAATATCCAGCATCCTCTCTTACCTCCACTCCTTCTTCATCTTCTTATTAAATTCCACAAAGGTCTGTTGCTGGTGAGCACCTTCCCCAAAAAATTTCAAAGGAGCTTCCATATCGGCTGCATTGAGGTAGCCGGCCAAAGGAGCAGGTTTTGCGTCGATGGTAGGGAGAAAAACGGTGGTTGGAAACGACATATCGCCCATGAGCAAATAAGTGGCGAGGTCGCTGGTTGTGTATGATTTTTTATTGAAGACGATCTGTGCGGATGATTCTGCATCCATTTTCACCGCATAATAATGCTCATTTACATAGGTGGTCAGTTTCTTATTCTTATACGTTGTACGGTCCATTTCCTTGCACCAGCCACACCATGTGGTGTATACGTCGATCAGGATCGGTTTTGGCGATTGGGCATATAGCTCATTTAACTTCGACATGCTGATCCAGTTGATTTTTTCCTTGGCAGGTTCGTTGAAAGAATACATCAAGGCGATGGTAAAAAACAGCATCAAAAAACCGATAACCTTTTTCATCATTGATTTGTTTAGTAGCTTAGACCAATATAAACGGAAAAATAATGCAAAAAATTGTAGTTGCGGTAACAGGTGCCAGTGGTTCTGTGTATGCGAAGGTTTTATTAACAAAACTATTGCAGGCGGGAAAGGCCATAGACGAAATTTCATTGGTGATGACCGAAAATGCCAAACAGGTGTGGCAGACAGAACTTGACAATGA
>JAKQKY010000144.1 GCA_029560415.1 Bacteroidota bacterium | reverse complement strand
ATCACCGGCATAGATAAATCCTGGAATGCTTACCAGCAACGTGATCACAAAAGAAATAAAGATCGCCTGCATGCCCGCTTTGGTGGCAGCCTCAGGATCCTTTTCACCCACACGTCTCGCTACGGTGGCGGTTGCCGCCATACTGATTCCGATGGCCAGTGAGTAAACAATGGTTATGACCGATTCTGTTAAACCCACAACAGAAGTAGCATGCTTTCCAAGATGGCTCACGAAAAATATATCAACCACTGCAAACACACTTTCCATGCACATTTCCAGCATCATGGGTATGGCCAGCAGGATCACGGCTCTACGAATGCTGCCTGTTGTATAGTCCTGGTGCTCGCCGGCAAGAGACTGCTTTATAATGGACCAGATATTTGAAATACGAAATGATGAAGTCTTATTCATAAAAACAGATGAATGATTAAAAGTAAAATAATATATACAGTAAAAGTCCAACGACCGTGATCGTTGCAGAGATGGATAGCAGTTCGTTCGGAATTAAGATCCAAACGTGATTAGAACTTCATATTCGTAGAATTGTAAGATGCAAAAATGAAAAAAAATTTCAAACAACAAAATTATTTCTGATGTTTTTGGATGAACGGCAAAAAAATGAGCCATTTTAAACCGGTTGGAAATACATGAAAACAAACAAATCGGTAAAATTTCAAAGGGAATATTTATGTAGTTTAGACGAATAATCCGCAAATCAACATCATGAAAGAACAGGACATCATCAGCAAAACGATCCAGTATGTAAAAAAAGAACTGAAAGGTGCAGAAGCCGGGCACGACTGGTGGCATATTGAAAGGGTACATCAAAATGCAAAACACATTGCCGAATCAGAAAAAGTAAATATGCTCATCGTTGAACTAGGTGCCCTATTGCACGATATTGCCGATGCGAAATTTCATGATGGTGATGAAAACATTGGTCCTGCCAAAGCCAGGCAGTTTTTGGAATCACATGCTGTGGATGAGCCCATCATCAATCATGTAGAACAGATCATCCGTCATATTTCTTTCAAAGGTGGTAATGAAAGTCGTCGCTTTTTTTCACCTGAACTGGCTGTGGTACAGGATGCCGACAGGTTGGATGCTATGGGTGCCATTGGGATCGCCAGGGCCTTTCAATATGGTGGATATAAGAACAGGGAAATATACAATCCTGCCATAAAACCCGATCTCACCATGAGTCGACAGGCCTACAAAAAATCAACTTCTCCCACCATCAATCATTTTTATGAAAAACTACTGAGGCTGAAAGACATGATGAATACTTCAGCAGGAAAAAAAATGGCTGCACAACGTCATACCTTTATGCAGGATTTCCTTAACCAGTTTTATAAAGAATGGGAAGGAAAAAAATAACAACGCATCCACAGCATAGAAACCAGGAAGACAACGGTACTTAGATTTAATCACATGGTGGCCATTCAAAATAATAATCAACAACTACAAAACTTCTTGTTCAGTCAATTCCTGGCTGATGGTATCCGTATTACATTAGAGATCATCCTGCCGGTGATCATTGCTGCATACTTCGGTCGAATAGAGATCGGGTTAACCATGGCCACCGGCGCTTTGTGTGTGAGTATTACCGATAGCCCCGGCCCGGTTGAACACAAACGTAACGGCATGCTCTATTGCAATGCCTTCATTTTTGGCATGTCTCTCCTTACCGGGCTTGTTAACGGCAACGTGTACCTGCT
>JAKQKY010000167.1 GCA_029560415.1 Bacteroidota bacterium | reverse complement strand
CGTTTCATTGCCGGCTGGTGGTTACAACAATCACTGGACAAGAAATATGATCGCTAATAAAGAAGGCAGCAAAATATACATCTCAGTCGGTTCCGGAAGTAATGTGGGAGAAAATGGAATGGAACATGAAGTACGCAGGGCCAATATTTTAGAAGTGAACCCTGATGGCAGCGGTGAAAAAATTTATGCTGCAGGGCTACGCAATCCCGTTGGTATGGATTGGTATCCGGGAACAAATACCTTATGGACAGCAGTGAATGAAAGAGATGGTCTCGGTGACGATCTTGTTCCAGATTACATTACCAGTGTGCAACCGGGTGGATTTTATGGCTGGCCTTACGCCTACTTCGGTAAGCACGAAGATCCAAGGATGAAGGATCAGCAGCGACCGGATTTAGTCAGCAAAACAATCATTCCTGATGTAGCAGTGGGTTCTCATACCGCCTCTCTCGGGCTGGCCTTTTATGATAAAGATCTGTTTCCTGGCAAATATAAGAACGGCGCTTTTGTAGCACAACACGGATCATGGAACAGGTCATCCCTGGTTGGTTATAAGGTTCTCTTTATTCCATTTGCTGATGGAAAACCAACTGGTGCACCAGAAGATTTTTTAACTGGCTTTATTAAAGACACTACTAACAGTGAAGTATATGGCCGGCCGGTTTGCGTAATGATCACGAAGGATGGGAGTATGCTGGTGACAGATGATGCAAGTAATACGATATGGAAAGTAAGCATGTCAAAATAACAAACATCCGAATTTCCCTCCATCTGTCCTGAGTTTCCCAACACAGGACATGTTATTAAATAAACTTCAAAAAAAACAATGCTTTGACTTAGCGTTTCATCTGAAATAATTTTACTGCAACCCGGCCTGTAAACTATTCCCTCCTGCCATTCCCATTCGGTGTATATTTGGTTAAGCACCCACTTTACCAAAATACCCGTTGCCCATATGCCAGTCACGCCTTCTAAAAAGTACAACGATGAAATGGATACATATCAATAAAGAACTGTTGGGACAACCGCTGTACGCCACGCCAAATTATGAAGAGGGAAGCCAGCGTTCTGTAGTAGAATACCTATATGGTATTACAGAACTGGATAATACACTGGCGGAGACAGGTGAAGTCTTTCCTGCTAAAAATATGGAATTGCAAATGTTGCTGTACCCCGACCTCCTGATGTTTATGCTGGTGCAAGGCACAGAAGCCAGGGAGCATTTTACAATTGAACGGGATAAAGTGGTAAAAATAAATACCAGGCATCACCAGGCACTAAGTATCAGGAAAGACACGGTTCCTGAACCAAGGGTTTCTGCATCCAAAATGGTGAGTGCTTATAATAAAATTGTTGCAGCAATAACAAAGCTGGTAAAAGGAAAGAGAAAAACCAAACCGGTCCAGGGAAGTCTTTTTGAGATCGTGCTGGAATCAACCATCAATGGTGAGAATGAAAAAATTGTGATTGCCTGTACAGATAAAAACAGGGAGGTTGTTGACATGTTTTGCAGCAAGATCATACCTTAACGAATAAAAATTTCACTTGTACAATTACAACAACTCACCACACTTCTTGCAATAGAGGGCGTCCATGTCATGACCTTCTTTACCACACTTGTGGCAGACCTCATTTTTCTGATCTCTTTTTCTTGCAGCGATGGCCATCTCAGTTGTTACAATGCCGGTAGGAACA
>JAKQKY010000166.1 GCA_029560415.1 Bacteroidota bacterium | reverse complement strand
CGTTTCATTGCCGGCTGGTGGTTACAACAATCACTGGACAAGAAATATGATCGCTAATAAAGAAGGCAGCAAAATATACATCTCAGTCGGTTCCGGAAGTAATGTGGGAGAAAATGGAATGGAACATGAAGTACGCAGGGCTAATATTTTAGAAGTGAACCCTGATGGCGGCGGTGAAAAAATTAATGCTGCAGGGCTACGCAATCCCGTTGGTATGGATTGGTACCCGGGAACAAATACCTTATGGACAGCAGTGAATGAAAGAGATGCTCTCGGTGACGATCTTGTTCCAGATTACATTACCAGTGTGCAACCGGGTGGATTTTATGGCTGGCCTTACACTTACTTCGGCAAGCACGAAGATCCGAGGATGAAGGATCAGCAGCGACCGGATTTAGTCAGCAAAACAGTCATTCCTGATGTAGCAGTGGGTTCTCATACCGCCTCACTCGGGCTGGCGTTTTATGATAAAGATCTGTTTCCTGCCAAATATAAGAACGGTGCTTTTGTAGCACAACATGGATCATGGAACAGGTCGGCGCTGGTTGGTTATAAGGTAGTATTTGTTCCATTTGCTGCTGGTAAACCAACAGGCCCGGCAGAAGATTTTTTAACAGGCTTTATTAAAGACAGTACTAACAGTGAAGTATACGGGCGTCCGGTTTGTGTGCTGGTCACAAAAGACGGAACTATGCTGGTAACGGATGATGCAAGCAATACGATCTGGAAGGTGAGCATGTCAAAATAAAATGCAGTCTGTATTTTAATTTTTCTGCTGTCATAATTTTTGCAAAAGATGTTTTCTTCACGCCACTTACACTACAGCGTGTCACACCAATTAAAATGAACAACAATGAAATGGATCCACATCAACAAAGATCTGCTGGGAGAACCGCTGTATGCTACGCCCAATTATGACAGAAGCCAACGCTCTGTGATTGCATACTTTTATGGTATTACAGAACTGGACAGTATATTGCAGGAGGCAGGGCAAACCTTTGCAGATAAAAAGATGGAGATGCAAATGCTGCTGTATCCGGACCTGTTGATGTTTATGCTGGTTCAAGGCACAACAGCAATGGAGCATTTCACAACAGAACGTGACAAAGTGGTAAGCATACATGCGAAGCACCACCAGGCATTGACCATCAAACCAGATCCGGTAATGCCTTCCGGGATGCCTGCATCAAAAATTGCCAGTGTTTTTAATGCTGTCGTTGCCACAATAAAAAAACTGGTAAACCGAAAAACAACAACAGAACCTGTTCAAGGCAGCCTTTTTGAGATCGTGCTGGAGTCAACCATCAATGGTGAGAATGAAAAAATTGTGATTGCGTGTACGGATAAAAATAAAGAGACCGTAGAACTATTCTGCAATAAGATCATAGAATAAAAAACAAACTACTCCTCCCCTACAACAACTCACCACACTTCTTGCAATAGAGGGCGTCCATGTCATGACCTTCTTTACCACACTTGTGGCAGACCTCATTTTTCTGATCTCTTTTTCTTGCAGCGATGGCCATCTCAGTTGTTACAATGCCGGTAGGAACA
>JAKQKY010000116.1 GCA_029560415.1 Bacteroidota bacterium | reverse complement strand
CTTACTGATTGTCCTGGCCATTCCCGCCTTCTCCCAACAACTCATCACGGTAAAGGGTACCGTAAAAAATGCTGAAGGAAAAGCATTACCAAAAGCCTCAGTGATCCTTTATTATAAAGGCAGCAAAGACAGTTTGAAAACGCTTACAGCAGATAACGGAGATTTCAGTTTTAATGCGGTCAAGCCGACCAGTATCGGAATCCAGGTTTCCTATGTAGGATACAGTGCCTTCATGAATGCATATGACTTCAGCGGAACATCGGGCATACAACAAGCCACGGGTATTGTATTGATCCCTGGAAACAACACCCTGGAAAATGTAACATTGGAATCATCCAAAATACAGATCAAAGAAGATACGGTTTCGTATGTGGTAGACAGTACCATGTACAGGAAGAATGACAATGTAGAAGAAGTGCTGAAAAAATTACCTGGTGTACAGGTTGATAAAGACGGTACCGTTACGGCCCAGGGCAAACAGGTAACCAAAGTAAAAGTAAACGGAAAGGAATTTTTTGGCGGGGATGTAACCACGGCCACACGGGAGCTGAATGCCGATATGGTAGATAAGATCCAGATCATTGATGACTATGGTGACCAGTCGGCCTTCACCGGTATAAAAGACGGAGATCCTTCCAAGACACTGAACATACAACTTAAGAAAGACCGCAACAAAGGCTATTTCGGGAACCTCACAGCAGGTGCGGGTACAGAAGACCGTTATGTAACTTCTTTATCAGTGAATAAATTCAACAATAACCAACAGATCTCCATTCTCGGGAACCTCAATAATACGAATGCCAGCTTGTTTAATTTCGGGTCCATCGGCGGCAGCATGGGGAACATGATCAGCAGCATGGCCCGTGGCATGGGCATCGGGCAGGGCGGTGGTGGGGTGGCTTCTGCATTGGGTAATTTGGGCGCCAGCGATGGTATCGGCACCACTAAATCGATCGGGCTGAACTACCGCGATGAATGGGGCAAAAAAGTATCGGTATATGGTAGTTACAGTTTTTCTGAAAAAGGAACTTCAACCCTAAAAGACATCACGCAACAGAATTCATTCCAGAACCTAACGAATATCAATACCCGCAAACAGGATGATTATACAGTAGCCGACAACCACCGGTTTTCTTTCAACCTGGAATATAAAATAGATTCGTTCAATTACCTGAAAGTAAATCCATCGGTCACGTATCGTAAATCGGCCACCCGCTTCGTTTCTACCAGCAACATCACTGATGCCAAACAGAACCTGCTCAACGAAGGAAATATCTTCGAAATCGCCGATTCAAAGTCGCCTAACTTCAACGGCAATATCCTGTTCAACCACCGTTTTCATAAAAAAGGCAGAACCCTTTCGGTGAATGTAAATGCTGGTCGTTCATCAACCGAAGGAACAGATGATATTGAAAATGACAATACGTATTATTTCAATGGGAACATTTTCGACAGCAGCTATATCCAGCAGGTTAACCAGGACAATAACAACCACAGTTATGGTATTCGTACTTCGTATGTAGAACCACTTAGTAAGAAACGTAGCCTCGAATTCAATTATGCCTATAATCGCCAATACACGGGTAATGATAAAAAAACCTATGCCATCGATCCGCAAAACGGGGGAAAAACCTATGTGGATACACTCAGCAATATTTACGATAACGTGTACACGACGAATCGCTTTGGTGTGAATTTCCGCACCACTGAAAAGAAATACAATTACACCATCGGGTTGGCCGTTCAGCCAGCAACGATCTCAAGCAATACCCTAACCGGAATTAAAACAAATTATACGCAGCACCTGGTGAATTATTACCCGGTGATCCGCTTTGCTTATAATTTTTCGAGGAGCCGTTCCTTCAACCTCAACTACAATGGAAGCACCAGCCAGCCTTCTTTCAGCCAGTTGCAACCCGTTGCGGATGTATCGAACCCGCAGTATATCACGATCGGTAATCCTGACCTGAAACCGGAGTTCACCAATACGTTCAGCATGCGCTATAATAATTTTGATTTCATCAGCGGGAATGTATTTTTCGGAAACGTACTCTTTTCTTTTACGAAAGACAAGATCGTTACCAATACCACACCGATTGGTTTTAGCAGCCAGGAAACCCGGTATCTCAACAGTGATGGATTTTTTACGGCCAGTGGATTTTACAATATCTCCCGCCCGAAACAAAACAGGAAATACGTATTCAACCTGGGTGGTAATCTAACTTATAACAACAATGTTTCTTACCTGAAAGGCGAAAAGAATATCGGCCGTAACTGGGTGTTTGCACAACGACTGGCCGTGGATATCAAAATAAAAAAATGGCTGGAAACCAGTGCTGGTGTGAATTACGCATTGAATACCACTAAGTATTCCATTAGCTCTAGCAACCTGCAAAACCTCAATACGAATGCCTGGAGCTTGTCGCATTCTTCGAGGATCTTTTTTCCTGCAGATATCATCTTCAGTTACGACCTGGATAAAACGATCAATTCGGGTTATGCAGGTAACGTGAACGCCAACCCGCTGATCATCAACAGTACCCTGGAAAAGCAACTCTTTAAAAAGAAAAATGCTTCCATCAAATTACAGGCTTATGATCTGCTCAATGAAAATA
>JAKQKY010000115.1 GCA_029560415.1 Bacteroidota bacterium | reverse complement strand
CAATAGCCAGGTTGGTAGAGGTTTCCACCAGGCCTTTCATATCCTGGCTCATTCTGATTACGCCGTTTGGTGTGCCATAAATGGCATCCAGCAGGTTGTTGGTTGTTACATTGTCGATAATAGTTTTGGGTAATTCCACAGGTTCCGCCAGAATCGTGATATTGTCCTCCACATTTTTATATTCGTTGATGACAATTTCAGAAAACTCTTTAACAAACTGTTTGAATTTATCCACGTTTTCTTTTGGCAAGGTAACCACGGCAAAAGATTCGCGCGGGATGGCATTACGCAGGCTTCCACCGTTGATGCTGGACAGCCGCATTCCCAGATTATTATATGCATACCAAAGAATACGGTTGAGCAGTTTGTTGGAGTTAGCCCTTTCGAGGTGGATATCCACGCCGGAATGTCCTCCTTTGAGGCCTTTCACAGAAATATTCAGGGCTTCCACATTACCGGCTACCGGTTTTTCGTCGTAGTAGAATTTCATGTTTGCATTGGTACCGCCTGCACAGCCCACGCAGAGGTCGCCTTCTTCCTCCGTATCAAGGTTCAGCAGAATATCGCCTTTCAGCAGGCCTTCCTTCAGGCCAAAGGCGCCGGTCATGCCGGTTTCTTCATCCACGGTAAGCAGCATTTCGAGCGGGCCGTGCTGCAGGTCGGTGGCTTCAAGCACTGCCATAGCGGCAGCCATGCCAATGCCGTTGTCGGCACCGAGGGTGGTTCCCGTTGCGGTTACCCAGTCACCATCAATGCGGGGTTTTATCGGATCGATTGTAAAATCGTGCTGAATATCAGAATTGGCCTGGGGAACCATGTCGAGATGCGCCTGCAGGATAATGCCTTTGCGGTTTTCCATACCGGGAGTGGCGGGTTTGCGAACAATAACATTTCCGGTATCATCCACTGAACATTCAAGCTGGTGGGTTTTAGCCCAGGCAAGAACGTGTTCCCTTAATTTTTCTTCATGTGTTGAAGGGTGAGGAATGCTGCAGATGTCCTCAAAATTTTTCCATAATGCAGTCGGTTTCAAATTACTTAGTACATTTCCCATATTCATATAATTTTTAAATTTAGTAACTAATTTTGCAGAACAACAAATATAGCAATTAATACAGAACTTTTGTTTCAATATGGTTATTTTCCAAAAAAAAAATAAAGGTCAAACAACCTTTTTAATATTTTTATTGTCTAAAACAATCGTAGATGAGCCTTGACAGAAATATTATTGAGGGATGCATTGCCGGTAACAGGAAAGCGCAAAAATTCCTCTTTGAAAAATATAAGGCAGCTATGATGGGCGTTTGTTTGAGGTATTGCAAAAGTAAGGATGAGGCAGAAGATGTATTGATGGAAGCCTTTATGACGGTGCTGTCGCAGATACAGTCATACCGGAGCGAAGGATCGATAGACCAATGGATACGGAGGATAGTGGTTAACACTTCCATCAACAACTACCGGAAAAATCTGAAACATTATTTCCATGCCGACATCGAAAACATTGCCGAAACCGAGATTGAAGAAGATAATAATTATGATATCACCGACAATCATTCTGTGGAGGAGATTTTGAATGCCATGCAACAAATGCCTCAGGGATATAAAATAGTGCTGAACTTGTATGTGGTGGAAGGTTACAAACATAAAGAAATTGCCGAAATGCTGAATATCACCGTAGGAACCTCAAAATCGCAACTATCCAAAGCACGGAAAATTATACAAGACAAATTATCGAAAAAGTAAGTGAACAAAATAAAATGAATGAATTTTTAAATAACAGTCCGAAAAAATTTGATGATTACCTGAGAACAGCCCTTGATAATTATCAGCCGGATGTTTCGTCAGGCGTATGGCAGTCGCTCAAACTGCAGTTATTTAAAAAGGACGCTATAGATTTTTTAACTTTTAAAAAACTCAGCCGTTCGTTCAATTCCTCCGCAAACTTCGGTGCCGCCCAGATCAAAGTGCTGGCT